>DASXTK010000488.1:0-4341 GCA_036505485.1 Acidimicrobiales bacterium
GGTCTTTGTGGCTCAACCCGATGCCGGGAACACGTTGGGTCGTCGGGGACCGGCGTCGGGGAGCTCTTTGAACGTTTTTGGTTGGTAGGCAACCAAAAACGTTCAAAGAGCGATGGAACAAGCCGCTCCGCTCCGCCACCACCCTCGGCGGCTGAGCGGGCTGTCAGACTCCGGGTCGTGGACCCGAAGCCTCTTCGGATCGTCGACTACGACCCCAGGTGGCGCGAGCGGTTCGCCGAGGTCGGCAGCGCTCTTCGGGCCGCGCTCGGCGCTCGGGCGGTCCGGATCGACCACATCGGCTCGACTGCTGTTCCCGGACTCGCGGCCAAGGACGTCGTCGACATCCAGATCACGGTCATGGATCTTGCCGCCGCGGACGGCTGGCCCGACGAGCTGATCCCGGGTGTTGTGCGTCGGTATCGGGGGATCGCCGACGATCATGTCCCTCCTGGCCTCGTCGCTGACGTGGGGGAATGGACGAAGCACTACTGGGCGTCGCGGCGTTCGGTGCATGTCCACGTGCGGGAGGCCGGTCGTGCCAACCAGCGCTATGCGCTGTTGTTCCGCGATTACCTGCGGGCCGACGCGTTGGCTGCTGCGTCCTATGGCCTGCTGAAACGGGCCTTGGCGGAGTGGGCGCCCGACGACTGGGAGACCTACTTCGCTGTGAAGGATCCCGCCTGCGACCTGATCCTCGCCGGGGCCGAGCAGTGGGCGGCCCGGACCCAGTGGACGCCCGGTCCGAGTGATGTGTGAAGTCGCCTTCGGCGTCATCCCCTGACGCGGGCGGCGTCGGGGTCGGCCATCAGCGGCGTGGAGTCGACTGCCTCGAAGTCGGCGCCGCTCAGCGTCCCCAAGGTGCGGAGGGCGTCGTTGTCCCAGCGGTCGTCGGGGGCTCCGCTGAGGTACCAGGCCGAGCCGTTGTCGGCCACGATCACGCCGTAGGTCTTCATGGCCTCGGCGATGACCTGGGCCTGGGGTGCGAGCCCCGAGGTATCGACGTCGGCGCGCAACCGCAGTCGGAGGCCCATCGGCGGCAACGCTGGGTCGCTGCTGTCCGAGGCCGCATGCCGGGCCGGCCAGACGTACTGATTCTGGCTGGCCGGGACCGTGACCCGGATGGCGTGGTCGATCCGGCCGGCGGCGACTTCCTCGTAGCGCACCAGGCCGGGCACGATCGGCAGGCCGGCGGCGTCGGCCGAGGTCCATCCGGCCGGGCGAAGCGAGTCGGAAGCCAGATCGAACTGTGCGCCAGAGCCCGCTCGCCAGGATCCGTCCGGGTTGGGGTGGGCGTTCCACAGCTCGTAGAGCCGGCACCCGGCGGGGTCGACCAGCAGCACGTGCCGGTCGCCGTCGCTGTCCGGACCACCCTCGATGCTGGCGTTGCCGGGGATGGGGTAGGGGCCCGGATCGCTCTCGTCGGCGTAGTCGAACTCGACTTGGACCCCCGGCGTTCCGGGTTCGACCTGCGTGACCGGGATCCCGATGGGTCCGCCTTCCCAGGTGCCGGACCCGAAGTCGGCCTTCACCCCATCGTCCCCACCAATGCTGGCCACATACGCCCCGCTACCCGGATGCACCGGCAATCCAGAGACATCGGCATGCCAGTAGTTGTCCACCGGAAAGCTCTCGCACCCCGCTGGCGCCGGCACTGCCACCGCGGTGGTCGTCGTTGTCGCCGCCGCAGTCGTCTCGGTAGTGGTGGCCCGATGAGCACCCGACGCCCGGTCCCCACCCGCCCCATCGTCATCCCCAGAGCACGCCCCCACGACAACAACAGCACAGAGCAAAACCAGCCGCCCCCGCCCAATCCTCCCAACAACCACCTCCGCAGTCTGTCAGCCCGAGGCACTGGCTAGAACACTGCGGTGGTACTTCAGCTGCGCCCCGGGGACCGAGGTCGGTGGTTGTTGTGCAGGGGGCGTGAGGAGTTAGAGCCAGTCGGAGCCTTCGAGGGCGGCGGTGGTCCACCAGGCAAGCTCGGATTCGTCGCCTAGGGCCTTCTCCCAGCCGAATTGGACGAGGGCACCCAACAGGCACAGCCCGAGCTGCCGCTCCCACCAGCCATCGGTGGACACCCCGTGGCGGGTGAGCGCCCGGCGGAACCGGCTGATGGAGTCCTCCTTGGACTCGGGGAGGCGGGCCCGGTTGAGCGCCAAGTACCAGGCGAGGTCGTGGCACACCGGTCCCTCGCCCGGGTAGGCCCAGTCGAGCAGGATCGTCCGCCCATCGGGCCAACTGCCCAGGTTGCCCATCTTCCAGTCGCCCTGCAGCAGCGTCGACGGGGTGGACTCCAGCGCCTCGGCCAGGAGCCACGGCTCCCGACGCAGCTGGGTCACCACATCGAGGGCGGCCGGCGGCGCTAGGGATCCGAAACGCTGCCAGCCCTCCTCGGCGATGTGAGGCACCGGATCCGGCCAACCCAGGCCTCCCTCCACGGCGAGCATCCCCGGTCCGAAGAAGGACAGGCGCACGCTCTGGGGCAGCAGCCCGATGTCGTCGGTCCAGCCCCAGAAATGAGCCGACAGCTCGGCCATGCCGTCGAGGAGGCCGGCGTGCTGCTCCAGGGGGATCACGTCGTCGCCCTCGGGTACGAGGTGCTCGCCGACGTCGCGCATCAGCAGCGCCGCTCCCCAGCCGTGGCGTCCCGACCCGGCCGCGGCCCGCACCACCGTGTGGTCGATGCCGAGCGGCACCGCGTCGAGCAGGCCGGAGCTCCACACCAGCAGCGGGCGGCAGCGCACGTCACCCAGGGAGCGGGCGATCCAGTCGTCGTCCACGTGGAGCAGCTTGAGGACGTAACGTTCGCCGCCGATCTCCACCCGCTCGAAGCGGGATCCCGACTTGCCGTCGGCGTTGCGGAACTGTTCCCGGCGAGTGGCGCCGGCCACCAGTTCCTCGACCGATCCCGCCGGTGTGCGAGGGCTGAGCACGACCGGCATCCTCCCACCTCAGGGGGCCAACCGGCGACGGATGGTCGTCAGCCGGTGAACGTCGGCTGGGCGAGGACGGGGGTGGCGGGCGGCGGCACGTTGACGGGCTCACCCGGTCCTGGTTGACCAGGCGGGGACGGCTCGCCGAAGTAGCCGAGCGGCTGGAGGACCACCTCGGCGATGAACCCCGCGCTCCGGGCGGTGATGTCGGCTCCGTGGAGTCTCAGGAGGTCCTGGGTCCGTGGATCCAGGGGGTGGCCCGCATCCTCGTAGGTGACCAGGTCACAACGGATGCCGGCCTCGTCGGCTGCGGTGCACGGCTCCGCGGCCAGGGACACGTCGATGATCAGGTCGCGGGTGCCGTGCAGCGCGAGCACCGGCGGGTCGCCGATGTCGGCGGTTCCGGGGCCAGGTGCTCCGGCGGTCGAGATCGCCGCACGGATCCCGGATGGTTCGGGTCGCAGGTCGTCGCCCTGCAACCAGGCGAGGTTCCAGGCGATGTTGCCGCCGGCGGACCCTCCCACGGGCACGATGGCCTCGGGGTCGATGCGGAGATCGGCGGCGTGGTCGCGGATCCATCCCGCCGCGGCGAAGGCATCGTCGTAGGCGTCGAGGATCGCGCCCTGGAGAACGTCCGGGTCGACGTTCGGGAACTGCTCCAGACCTGCACCGGGCCGGACCCGGTATTCGATCGAGACGACGACGTATCCCATGCGGGCATAGGTCTCGCCGGCTCCGAACAGCAGGGTCTTGTCGATGAAGGCGTAGAACCCGCCGCTCATGATCAGGATCACCGGACGCTTGGCGATGGTGTCTCCGGCCGGCTCGTAGATGTCGAGCAGCAGGGTGTCGGGGTTGCCCCGCCAGTCGACGGTCTCCCGGTAGGGAACGTCCCTGGTGATCTCCACCTCGTCGAACACGGACTCGAGATAACGGCCACCAGCCGGCACCTGAGCCGGCCTCGCCAGCACCGGATCAGCGACGACGGCCGTGAGGCCGACCCACCCTGCGGTCAGCGCGACGCAGCCGCGCATCCACCAACGTGCACGTCCCCGAGACCGCATGCCCTTTGCCCCCGCCTGAGTCAACCCCATCCAGCAGCGAGGACCCTAGTCGCCAGGCGCTGGCGGGCATGGGGTCCGCCGGTTGACCGGGGTGGTTTGATGAGAGCGCTCTCACGTGAGAGCGCTCTCATGCGGAGGGGTGTTGTGGGGGATGCGAGCGAGGTGCGGCTATTTCCCGACGACTTCTTGTGGGGAGTCGGGACCTCCGCCTACCAGATCGAAGGCGGCGCCGAGTTGGACGGCCGGGGGCGCTCCATCTGGGACGACTTCAAGGCCGCGGGCCCAGCCGCCGATCACCGGAACCACATGGTGGCGGATGTCGCCCTGCTGGCCGAGCTGGGCAT
>DASXTK010000489.1:0-18449 GCA_036505485.1 Acidimicrobiales bacterium
TGAGCACGGCCGGAACCTCCTCGGCCACTGGGTAGGGTCGCCCGGTGAGCTTCCGGTCCGGGTTCGTGACGCTGGTGGGACGGCCCAACGTGGGCAAGTCGACCTTGCTCAACCAGATCCTGGGACAGAAGGTCGCGATCGTCTCCGACAAGCCCCAGACCACCCGCCATCGCATCCAGGGCGTGCTGAACCAGCCGGACGCCCAGATCGTCTTCGTCGACACTCCCGGGATGCACAAGCCGCGCACGCCGCTCGGCGAGCGGCTCAACACCACCGCCCGCAGCACCATCGACGATGTCGACGTGGTGGTGTTCGTGGTCGATGCCACCCAGCCCTTCGGCCGGGGCGACGGTTGGGTCGCCGAGCGGGTGCCCGCCAACACGGTCGTCGTCGTCAACAAGGTCGACATCGCCAAGCCGACCGAGGTTCTGGCCCAGCTGGGTCGAGCCGGCGAACTGGGCCTGGAGGCGTACTTCCCCGTCTCGGCCCGCACCGGTGAAGGGGTCCCGCCGCTGATCGAGCATCTGGTCGAGCGGATGCCGGAGGGGCCGCAGTACTTCCCGGACGGCATGATCACCGACGTTCCCGAAGCGTTCTGGGTGGCCGAGCTGGTGCGGGAACAGCTCCTCGCCGTGGCTAGGGAGGAACTGCCGCACTCGATCGCCACGCGGGTCACCGAGTGGGAATGGCCCTACGTGCGGGTCGAGATCCTTGTCGAACGCCCGTCGCAGAAGGTCATCGTGGTCGGCAAGGGCGGCGAGGTCCTCAAGCAGGTCGGCACCGCGGTGCGAGCCCAGCTGCCGGAGGGCGCCTACCTCGACCTGCACGTCAAGGTCGATCGCAACTGGCAGCGCCGCGACGACGCCCTGGACCGCCTCGGCTTCTGATCAGCTGCGGAGCGAGCGGAGGAAGGCGACGATGTCGGCCTGGTCGCGGGTGCGGCGCATCTTGGGCAGGGCCGAGACGATCTTGGGTCCGTAGCGGGCGGTGGCCAGACGAGGATCGAGCACCGCCACCGCACCGCGGTCGGTCTTGGTGCGGATGAGCCGACCGACTCCCTGGGCCAGCAGCGTCGCGGCTCGGGGCACGTCGATCGTGGTGAAGGCGTTGGGTCCGGCCAGCTCCCGCCGGGCCTGGAGCAGCGGCTCGTCGGGCCGGGGGAACGGCAGGCGATCGATGGTGACCAACGACAGCGACGGTCCGGGGACGTCGATGCCTTGCCAGAAGCTCATCGTGGCGAACAGGCAGGTGGCCGGATCGTCGGCGAACCGTTCGATCAGTCGGGCCTTGGGGAGGTCACCCTGGGCGATGATGGGGAACGGCAGCCGGTCGCCCAGCACCTCCACGGCACGACCCATGGCCCGATAGCTGGTGAACAGGGCCAAGGTGCGTCCACCGGCGGCCTCGACCAGGGTCGCGATCTCCTCGAGGGCGGCATCGCCCCAGGTCGGCGCAGTCGGCTTGGGCAGATGGGCGGCGCAGTAGATCAGGGCGTTGTGGGGGTAGTCGAAGGGGCTGCCAACGTCGAGCGGCACCTGGCTCTCTGGCGGCAACCCGACCTGGGCTCCCAGCCCGGAGGCGATGGTGGCGCTGGTGAGGACCGCGGGACGCTGGTCCCACAAGGTGGCGCGCAGCAGCTCGGCCACGTCCAGGGGCGCGATGCGCAGTGCCGGCGAGTGCTCCGGACCCTCCACCCACACCACTTCCGTCTCGGTCGGATTGTGGGCGGCGTCCAGGTCGTCGATCAGGGCCGACGCGGCTTGCCGGGCCCGCACCGCCCGGGCCGTGGCGTCCTCGGGGGCATCGTCGGGCAGGTTGCCGAGAGCAGCCCCAGCCCGGGCCACCCGTTCTCGTGCCGTTGTGATGGTGGTGGCCACATCGTCCGGAAGGGGAGCGGTCAGTCGTTGCCCTCGGTGGGGCGTCAGGGCGTCGGTGAGCATGCTGCCTGCGCCTTCGACGTCGGCCACGGTGGTGCCGGCCTCGGCCAGGATCCCTCGCAACAGGCGGCCAAGGTGACTGAACCGGCCGGGCCCGATCTCGACGCCGCAGCTGGCGGAGATGACGTCCTCCAGCACATGGGCTTCGTCAACCACCACCAGGTCGTGCTCGGGAATGGTGGTGCCGCCGGTGGCGAGGCTGAGCCCGTAGAGGTGGAGGTTCACCACCACGACGTCGGCCTCGGACGCGGCGCTGCGGGCCCGTTCGGCGAAGCAAGTGTCGCCGCGTGGACAACGCCGGGCTCCGGGGCAGTCGCGCGACGTGGTGCTGACCGCCATCCACGTCGTGTCGGACGGTTCGGTCTCGAGCTCGGCCCGGTCGCCGACCGTCGTTGTCGCGGCCCACTTGGTGATGGTCCGCAGCTCGTCGCGGTTGGCCCGCTCGGTCAGCCCGTCCATGGCCAGTTGCTGGCCCTCGGCGTCGAGGGTTCGGGCCGAGACCTCGGCCAGCCGCTGCACGCACAGATAGTTGGAACGCCCCTTGAGCACGGCGTAGTCGAACGGCCGGTCCAGATGGCGCTGCAGGAACGGGAGATCCTTGGTGGCCAACTGATCCTGCAGCGCCTTGGTCGCGGTCGCCACCACGACCCGCTGACCCGACAGGATCGTCGGGATCAGATAGCCCAGCGTCTTGCCGGTACCGGTGCCGGCCCGGACGATGAGGTGTCGTCCGGACGTGATGGCTGCAGCCACCCGCTCGGCCATCTCCACCTGACCCTCACGGGCCTCACCGCCGCCGGGGAGCTCAGCCACCACCCGCCGGAGGGCGAGGGCAACATCATCCGCAGGCACGTAGCCGACGGTAGCGGGTGGCGGGGACCCCTCGGACCCCTCGCCTGTCGTTCCGGTGGCTGGCGGGTCCTGTCACCTACCTGGGCTCGTGGCCCGCACCCCGCGTGGACATGGCGTCGGCCTGCGGCCGACCCTCCTCGTCTCCCGATGACTGGCTGAAATTGAGGCGTTCGTCGCGCTATAGGCGCGCCAAACGCCTCAATTTCGGGGGTTTCAGTCGACGGTGGTGAAGGTGCCGGCTTCGATGCGGGCGCGGGCGGTGGTGATGGCTTGCGGGAGGTTGGGGATGGAGCGTTCGGCTGGGCCTGTGGGGGTTAGGAAGACGAACGTTGCTCGGGTTACTGGTTCGCCGGTGGCTTCGGTGACAGCGAGCGCGTAGGACGCGCCTTGCAGGGTGTAGCGCTCCACCAGGGGTGCCAGGTCGTCATCGGGGGCTGCGGGACCGGTCTTGTAGTCGATGACCACAAGCCCGTCGGGTCCTCGGTAGAGCAGGTCGACGTAGCCCTCGATGGTGCGGCCCGAGCCGACGGGAACGGCGACGTACACCTCGCGCCAGTGGGGGCTCCTCGCTGCGTCGATCACGCTTGGCGCGGTCAGCGCGGCCTGGGCCAGGGCTCGGACGTGTTGCTCGTGGCCGACCACACCTTCGGCCGCGGCCTGGGCCGCGACCGCGTCATCGAGCCCCCGGCCGGAGGCGAGGTCGATGACCTGAAGCACTCCATGCACGGCTCGACCGATCGCGGTGCCATAGCGGCCCTTGCGCCACGGCGGTAGATCCATGTCGCCGGGGCGTTTGCGTAGACCGGGGTCGGCTTCGGCATCAGGACGACCCTCGTCGGTCAAGGCAGTCGCCGCGACCGTGCGCGGCCGACCGCCGCGGGCCAGGGCGTCGGCCCGCTGTTGGCGCCACTGGTCGAAGGGGAGCAGCGGGGCGGGCTGGTCGGGCACAGGCTCCCGCCGCCCGAAGCCGAAGGTCTGTTGGGTTGGCGTGGCGGTCAGCAGGTCGTTCGGGAGGTCGTCGCCGAGCGCTTCGACGAGCAGCTCGGCATTGCTGAAACGACTGGGCGAAGCCGCCGGTTGGGCCCGCTGACGTCGGTGCACGGACAGCACGAGGTGGTCGCGCGCCCGGGTGCAGGCCACGTAGAGCAGGCGTATCCGTTCGTCGTGGGACATCTGCTCGTCGAGGGGTCGCCAGGCCTCGAACGCCGGGGATGTCACCCGTCGACCGACGTTGAGGATGCACGGGGCCCCGGGCGGCCAGATCACCTGGGCGCCGGCCATGCGGGTGTACGGCAGCGTTGATTGGCCGGCCAGCACGGCGATGGGGAACTGCAGGCCCTTCGCCGCGTGGATGGTCATGATGCGGACGGCGTCGTCGTCGGTCTCGGGCAGCACCGCCTCGGCCACCCGGCTGCCCGGCGCCGATTGATGCCGCACCCAGTCGAGGTACTGGCGCAGCGTGCCGTTGGTGGTGTCGGTCCACGCCCGGGCCTGGTCGGTGACGAGGCGGATGCGCTGCCACAGGTCGCGGGCGCGACCCTCGCCGCCGGCCATCTCCAGGACTCGTCGGTCCCGCACCACCTGATCGATCAGCTCGCTGGGCGTGGACCAACGACGCTGGTCATCGTGGGCCGCTCGCAGATAGGCCAGGGCTCGTGCCACCGGATGCTCGGGATCGACGGTCTCGGCCCGACCGCGGCTGTAGTCGAAGCGTCCATGCTGCTCGGCCCGGAACGTGAACAGGTCGTCGTCGCCGCAGCCGAACAGGGGCGATCGCAGGGCGCTGACCACGGTCAGCTCATCGGAGGGATCGTCGATGGCCCGCAGGGTCGCGAACAGGTCGCGGACGGTGCGGCTGCCGTAGACCAGCGACGCCGATTCGGTGCGATAGGCGATCCCCGCGTCGATGAATGCGTCCTCCAGGAACGGCAACGACAAGCGGGTCGGCAGCAGGATGGTGATGTCGCCGGCCCGAGCTGGGTGCCAGTCGGGCTGCTGCCAGTCGGCGGACCGGTCGACCAGCCAGCCCTCGGCCAGGATCTGTTGCACTGCGGCGGCAACATCGGTCGCTTCCCGGGTGCGGAGGTCGTCGGCGGTCGGAAGGTCGCTGTGGGCCGCCCGTCCGAGCACCGCCACGGCAGGGCCGACACCGGCATCGGTGCGTTCAGCCACCAATGGCTCATAGACGGGCTGGGTGGCGGTCGGGGTGTCTTCCTCGGACGCCATGAGCCGGCCGAACAGCATGTTGATCCACGCCACCAACCCGGTTCCCGACCGGAAGTTGGTCGTGAGCGCCAGCCGCCGGTCGTCGCCACCAAAGCGGGCGGCTACCTCCAGGAAGAGCGCAACATCGGCCCGTCGAAAGCGATAGATGGACTGCTTGGGGTCACCGACGAAGAACAGCCGGCCCGGCTCGGGCTCAGCCTCCTGCCAGGGGCGGGTGCTGGCGGTGGGGTCGTCCGACGCCACCAGGACCGCCAGCTCGACCTGGATGGGATCGGTGTCCTGGAACTCGTCGATCAGCACACGCCGGTAGTGCGCGGCCAACGCGGCCCGAACCGCGGGGCCGTCGGACGGGTCGCGCAGGAGCTGGCGGGCCATCACCAGCAGGTCGTGGAACTCCAGACGGCCGTCGTGGCGCCGTTCCTCGGCGGCGTCCAGGGTGAAGCTCCGCAGTTCGACCACCACGCGGACCAGTGCCGCGTGGGCGATTTCGTTGGCCAGCTGCTCACAGCGGGTTTGCACCGCGGCGATGCGGCTCCGCAGCTTGGGTAGGTCGTGCCCGTTGGCCCAGCGGGGCTTCGCGCCCTTGCCGTTGGGGCTGGCCTTGGGCCGACCTCCCTCCAGCCGGATGAGGGCCAGGCGGGCCGACTCGTCCGGCGCCGCTCGCACCTGCTCGGCCCAGTCGCGGAGATTGCACAACAGCTGGAACAGCGGATCGTCCTCGTCATGGCAGTTGTCGCACTCCTCGGCCAAGGCGTCGACCTCGGCCAACAGTTCGACGAGCTGATCGCCCCACTCGGGAACGTCCACTGGTTCGCGGGGAGCACTCTCCTCGACCAGGTCCCAGTTCTGGTTGAACGACACGGCGATCTCGCGCAGGGTCGGCAACCGCACGCCGGCCGAGGTGAGCAGCAGGATGGGCCGAGCCAAGGTCGGATCGTCGAGCAGGTCGTCGAGGAACGCGGTCCAGCGGTCGTCGAAGGCCACCATCGACGCCACCTCGTCGAGGACCTCGATGCGTGGGGGCAGCCGGGCTTCCACCGGGTGCTCGGACAGGATGCGCTGGGCGAAGCTGTGCAGGGTACCGATGGCGGCACCGTCGAGGTCGTCGATGGCCTGCCGGCAGCGGACCGAGCGGAGCTCGTCGCCCGCTTCCAACGCATCGGCGGCTTCGGTGCTGAGCGTGGTGCGGATCCGATCGCGCAGCTCGGCCGCGGCCTTCTCGGTGAACGTGATCGCGGCGATCGCAGCCAGCGGAACATCACCGACGACCACCAGGGCCAGCACCCGGTCGACCAGGGCGCGGGTCTTGCCGGAACCAGCGCCGGCCTCGACGAACAAGGTCTCGTCGAGCGCAGTGCGGATGCGGTCGCGGGCGATGCTGTCGGTGCCGCGGCCGCTCATGACGCGTCCGCCCGTTCCACGATGACCTCGGCATCCGGTTCGGCCAACCGGGCGTATCCCACGAGCGCTGGATCGCGCCGCTTGCGCTCCCAGGCCCGGCGTCGGTCGGTCACCCCCAGGCCGTCGGGGTCGCAGTAGCGGCAACGCACGAACGGATCGCTGCTGCTGGCGGTGGGTCGTGCAGGAAAGACGCCGTGTTCGATGCCATCGACGATGGTGGCCAAGGTCGTTCCCACTCGGGTCAGGACCTCGTCGGTGACCTCGTAGCCGATGGTCGTCAGACCTGGACGATCGCCGATGAACCAGTACTCGGCGGTCACCGGGGCCTGGGGCTCCTGGCGATAGGCCCGAGCCGCCACCCCGTACACCACCAGCTGCAGATGGGTGCCGCGGTCGTCGGGGTTGGCGGGCGACAGGGCGCGGTAGTCGTCGGGTCGCCCGGTCTTGTAGTCGATGACCCGCAGGCCACCGTCCTCGGTCAGGTCGATGCGGTCGGCCGCTCCCCGGAATCGGAGCATGCGACCATCGACGCCGTCGGCAATCGGCACATCGACCGGTTCGAGATCGACGCCGGGAAGCCCGAACGCCAGCTCCGCAGCGATGGGGCGGCTGCGGGTGGTCCGACGTCGGGTGTCGTCCTCGTGGAGGAACCGGTCGAGCCGCGACAGGATGCGGGCCCGATCGCGTTCCCAGAACAACGATCGCCCCACGAGGCCGCGCTCCTCGTAGGCCGCGCAGGTGGCGGTGGCGATCTCGTGCAGGAGCCGGCGGTCGTCGTCGGTCCAAGGCCGATCAGGCGGGGGTTGATCACCCTCGGGACGGACCAGCACCTCACCCAGGAAGTGCTCCAGCACCTCGTGGACCAGCGACCCGCGGGCCAACGGCGTGATCCACAGCGTGTCGGCCGGGTCCTCGACCGGCTCGATGCGGAGGATCTGGCGGAGGAAGTAGGCGTGGGGACACACCGCCCAGCTCTCCAGCCGCGTCGCTGAGACGATGTCGTCCAGGGGCGAGCGGACCGGCCGGCCACTGAGGTTGCCGTCGAAGCGGGTGAAGCGGTCGCTGCGGCGGTCGTCTCGCATCTCGCGGCCCAGCCGGACGATCGGATCGGCGTCGAGCGCCGCGGGATCGCGCAGCCGGTACTCCTGCTCGGTCGCCGGGTTGGCCACGTGGGTCACCCCATGGGCGAAGGAGGGGACGTGCTCGATGACGACGTGGTTTGGGCCACCACCCGAGGTCATCTCGACCAGCCAGCGCGACAGGACGTGTTCGTTGCTGGCCCGGAGGTCGCCGCGCGGCGCGCACAGCACGTGGTCGGTGGCGGTGGACAGCGCGGCGTGGAGCTGACGCTGCTGACGGTCGATGTGGTCGCGGCGCAGGTTCAGCTCGCCCCCGACGACTCGACGTTCGGCGTCGGGCAGCAACGAGTCCTCGTTGGGGCGGGACGGCAGCACACCCTCGGCCATCCCCAGAACCACTACCAGATCGAGGTCGAGGCCCACGCCCAGGGAGAGCGGCCCCACCAACACCCCTTCACCCAGCCGGCCGGCCCGGCCCAGGTCGGCGTCGAGCTCGAGCTCCAGCGTCCGCCGGAAGACGTCCAGCGAGACCGGCCCATCGATGTCGTCGAGGGCGACCAGGCGATCGAGCGCGGCATCGACCCGCTCGGCTGCCTTGCGCTCGTCGAACGGCCACGTCTCACGGTCGGTCTCGGGGCCGAGGAGGTCGGCGGCGAGCCGGCGCAGCCACCGCACCCGCTGCCGCCAGGTCCGCGGCGTGGCCGACGCCGCTTCGATCTGGTCGATGACCCCCAGGACCTGGCTGCGCAGCTCGTGGACCCGTTCAACCCGGCGGCGCTCCCACAGGACCCGCGGCCCGCTGACGTCGGGTTCGAGTTCGGTGTCAGCTTCGGTAGCGGGATCGACGACCGCCGGCTCGAGCACGAGAGCCTCCTCGGCTTCGACGGCCCGCCGGTCGAGCTCGTCGGCGAACTGGGCGAGCCGGCGGTCCCACTGGTCGCGCCCCGCGACCACCGCGGCCTGGCGGGACATGCGCTCCCAATCGGCGATCGGCGGGCCGACCCCGTTCTCGCGGGCCCGGAGCGGGGCGCTGGTCAGCAGGCCCAGGACGTCACGGCGTCGGTAGTTGTGGTCCCGCAAGGCCAACAGGTTCAGCATCGTGCGCCCGAGCACCCGCCCCTTGAGCGGCTGCGATGCCTGGCCGTTGCTGGGGATCCCCGCCGCGGCGACGTGTTCGTGGACCAGGCGGTTGTACGGCATCTCGGCTGGATACAGCACGGCCATGCGCTCCAGGGGAACGCCGTCGCGCACGGCGTCGAGGACCACCCGCACCGCGGTGCGCACCTCGTCGTCGGCGTCGGAGGTGGTGACGATCCGAGTGCGGGCCTGATCCACCGGCCAGGCGGCAGAGCCGGTCGGTGGATCAGGCGCCGCGGCCAGGGCATCGCCGGACAGACCGAGCCGGGCCAGCGAGCGGCGGACGCCGGCATCGGCCTTGGGCTGACCGGTCAGTCCGACGATGACGGTCGTCCCGGGAAGATGGCTCGCGAGCTCGCGCAGCAACGCCGCAGCCCGGCGGGTGAGGTCCTGCGGGAGGTAGATGACCACCCGACCCAACTGCGTGGTCATGGCTGGCGCTTCGCTGCCCCGGAGCAACGCCCGAGCCCGAGTCACCAGGTCGGCTTCGTCGTACCAACGGTCGGCCAGCGCGGCCCGAGCGGTCCGGCACAGCCGGACCACGTCGCCGGCCCGCCGGCTCTGGGCCGCGAGCTGGTCGAGCCCGCCAGTGGAAAGGTCGGCCAACTCGCCGAACGCGGCGACCAACGCTTCCTCGGTGGCGGGGTGCTCGGCCACCGGCCCGAACACCCCCGGCTCGTGGCGCAGCGCCTGGCGCAAGGCCGCGCCGATGACCGGGGTGGACACCGGTCGTTTCCCCGCCGCAGCCAGCGCAGGTGCGCCGAGCAGCTCGGCCAGCCGATACGGGGTGAGGAACGTCGTGCCGATCATGCCGCGGCCCCGCCCGTTGACCGACCCCACCGCACCCGAGGCCAACATCCGCCGAGCGGTGACCCCGACATGGTTCGACGGGACCACCACCGTCACCGGGGCCAGCGGATCGTCGGTCTTGGCGTCGGCGACGACCCGCGCCAGCGCCTCGAGGGCTGGCCGTCCGTATGCCGTTGTGGTCGCCGTCAGTTCCAAAGCCACGTTCCGGATGGTACGTCCGAGGTCTGACAGTGGCGGCGGAGCCGTCTCCACACAGGGTGGCAGGGTGGGGTGGTCGGACGGGGGGTCTGACAGTCTCCGTCAGCCGATGTCGACTTGGCATCGATCCCGTGTCTGCCAGGCGCTGGTCACCCGCTTGGCGGTAGTTTGCCATCCGTGTTTCCCGAGGCCATCGACCCAAACCGCGTGCCGGTCCACATCGGCCTGGTCATGGACGGCAACGGGCGCTGGGCTCAGCGCCGGGGGCTGGCTCGTACCGACGGTCACGCGGCGGGTGAGGAAGCGCTGTTCGACACCGTCCATGGCGCTCTCGATGCCGGGGTGGAGTGGCTGACGGTCTACGCGTTCTCGACCGAGAACTGGAAGCGGCCCCGTGACGAGGTCCGCTATCTCATGGGCTTCCAGGAGTCGATCCTGCTGCGGCGCCGTGACGAGCTCCATGAGCTGGACGTTCGGGTCCGGGTGATCGGCCGCCGCGACTGGCGGGTGCCCCGACGGCTGCTGCGTCAGATCGACGAGGCAGTCGAGATGACCAGCAAGAACCAGCGCATGACCTTCACGCTGGCCTTCAACTACGGGGGCCGGGCCGAGATCATCGATGCGGTGCGGGCCATGGTGCGCGCCGGGATCCCCGCCGACAAGGTCAGCGAGAAGACGTTGCGGGCCCATCTCTACGATCCTGAGATGCCCGATCCGGACGTGGTCGTGCGCACGTCGGGCGAGTTCCGCATCTCCAACTTCCTCCTCTGGGAGCTGGCCTACAGCGAGCTGGTGTTCAGCGATGTGCTGTGGCCCGACTTCCGGCGAGAGCACCTCTTCGAGGCCATCCGCGAGTTCCAGCGTCGGGACCGTCGCTTCGGAGGGGTGTAGGCGCAAGGGCGGCCGTGTCGCTGTACCGCGATCGCGGCGTCGTGCTCCGGACCCACAAGCTGGGCGAGGCTGACCGGATCGTCGTCGTGCTAACCCGGGATCACGGGAAGGTGCGGGCCGTGGCCAAGGGCGTCCGCAAGACCAAGAGCCGGTTCGGCGCCCGGCTGGAGCCGTTGAGCCACGTCGATCTGTTGCTGTACGTCGGACGTGAGCTGGACATCGTCACCCAGGCCGATTCGATCGACCTCTACGCGCCGATCCGCGACGACTTCGAACGGCTGGCCCGGGCGGTGTCGATGCTGGAGGCGGCCGATCAGGTGGCGATGGAGCGGGAGCCCAACCCGCGGCTCTACCGGATGCTGGAGGGCGCCCTACGGGAGCTGGCCGCCCGGGATGCGCCGCTGGTCGTCCCGGCGTTCTTCCTCAAGCTGCTGGCTCTGGAGGGCTACCGGCCCCAAGTCGAGGCCTGTGTGGTGTGCGGCGCCGAGTCCGGGCTCGTGGCCTGGGCCATCGAGGAGGGGGGCATGCGCTGTGCCGAGCACCGCCAGGGGAGCGCGATCAGCGAGGAGGCGCTGGCGATCGTGCAGCAGATCCTGGGCGGGAAGCTGGGCTCGGCCCTCAACGCCCCGGCGTCGTCGGTCACCGCCGAGGTCGACCACCTGGCGGTCAAGGTCCTGGAGCACCACCTCGAACGCCGCCTGCGCTCGGTGCACTCGCTGCACCGAGCGTGATCAGGCCGTAAGAGCTAGATGACGTTCCACTGCTTGGCGGTGTCGTCCCAGGCCAGCCAGCGGCCGCGGTTGGGATCCCACTGGATGTAGGTGTTGCGGGCCGCGTCCCACTGGGGGTTGTAGGTCGGGGCCTGGCCGGCCGCAGGAGGCTGTTCCGCAGCCGGAGCCGTTGCTGCCGGTTCGGGCGAGGCCGTAGGTGCGGCGGCTTCGGGCTCTGGTGCTGCGGAGATGGTGGGTTCGCTGGCGGCGGGCTCAGCCGGCTCAGGTTCGGCCTCGGCGGCCTCGGCGGCCTCGAGCTCCCTCGGGGCTTCGCCGCTGTCCGCGGCCGCGGCCTCGGACTCAGCAGATGCAGCTTCTGACTCCGCCTCGGCCTCGGTCTTGTCGGCTTCCCCAGGCGTGGTCTCGGCGTCGGCTGCCGTCGGCGCTGGTTCGTCGCTGCTGGGCTCGATGTGCGATCCCATGAAGGACTCGCCGCCGGTCTCGCCGGCGGCGCCGGACCCGAACGAGGCGTCGATGGTGGTCTCTGGCGCGGCGGGTGCAAGGTCCTCGAGGTCGGCCTGAGGCGGAGCCTGAGCCCCGGCCTCCGACGGTGCCGCGGCGCCTGTGGGTGTGCCCCAGGCCGAGCCGGGCGGAGGAGGGGCCGGAGCGGTCGGGGGAGCGGTGGGCGCAGCCGAGCCCCACGGTTCGGCGCCCGGAGCAGCCGGATAGCCAGCAGGCCCGGGATAGGTGGTCGGAGCGCCATAGCCCGGAGCGCCGTAGCCGGGCTGCCCGTAGCCGGGAGCGCCGTAGCCTCCCGGTGCCCCGTACCCGCCCGTCAACCCCGGTACGACGACGGGCTTGCCGACGTCGCCCTTGCCGATGACGAACGTCTTGGCCGCCATGTCGCCGACCCGGCGGTGGCCCTTGGAGGTGAGCCCGGTGATGAAGCCGACCAGGGGTATGCCGCACGGTTGCCCGTCGACGATCCACAGGATCGAGCGCAGGAACGACCGAGGCATCCCGGGAGGTCGACCGTCCTCACCCACAGTACGAACGCCCATGAGGAGCTTGCCCAGCGTCATGCCGGTGAGCCCCTGCCAGATCACGAAGACGATGATCCACAGCGCGATCTCCACGCCCCACTGGATCGCCAGGTCGCCACCGTCTCCGAAGTAGATGCGATCACCGAGGGCCACGCACTGGGCGACGTCGCTGTCGGCGTCCTTCAAGGTGTCGCAGGCGTCGAAGGAGTCCGTGCCGTCGGGCACTTCGACGTACTCGCCGAGCGGCCCGAACACGCTGAAGACCAGTCCAACGATCGCGAAGAGGAGGAAGTCGACGACGTAGGCGCCGATCCGCTGGCCGATGACAGCCGTGGGATCGGGCGTGGCCTGGTAGGCGGGGGCCTGGTAGCCCGGGTAGGCAGGTGCGCTCACCCAGCCGTTTCTACCACTCCGGTCATCTCGTGATGTGCCATTCGCGCGACGGTCCGTGCGGCCGAAACCCGGTCAATGGCCTGTCCGGTCGGGTCCTACACTCGTCGGTCATGCCAGACGAGGGCTCGACACCTGCCACGAACGATGTCGACTTGTTCGACAAGGTCGTCAACCTGTGCAAGCGGCGCGGGTTCGTCTTCCCCTCGGCGGAGATCTACGGCGGCTTCCGCTCCACCTACGACTACGGGCCGGTCGGGGTCCTGCTGCTGCGCAACGTCAAGGACGCCTGGTGGCGCTCGATGGTCCAGCTGCGCCATGACGTGGTGGGGCTCGACGCCGCCATCCTGTCCCCGCCGGCCATCTGGGAGGCCTCCGGGCACCTGGCCAGCTTCACCGATCCCCTGGTCGACTGTCGCAACTGCCGGGAGCGGTTCCGTCTCGACAAGCTGGACGACCCGCGGGTCTGTCCCAACTGCGGAGCCAAGGACAGCTTCACCGAGGCCCGCCAGTTCAACCTGATGTTCAAGACCCCCGCCGGGCCGGTCGAGTCCGAGGGCGCGGTGGCCTACCTGCGGCCGGAGACGGCTCAGGGCATGTTCGTCAACTTCAAGAACGTCCTGGAGACGTCCCGTAAGCGACCGCCGTTCGGTATCGCCCAGGTCGGCAAGTCGTTCCGCAACGAGATCACCACCGGCGGGTTCGTCTTCCGCACCCGCGAGTTCGAGCAGATGGAGATGGAGTACTTCGTGCCGCCGGCCGAGGCCGACAAGTGGTACGAGTACTGGTGCCAGGAACGGCTGCAGTGGTACGTCGACCTGGGGATCCCGGCCGAGAAGCTGCGCCTGCGAGCCCATGACGAGGACGAGCTGTCGCACTACTCGTCGGCGACATCCGACGTCGAGTTCCGGTTCCCTTGGAACTGGGACGAGCTCGAGGGCATCGCCAACCGGGGCGACTACGACCTCAACGCTCACACCAAGCACTCCGGCGAGAAGCTGGACTACTTCGATCAGGCCAGTGGCGACCGGTACGTGCCCTATGTGATCGAACCCGCCGCCGGAGCCACCCGCACGGCGATGGCCTTCCTCCTGGCCGCCTACGACGAGGAAGAGGTGGTCCGCGAGGGCGCTGGGAAGGGGGAGCGGCGAGTGGTGCTGCGGCTCCATCCCCGCATCGCGCCCTACAAGCTGGCCGTCCTGCCGCTGTCCAAGAACGAAGCGCTGGTACCGGTGTCGAAGGAAGTGTTGGGGTTGGTGCAGCCCCACTTCATGACCGACTACGACGAGACCCAGGCCATCGGCCGCCGCTACCGCCGCCAGGACGAGCTCGGCACGCCGTACTGCGTGACCATCGACTTCGACACCTTGGACGACCACGCGGTCACAGTCCGCGAACGCGACTCGATGGCCCAGGAACGCATCCGCATCGCCGACCTGGTGGGCTATCTGGAACCGAAGCTGGCGTAGTGCCCCATCAGACGCCGGTGGCGTCGTAGATCCAACCGGAGACGTCGGCCGCCAGCAGACGCTCTTCCCAGTCCGGTGGAGCCCCGCGGCGCAGCGTTTCGTAGTCCCAATAATCCTTCCAGAGCAGGACTTTTTCGCCGACGACCCGATGGACGGTCACGAACGGCAGGGTGACGGTCTCGCCCGTGGCCCAATGCCAGGTCTCGGCGTGCTCCAGCATCACGACTTCGCCAGCCATGGCGATGGACCCCGGCCGGTGCTCGTAGCCCGCCAGCTCGTCGAGGCCGAGCCGCAGCCGGGCGATGATCCCCTCCGGTCCCCGTGCCGCCGTCGTCGGTCCGGTGGGGACGTCGTAGTAGATCGAGTCCTCGGTGAAGAACCCCTGCAGTCGGGGCCAGTCTCGGGCGTAGACCGCACTCCACATGTCCTGCACGACCCCGATCGGATCCATGGAGTCGCAGCGTAGGTCAGCGGTAGCTGAGCACCAGGATCGCCCGGGTGCCCGCGACCAGGGCCTCATAGGTGTGGATCTGGTCGGCGGCGAAGGTGGCCCGATCGCCGGGGCCCAGCTCCACCGTGGTGTCGAGCGGCCCCACCCGCATGCCGCCGTCCACGACGATCACGCTCTCGGTCACGCCGGGCAGATGGGGTTCGGCCCGGTACACGCCGGACGGCTCCATGGTCACGTGGTACACCTCGGTGACGCTGCGCCCGCTGGCGGCCACGAGCAGCCGGCTGGCGAACTCGGCGGCCTCGGCCCGGACCACCACGCCCTCGTCGGCCCGCTGCACCCGGACGTCGGGCTCGTGGGGCAGGACCAGCTCGCTGAACGGGACCCCCAGCGCCCCGCTGATGTCGACCAGGGTCTCCACCCCCGGGTTACCCGTGCCGGCCTCGATGTTCGACAGCGTGGAGGTACTGACCGTGGCCTTGGAGGCGAGCTCCCGCAGGGACAGCCCGGCCCGGGCCCGCAGGCGGCGAATGTTGTCCCCGACCACGGAAACCACGTGTGCCGTCCCGGGCGTGTTCGATAAACTGGACGGATCGTCCGACACAACGAACAGTCTCCGCGGGGAGAGATTCATCGTCAAGCCTTGTCGATAGCGGTGGCCGTCATTCCCTTCGGTTTCGCCTTCGGCATCGCCGCCACCGACGCCGGGCTCTCGCTGTGGCAGACCTCGGCGTTCTCGCTCCTCGTGTTCACCGGAAGCGCCCAGTTCGCTGCGGTGCAGGTGCTGGGCAGCGGTGGTTCCCCACTGGCCGCCATCGCCGCCGGGCTGCTCCTGAACCTGCGCTCGCTGGCCTTCGGGGTGGTGATGGCCTCGGCCTTGCGGGGTCCGTGGTGGCGCCGAGCCCTGTGGTCGCAGCTGATGATCGACGAGTCGACGGCCATCGGTTCGGCCCAAGCCGATCTCCGCTGGCGGCGCTACGGCTATCTCTGCTGCGGCCTGGCGGTGTTCACGACCTGGAACGTGAGCACGCTGATCGGCGCAGGGGCGCTGTCGTCGTCCGCCGGTCTGGTGTCCACCTGGGGGATCGACGCGGCCATCCCCGCCGCGTTCCTCGGGTTGCTCTGGCCTCGGCTGACCGATCCCGCCCAAAGGCGGAGCGCGCTGGCTGGCGCGCTGATCGCCGTGGCCCTGGTGCCGATCGCCCCGCCCGGGGTTCCGATCCTGGCCGCGGCGTGCGGGGTTGCCGCGGGGTGGCGACGGCGCACCCCGGTTCCAGCCCAACAGGTACCGGTGCCGTGACCGCGACCGTGGTCCTGATCGGCTTGGCCGTCGGAACATATGGGCTCAAGGCCGCGGCCCCGCTGCTGCTGGGTGGACGCGACCTCCCCGAGCAGGTGGCCCGGCTGGCCGACCTGCTGCCGGCGGCGCTGCTCGCCGCGCTGGTGCTGGTGAGCACCATCGCCCGTGACAGCACACTGGTCGTCGACGCCCGGCTGGTCGGGCTCGGCGCTGCCGCCATCGCGCTCTACCGGCGGGCGCCCTTCGTGGTCGCGGTCCTGGCTGCGGCTGCCGCCACCGCGGCTACTCGGGCCCTCTGACCAGGGACGATCCCGCGTGTGCTTCTGTTCCGCGAGGTCGCGTGGCAAGCTCCCCCGACCATCCCGACCGTTGGTGTAAGGCGCGGGCGTTTCCTCATGAGGTCGCTCCGAGATGCTGCAACGGATCGCTCGGTTCTGTTACCACCGCCGCTGGCTGGTGGTTGCGACGTGGGTGTTGCTGCTCATCGCGGTGAGCACCCTCAACGGTGCGTTCGGCGGGACGTACAAGGACAACTTCCAGCTCCCGGACTCCGACAGCGAGGATGCGTTCAACCAGCTGAAGGCCAAGGGCTTCGGGAACCAGGCCGGCTTCGAAGGTCAGGTCGTGGTGGAGAACGCCAACGGCTTCGACGACCCGACGGTGCGTCAGGGTCTCGACGACCTGTTCACCAAGCTGCAGCAGGAAATCCCGGACACCGAGGTGGTCAGCCCGTTCACGGAGGAGGGCGCCCGGCAGATCTCACCCAAGGGGACCATCGCCTACGCCCAGCTCAACATGGCCGACCGGGATTCCACGAAGTACGAGGACGCGGCCAAGAAGGCCAAGGATGTGGTCAAGGCCACCAACATCCCGGGCACTGAGGTCGAGCTGGGCGGCCAGATCTTCGGCGACCAGGCCCAGAGCCCCAGCGAGCTCATCGGCATCGTGGCGGCCATGGTCATCCTGCTGATCGCCTTCGGATCGGTGGTGGCCATGGGCCTGCCGATCATGACCGCCCTGTTCGGCATCGGAACGGGCATCGCGCTGGTCGGCCTGACCGTGAACCTGATCGGCATGCCCAGCTTCTCCGAGCAGGCCGTGATGATGATCGGCATCGGAGTGGGCATCGACTACGCGCTGTTCATCGTCACCCGCTATCGGGAGAACCTGCACGCCGGCGCCGAGCCAGATCGGGCCGTCGTGCGGGCCATCGACACCTCGGGCCGGGCCGTTCTCTTCGCCGGAACCACCGTGATCCTGGCCGTGCTCGGTCTGTTCACCGTGGGGCTCGACATGATGAACGGACTGGCGATAGGGATCTCGCTTGGCGTGTTCATGACCATGGCGGCTGCGCTCACCTTGCTTCCCGCCGTGCTGGGGTTCGCCGGTCGCAACATCGACAAGCTCGGCCTGCCTCATCGCAAGCGCGAGGAAGGCGCGGACACGACCAGCATCTGGTACCGCTGGAGTCGCGTCATCCAGCACAGGCCATGGCCGGCGTTGCTGCTCGGAGCTTTGGTCCTCGGCGTGCTGGCTGCCCCGTTGGCCTCGATGCGGCTGGGGCTCAGCGACGCGGGCAACAACCCCAGGTCGGACACGACCCGGAAGGCCTACGACCTGCTCTCCGAGGGGTTCGGTCCGGGGTTCAACGGTCCCTTCCTCCTCGTCGCCGAAACCCCCGACGGCGCCAGCGACCTGGCCACCCTGGAGCAGCTGCAGGACAAGCTGAACCAGACCAAGGGTGTGGCCTTCGCCTCGCCGCCGCAACCGAACGAGGCCGGTGACGCCGCGGTGATGCAGGTGATCCCCACCAGCTCCCCGCAGGCCAAGGCCACGAGCGACCTCGTCCACACCCTGCGGGACGACACCATCCCCGGGGTCCTCGACGGCACCGGAGTGAAGGTGCTGGTGGGCGGGACCACCGCCATGGTCGTGGACTTCTCCGCCTACATGGGTGAGCGGCTGCCGTGGTTCATGGGCACGGTGCTGCTGCTGTCGTTCGTGTTGCTGATGTTGGTGTTCCGCAGCCTGTTGGTCCCGCTCAAGGCGGTGATCATGAACCTGATCTCGGTCGGCGCGGCCTACGGCATCCTGGTGGCCATCTTCCAGTGGGGCTGGGGGATGAGCCTGTTCGGGGTGGAGGACAAGGGTCCCGTCGAGATGTGGATCCCGATGATGCTGTTCGCCGTGGTGTTCGGCATGTCCATGGACTACGAGGTCTTCCTGCTGTCGCGCATCCGGGAGGAGTACGACCGCAGCGGCGACAACGCCGAGGCGGTAGCCAATGGTCTTGCGGCCACGGCCCGGGTGATCACCGCCGCGGCGCTGATCATGGTGTGTGTGTTCGGCGCCTTCGTCCTGGGGCCGGTGAAGGCCATGAAGATGTTCGGAACCGGGTTGGCCGTAGCGGTGTTCCTGGACGCCACCGTGGTCCGGATGGTCCTGGTGCCCGCGACCATGGAGCTGCTGGGCGACGCCAACTGGTGGTTGCCCAAGTGGCTTGACCGGATACTGCCGGTCGTGCATGTCGAGGCTGGCGAAGACGTGGTGGACAT
>DASXTK010000490.1:0-16044 GCA_036505485.1 Acidimicrobiales bacterium
GACTACCTGACCGAGATCGGCGCGGTCGGCCCCAAGGCCTGACCGTCACAGAACGACTGGGGTCACAGGGTGTCGGGGCGGTCGCTGTCGCCGTTGTCGCGGGTGCTGCGCATCCAGCTGGCGTAGAGCTTGGCGTAGGGGCCGGCTGCGGCGACCAGGTCGGCGTGGGGGCCCCGCTCCACCAGCTCGCCGCCATCGAACACCAGCACCAGGTCGGCGGCCTCGGCCGTGGACAGCCGGTGGGCGATCGACACCATCGTGCGGCCCTGGGCCAGCCGGGCCAGGGCCTCGGTGAGAGCCCGCTCGGTCTCGGGATCCACCGCGCTGGTGGCTTCGTCCAGCACCAGCAGTCCGGGATCGCCGAGCTGGGCCCGGGCCAGGGCCACGATCTGGCGCTCGCCAACCGACAGGCTGTTGCCCCGCTCGCCCACCGGGGTGGCCAGGCCCAACGGCAGGTCGTCCAGCCACCAGCACAGGCCCAGGGCGATGAAGGCCTCCCGCACCTCGTCGTCGTCGGCCTCCGGTCGTCCCAACCGGACGTTGTCGCCCACGCTGGCGTCGAACAGGAACCCGTCCTGGGGGACGAGGCGGATGGCCCGCTGCCGCGACTCGCCGTCCGTGGCCCGCAGGTCGACCCCGCCGAGACGGATCGAGCCCGCGGTCGGGTCGGCCAGCCGACACAGCAGCTTGGCGAACGTGGTCTTGCCGGAACCGGTCTCGCCCACGATGGCGACCCGGGTCCCGGCTGGGACCGCGAGCTCGACGTCGCGCAGCACCGGAGTCCCGTCGCGGTAGGCGAAGCTCATGCAGTCCGACTCGATGGACAGCGCGCCGCGGGGCAACGTCAGCGCGTCGGGCGGATCGGCCACGTCGATGGGCGTCTCCAACAGGCCGAGGATCTTGCGCCAGCCGGCGATGGCGATCTGGGTGCGGTCGAGGATCTCGGACAGCTCGGCGACTGGGTTGAGCAGCAGGCCGATCAGGAACAGGAACGCCACCAGCTCACCGACGTCCAGTCCCCAACCCCCTCCCCAGACCACACCAGCGGTGACCGCGGAGGCCACCGCGGTGGCGCCGAACAGATCCCCCAGCGGGAACATGAAGGCCACGAAGCGGGCCGCCCGAAGCCGGGCTCGGTACTGATCGTTGATGGCGTCGAGCAGCCGGCCCCGGCTGCGCTTCTCCAGCCCGTAGGCCCGCACGATCGAGGCGCCGGTGATGGCCTCGGACACCTCCGAGAAGGTGTTGCCGACGGTGTCCCGCACGTCGTCCTGGGCCGCGAGCAGGCGGCGCTGCATCATCGGCAACAGCACCAGCAGGGGCGAGAAGATGGCCATCGTCAGCAGGGCGAGGCGCCAGTCGTACACCGCCATCACCAGGAACGCCCCCACGATGAGAACGGAGTCGACGATCCAGGCCACCAGACCCCAGTCGGTGAACTGGGCCAGGGTCTCGATGTCGCTGGTCACCCGAGCGACCAGCGCGCCCCGGCGCTGGTCGTTGTGCTCGGCCACCGAGAGCTTGTGGACATGGGCGAAGGCCCGCATGCGCAGGCCCAGGAGTCCGGCCTCGGTGGCTCGGACCAGCCGCAGGTACGTGGCGCGGGCCAGCAGGTAGAGCCCAACGATCGCCACCACCGCCACGGCGGCCGTTCCGTAGACGAACGCTGGTCGGAACCCGCCCGGGCCCCGCACGCCTCGGTCGAGGATCTGCTGGATGAGGATGGGGACCGCCAGCTTGCCGGTGGCGGTGACGAAGGCCAGCGCCATGGTGAACAGCAGGCCCTCCCGCAGTTCGGGGGTGACCCGGACGCCGCGGCGCAGGACCTCGACGGCGCCGGCGTTGGCCAGGGCGTCCTCGTCGGGCGTCGGTTCCGGGCGGGGCCGTTCCTCGTCGTAGCAGCCGGGTGGCGCCGACTCGACCAGGAGATCAACCGCGGCGCCATGCGGATCGGTGTCGTCGCGGTCACGCAGATCGGTCATGCTGCGACGTCCTGTTCGTAGGCCCGGGCCACGGCGGCGTAGGCCGGCACCGTCTCCACCAGCTCCTCGTGGGGTCCGGTGGCCAGGATCCGGCCGCCGTGCAGGAACAGCACCCGGTCAGCCAGGGCGATGGTCGAGAGGCGGTGGGCAACGATCAGCGTGGTCGTCTCGAGCGACTCGCGCAGGTTGGCGAGGATCTGCTGCTCGATCACCGGGTCGACCGCCGAGGTGGCGTCGTCCAACACCAGCAGCCCGGGATGCCGCAGCAGGGCTCGGGCCAGTGCCAGCCGCTGCCGCTGTCCGCCCGACAGGGTTACGCCGCGCTCGCCGACGACGTGGGCCAGTCCATCGGGGATGTGGGCCACGAACCGCTCGGCCCGGGCCGTATCCAGCGCCCAGGCGAGGTCGGGATCATCGACCGGCTCGCCGAACGTGAGGTTCTCCCGCAGCGAGGCGACGAACAGGAACGCTTCCTGGAACGCCAGGGCGACGCTGCGCCGCACGCTGGCGGGATCGGCCGCGGCGAGGTCGATGCCACCGATCCGAACGGTGCCGGCCTCGGGATCATGGAGGTGGGCGAGGAGATGGCACAGCGTGGACTTGCCGCTGCCGGTGGCGCCGACCAGGGCAACCACCTCGCCGGGCTCGATGCTGAAGCTGCAGTCGTCCAGGACCACGGAGTCCTCGGAGTCCTCCACTTCGTAGGTGAACCGGACGCTTTCGACGTCCACACGCAACGGTCCGGTCGGCAGCGGCGTGCCCTCGCCGTCGCCGGGGAGGTGGCGGGGCGGGGTGGCCAGGACGTCGCGCAACCGGTCGACGGAGACCACGCCGCGGGGCAGTTCCTCCAACAGGAAGCCCACGACCCGAGTCGGGAAGGCCAGGATCCCGAACAGCGCCATGGCCTGGACCAGACCTCCGATGGTCAGGTCGCCGTTGGAGATCCGCCACGATCCGATGGCGAGAAGCAGCACGATCCCGATATCGGGGAGGGCTTCGAGGCTGGGTTCGAAGGACGCCCGCAGCCGGCCGACCTGGAGCCGGGCCACCCTCAACTCTTGGGCCGCGGTGTGAAGCCGGGTCGCCTCCCGCTCCTCCAGGCCGAGGGTCTTGACCACGAGCGCGCCGTCGAAGGACTCGTGCGCGACAGCGGAAACGTCCCCGAGCCGGGCCTGAGTGCGGGCCGCGGGCTCCTCGATGCGCCGGGTGTACATCCGGTTCAGCAGGGCCAGGGTCGGGAACAGCGCCAGGCCGACCAGCATCAGCAGCGGGTCGACCACGGCCAGGGCGATCACCGAGGTCACCACGATCACACAGGCCCCCAGGGCCAGGGGCAGGGGCTGCAGCGGGTTGATCGCCCGCTCGACGTCGGCGTCGGCATGGGCCAGCAGGGTTCCGGTCGGATTGCGGCCGAAGTAGTCCAGCGGCACGGCCAGGTAGGTGTCGGCCAGGCGCAGGAACCAGGTCCGCTGCATGCGCCAGCTGTAGGTGAAACCGAAGAAGCGGCGGAACACCACCCCCACCGAGCGCAGCAGGGCGACACCCAGGATCGCGGCGGCACCGAGGGCGATGGTCTTGTTGCTCACGCCGTCACCCAGGCCCGGGGTCACCACCTTGTCGGTCACCCGGCCCAGCACGATCGACCCGCCGACGGCCATCAGGGCGTACAGGGTGGAGCCGGTGACGGCGAGGACGAAAGGTCGTGGATGGGTGCGTGCGCCGTCCCACAGCAAGGAAAGGCCCCGGCGCAGCACGGTTGGCGATGCCGCGGATCTGAACGAAGACATGACGAAGATGCAGTGTGCCGTGTCTCGTGTCCGCTCGCACTGGCGGTGTAGCGTCCCGCGGATGGAGCGTCTGGCGCGTTTCGAGGACCACCGTTGGGTCGGTGACAAGCGGACCCAGATCGTGCACGACGTCGACAACTGCACCGACAAGGCCGTGCTAGACGAGCTGCTGCAGGCCGAGACGTTCCTGTGCTTCGGGCCCGACAGCCTGGCCGAGGCCCGCAACCGCAGCTACCGGCGCTGCACCAAGTGTGAGGGCGCCCGCCAGGCGGCGGAGGCCGAGATGGCCACAGCTGGGGGCGACTAGTGCACTGTCGGAGGTGAGCACGGCCCGTGGGTGACTCCCTCCCTGCGGTGCGCTGCCGAGCGATCGACGTGCATGTCCACCCGTCGACCCGGGAATGGCTGGTCGACGCCATGGGTCCGCTGAAGGAGGCCACCGAGGCCCACTTCCACACCACCATCCCGGTGCGGACCGTGGAGGAGATGGCCGCCGAGTTCCGGGCCGACGCGGTGCTGGCGGTTCTGTTCGCCTGGGACGCCACGTCCGCCTCTGGTCTGCCGCCGGTCACCAACGACTTCGTGGCGTCGTGTGTTTCGTTGCATCCGGACGTGTTCCTGGGGTTCGCCTCCGTGGATCCGTGGAAGGGAGTGGCCGCCGTCGCCGAGTTGCGGAGGGCCGTCGTCGACCTGGGGCTGCGGGGGCTGAAGCTGCACCCGAGCGCGCAGGGGTTCTCGCCGGACGACCGTCGCTTCTATGACCTGTACGCGGTCTGCGCGGAGCTGGAGATCCCCGTGCTGTTCCACACAGGGACCACCGGCTTGGGCGCCGGGCTGCCGGGTGGCGCTGGCATCAAGCTCGGCTACTCCCGGCCGGTGCTGTTGGATGCGGTGGCTGCTGACTTCCCGGAGCTGCAGATCATCGCCGCCCACCCGTCCTGGCCCTGGCAGGACGAGATGCTGGCGGTGGCCCAGCACAAGACCAACGTGTGGCTGGACCTGTCGGGGTGGTCGCCCCGGCGCTGGTCGCCGGCGTTGCGGGACGCGGTGCTCGGGCCGCTTGCCGACCGTTGCTTGTTCGGCACCGACTATCCGTTCATCACCTTCGGGAAGTGGCTCAAGGCTTTCGAGAGCCACTCGCCGTCGCCCGAGGTGGTGGCGGCGGTGCTGCGGGACAACGCCGCTCGCCTGCTCGGGCTCGAGGTCACCGACCCGTGAGCGATCTGGACATGGAGGACCGGGTTCGGTCCGGTCGGCTCAGCCTCGCCGCTCACATCGCCCGCCCGCCGGGTCGGCCCACCGGTCCGCTTCCGGCCGTGGTGCTGTGCCACGGCTATCCGTCGGTGGTGGAGACCGCCGCCACCGCGGCCTACAGCCTGCCCGAGCTGGCCGACCGGCTGGCCACCGAGATGGGCTGGATCGCCTTGGCCTTGGCGCTGCGGGGCAGCTCCGGATCCGAGGGGCAGTTCTCCCTCGGCGGCTGGCTGGACGACCTCTTGGCTGCGGTCGACCACCTCGAGGCCGAGGAGGAGCCGCTGGGGGTGTGGGTCGCCGGGTTCGGCACGGGGGGTGCGCTGGCCATCTGCGCTGGCGCTCGGGATCCGCGGCTGCGGGGCGTTGCTGCCCTGGGGGCGCCGGCCGACTTCGACGACTGGGCCGGACATCCCCGCCGGCTGCTGGAGCACAGCCGGGAGGTCGGGCTGATCACCGACCGTTCCTTCCCGGACTCCCTGGACACCTGGGCCCGGGACTTCCGGGCCATTCGGGCCATCGCCTGCGTGCAGGACTACGCACCCCGGCCGCTGCTGGTGGTCCACGGCAACGAGGACGACAGCGTGCCGTCCTTCGACGCCCGGGTCCTGGTCGACGCCCACGGTTCGGCCGAGCTCCGGCTCATCAACGGCGCCGGCCACCGCCTCCGCCACGACCCCCGCGCCGTCGCCGTCCTCCTCGGCTGGCTAGACCGCCAACGCCACCTCCTCCGCCGCTAGCGGGGACCCCTGGGGGGCCGAACCCAACCGCTCACAGAACGTCGTCCGGCGCGGGCGGACGGCCTCACCGTCCGCTCTAGCGGCCGCGTTCGTCTCCCCAGAGGAGGACGTGCAGGCGGGGGGTGAAGTTCCAGCCTCGGGCTATGACCGGGGCGGCTAGCTCTTTCGCTAGGGCGATCAGGGCGTCGGGGTCGGTGCCCTCGGGCATGATCCAGACCGGGCTCAGGTCGTGGGTGTCGACCAGGGTCGCGATCTCGTCCAGGTCCTCGACGGAGACCGCCACGAACTTGAACACCGCCCGTCCGGTCCTGGACAAGGCGGACAGGGCGTCGGGTCGTAGGCGTTTCTCCAGCGGGACTCCGCTGTTGGAGAGCTTTGGGGAGACGTTCCACTGATGGACCAGGGGGACGACCTCGGGTCGTGGAGCCTGGGTTCCGTTGGTCTCGATCTCGACCGGCCAGGCCCGCTCCCGGCAGGCGGTCAGCAGGGGGACGAGGGCGCGCTGCTGGAGCAGTGGTTCGCCTCCGGTGATCACCACCAGGTCGGGGTCCATCTGCTCCAGCTGGGCGACGATGTCGGCGACCGGGGTTCGGCGAAGCTCGACGGCGGGGTCGTAGTTCTCCCAGTCCCAGGTGTAGGGCGTGTCGCACCAGGTGCAGTCGAGGTTGCAGCGGCCCAGGCGGACGAACCCGGCCCGGCGGCCGAGCGAGGGGCCTTCGCCCTGGAAGGTCGGGCCGAAGACTTCGCTGATGACTAGTTCAGCCGGTATTCCGCCCATGTCTCAGGCGTTTCGTAGACCCGGACGGCGACGAGGCGGCTCGCCACCGGCTCGGGCAGCTCCCGGGCGAAGCAGGTGTAGAGCCACGAGGCCAGACGCTCCGCCGTCGGTTCCCCGTCGAGGACGTCGTTGAGGTGCCGGTGGTCGACCCGGGCGGCGATGAGCTCCCGGGCCGGGTCGAGCTCGAAGTAGTCGACGACCATGCCTCGTTCGTCCAGCTCGCCGGCGCACACCACCTCGACGTCGTAGTTGTGGCCGTGCAGTCGGCGGCACTTGTGGTCCTCGGGAACGGCGGTGAGGACGTGCGATGCCGAGAACGAGAAGCGCTTGGCGATGACGTACATCAGGCGGGCACGGTTTCGTACACCGTGGGATCGGAGACTCCGGCCAGCTCGAACGCTTCCCGACGCTCGACGCAAGTTCCACAGCGCCCGCAGTGCAGCTCGCCGCCTACGTAGCAGGACCACGTCTCGGCGAACGGAACCCCCGTCGCGACCCCCCGGCGCACGATCTCGTCCTTGGTGGTCTGCAGGAAGGGGGCGAGGACGCGGAAACCGTCGACCACGAAGCCCTCGTTGCCGATCCGAGCCTCCCGCTCGATGGCCTCGATGAACGCCGGTCGGCAGTCGGGGTAGATGGGATGGTCGCCGGCGTGCACCGCGGTGGCGACCGCTTCCGCTCCCCGGGCCACCGCGACGCCGATGGCGATCGACAGCATGATGGCGTTGCGGTTGGGGACCACCGTCGCGGCCATCGAGGCATCGGTGTAGTGGCCTTCGGGCACAGCGACCTCGGCGTCGGTGAGGGCCGAGCCGGTCAGCAGCCCGCCCACCGAGCGGAGGTCGACGACGTGGTGGTCGGATCCCAGCCGAGCCGCGCAGGCCCGGGCGAAGTCGATCTCCTTGGCGTGGCGCTGGCCGTAGTCGAACGAGACCAGCACCTGGTCGTGGCCCTCGGCCGCCAGGGTGTGGGCCAGGGTGACCGAGTCGAGTCCCCCCGACACCGTGGTCACGACCACGCTCACGCCTCCCTCCGGCGCTCGGCCGTGGCCTCGGTGACGATGCCGCCCCGGGCGTGCTGGGTGATCGTCACCCGGACGTCATGGGGGTCAGCGGCCCGGACGACCTCGTCGGCGATCTCCGCCGCCAGGGCCTCGCAGAACGCTTTCCGGTCGCGGAACGACCAGAGGTAGAGCTTCAGCGACTTCGATTCGATACAGCGCCGGTCGGGGCGGTACTCGATCACCAGCGACGACAGGTCTGGCTGCTCGGTGACCGGACACAGCGACATCAGCTCGTCGGTGCTGAAGCGCACGTTGGTGACATGCGCCGGCGCGTCGAAGCACTCGAGGTGGTCGATCGGATGGCGGACCGTCCGACCAAGGACAGTCAGGTCAGCCGCCGAACCTGAGGAACTGTTCATGACGGTTCACCAGGCTACGGCCTGACCACCGTCAGTCGGACTTGGTCTTGCCCCGGGCTTTCATGGCCTTCTTCCACTCCCGGACCTTGGCCAGGGTCTCGGGGGAGTCGATGTCGGCGACCGAGCGGGCGGTGTTGTCGGAGAACGGGCTCGTGGCCTTCTCCCAGCCCTCGGGACGGATGCCGAACCGCTTGGCCAGCAAGGCGCAGAAGATCTTGGACTTCTCGGCCCCGAAGCCGGGCAGGGACTTGACCCGGGCCAGGAGCTCGTCGCCGGTCTTCGCGTCGCGCCAGACGGCCTCGGCGTCGCCTCCGTAGTTCTCCACCAGGGTCTGGCACAGCGCCTGGGCCCGCTTGGCCATCGAGCCGGGGAAGCGGTGCACCGCCGGCGGGCCCCTGAACACCGACTCCAGCCGTTCCGGGTCCATCGCCGCGATCTCGGCCGCATCGAGCCGTCCGCCCAGCCGTTCCTTGATGGTGCGCGGGCCCCGGAAGGCCCACTCCATCGGGACCTGCTGGTCCAGCAGCATGCCCATCAGCAGGGCCAGCGGCTCCCGTCCCAGCAGCTCATCGGCCTCCGGATCCCCGGTCAACTGCAAAGGCGAACTCATCGCCCCGACGCTACCGCTCGTTCCGGCGTGGATCTGGCCCGGTACTCGGACCAGATCCACGCCGGAAACGATGCTGACAGCCCATGGCTAGTTTTATATTATTCCAGCACACGACACTCCTCTTCAGTGTGCTCTGGCATTAGCCGCCAGACAGCACTCGCACGCCACGTGGCCCAATGCCTGGACGTTGGCATGTCCCGTAGCGCCGTCAAACGTCGCACCGCCGGAGGCGTGTGGCTCATCGAGGGACCCGGTCTCTACCGGGTCAACGGCGCACCTCGCACCTGGAAGGGGCGGGCCATGGGTGCCGTCCTGGCTGCCGGTCCCGACGCTCTGGCGTCGCACAGGACCGCCGCGCACCTGTGGGGGCTCGAGGGATTCGGACCCCCCGGGCGCATCGAGGTGACAGTTCGTCGGCATACCCGGCCGCAGAAGCGCAGTGGGCTCGTGATCCACGAGACCCTTGCATGGAACCTGGCGTCCCCCTCGAAGCGGTGGGGCATCCCTGTGACCGGCGCGGCTCGGACGCTGATCGACATCGCCGCGGTTGCCGAGGATCAGACCACGGTGCTGCGTGCGCTCGACAAGATCCGGCGGAAACGGCTGGCCACCTGGCGGCAGCTGTGGCAGACCTTCATCCTGCATGCGCGACGAGGGCGCCCGGGGATCGTGGCGTGCCGCGCTGCATTGGAACGGCGGTACGGCCGGCGAGTGCCTGATACCGAGTTCGCTCGGCTGTTCCTCCTGATGCTGGACGACGCCGGCCTCGTGTCGCCGGTAGCGGAACACTGGATCGTCGCTTCGGACAACCGCTACCGGGTCGACCTGGCGTACCCCGACCACAGCCTTGCCATCGAGCTCGACGGCAAGGAGACGCACCTGACCGACGCAGCCTTTGAGGCGGACCGGGTGCGGGACAACCAGCTCCGGCTCGTCGGGTGGACGGTCCTCCGGTACACCTGGCAGCGCTTCATCGAGTCACCGCGGGACATCGTGAGCGAGATTCGCTCGTTCCTGCGTTGATCTGGTCCGAGTACCGGGCCAAATCAACGCAAGAACGAGCACGGTCAGCGGCGGTAGGGGTCGGGGCGGGGTGGGGGCTTGATGGCGTCGAGGACGGTGGTGGCGAGGAGGTCGGCGTAGCGCTCGGCTCCGGCGGCGGTGAGGTGGAAGCCGTCCTCCCGGAGCAGACCCGGGTCGCCGGCGGCCACGCTGTTCCAATCGACCAGGTGGATGTTCTTGTAGTGGGTGGACACGTCGGCCAGCGTGTCGTTGACCTCGCCCTCCCAGCGGCGGGGCACGTAGGCGTTGACCAGGATGACCTCCCGGTCCGGCCCGACGATCTGCATGATGTTGTCGACCACGCTCTCGGGGTAGGGGCCGTTGGCTCCGAGATGGAGGATCACGACCTTGCCCAGCAGGCCGTCGGTGACCAGCTGCTGGACGTACTCGGCGGCGTGGATCCCCTGGCGGGCCACCTCGGCGTCGACCACGAGGTTGGGAGTGATCCGGGCGTAGAGGGCGGGCGCGGCTCCCAGCATGATCGAGTCGCCGATGCCCGTGGTGGGCGGGAACGCCGGGGCCGGAGGAACGGCGGATACGGCCGCCGCGGCCGCCGCGGCCGCCGCCGGGTCAGCCGGAGCCGGAGCAGGGGCCGCCAACTCCGAGGAAGGAGCGGCCGCCGACTTGGAGTTGGAGCTCAACCCACCGACCGACGCCACCGCCTCGGTGTCGATCTGATCGGTGGTGGGGGCCAGGGCGGCGTCGTAGCCGAGGAACATCGCGCCGACCATGCCGACCACCGAGAACGCGGTCAGGGTCCCCAAGACGGCCGGACGACCACCGGCCTCCAGCGCCACCCGGGCCCGGAGAGCCCGCACGGTCCCGCGCATGCCCCGCCGGCGGATCGGCTGCTCCACGAGCCGGTAAGAAGCGGCGGCCAGCAGGAGTGTGGCTCCGACTATGGCCATGCTGCGCAGCGGCGACTCCGGCTGCTCACCCGGGGCTCGGGCGAAGGCCACGACGATCGGCCAATGCCACAGGTAGATGCCGTAGGACCGCTGGCCGACCCAGCGCAGGGGACGGATCCCCAGGCTCCGGTCCAGGACCCCGCTGGTCGGGTGGACGACCACCGCGATCAACACCAGGCTGGCGATCTGCACTGCCGTTAGCGACCAACCGAACGCGTCCGCGTCGCGCTCGGTGACCGTCGTTCCGTACACGCCGAGGACGACCAGGGCGGCGAGGCCCACGACGTCCAGCACCGGCGCGGCCCATCGTCCCGGCACCACCCGCAGGCGGCTCGGCACCCACACCAGCCCGAGCGCCACCCCGGCCAGCAGACCAGCGGCCCGGGTATCGGTGCCGTAGTACACCCGTGACGGATCGACCCCCGGCGTCAGCATGGCCATACGCCACACGGTGAACCCGATCGCGGCGGCCAGGGCCACCGGAGCGGCTGCGGCAGGCGACTTCCGGATGGCGAGGACTGCTCCCAACCCCAGCGGCAACAGCAGGTAGAACTGCTCCTCGATCGACAAAGACCAGAGGTGCTGCAGCGGTGATGGTCCGGCGGCGGCCTCGAAGTACGACTGCTGGTCGATGATGAGACGCCAGTTGAAGACGTACGCCATGGCCGAGGCCGCGTCCCAGCGCAACGACCCGAGGCGGTTGTAGTGGGACAGGGCAGCGACGCTGAGCGTGGTCCCGATCACCAGCGCAGCGGCCGGGAGCAGCCGTCGGGCCCGCCGCATCCAGAACGCCTTCAGGTCGATGGTGCCCGCGCTCTGGTGCTCGGCCGCCAGCAGGGCGCAGACCAGCCATCCCGACAGGACGAAGAACACCTCCACGCCGATGTAGCCACCGGGGGTGCGGCTGAAGCCGAGGTGATAGGCGAGCACCGCGCCCACGGCCAACGCTCGCAACCCGTCGAGCGCGGGCAGGTATCCGAGCGGGTTGCGGGGCGGCGACACTGACGACCTCGACACATTGAGTGGCAGCGAAGCCACCCAATGTAGTCAGTCCGTCGAGGCGTCAGATGTCGTTGGCGCGGGGATCGATGCGTTCGGGATCCATGCCGTAGTGAGCGATGGCTTCGGCGACGACCTCGGGCTTGATGTCGCCCTGCTGGGCCAGGCCCCACAAGGTGGCCACCACCACATGGGGGGCGTCGACCTCGAAGAACCAGCGCAGCTGCTCCCGGGTGTCGGACCGGCCGAAGCCGTCGGTGCCGAGGGGGATGAACGGCTCTCGGACCCACCGTGACACCTGGTCGGGGACGGACTTCATGAAGTCGGTGACCGCCACGATCGGACCGCCATCGCCCCCGAGACGCTCGGACACCAAGGGGACGTGGGATGGCTCGTTCGGGTGCAGCCGGTTCCACCGCTCCACCGACAGGGCCTGCTCCCGCAACCGCTTGTAGGAGGTGACCGACCACAGCTCGGCTCCGACGTCCCACCGCTCGGCCAGCTCGGCCTGGGCCGCCCGGGCCGCGCCCTGCGCGGTGCCCGAGAACAGGATGGTGGCTCGCCGTTCCGGTCCGTCCGGGGCCGGCGACCAGCGGTAGATGCCGTCGATGATGCCGGCGCGGATCTCGTCGGCGGAATCGGCCGGTAGTGCCGGCATCACGTAGTTCTCGTTGTAGAGGGTCAGGTAGTGGATGACGTCCAGGTCGTCGACCAGCATCTCGCGCAGGCCATGTTGGATGATCGTGGCCATCTCGTAGGCGAACGCCGGATCCCATGCCTGGACCGCAGGAACCGTGGAGGCCAGCACGTGGCTGTGCCCGTCCTGGTGCTGCAGGCCCTCGCCCAGCAGCGTGGTGCGCCCCGCGGTGGCTCCGAGCAGGAACCCCCGGGCCCGGGAGTCGGCCGCGGACCAGATCAGGTCGCCGACCCGTTGGAACCCGAACATCGAATAGAAGGTGAAGAACGGCACCATCGGCACGCCGCGGTGGGCGTAGGAGGTGGCGGCGGCGATGAACGACGCCAACGAGCCGGCCTCGGTGATGCCCTCCTCCAGGATCTGGCCGTCCTGGGACTCGGTGTAGGACAGCAGCAATTGAGCATCCACCGGCTCGTAGTGCTGGCCCTGGGAGGCGTAGATCTTGAACTCCTTGAACAGGGCGTCCATACCGAAGGTCCGGGCCTCGTCGGGGATGATCGGTACCACCCGCGGCCCCAGGTTGGGGTCGCGGCACAGGTTCCGCAGCAGCCGGGTGAAGGCCATCGTGGTGGACACCGCTTGGGTGCCGGATCCGGCCATGACCTCGGCGAACGTGGCGTCGTCCGGCATGGCGATCGGCCGCTTCCTCCGCACCACCCGTTGGGGCAGGTGGCCGTCGAGGGCCCGGCGTCGGTCCATCATGTAGGTGTGCTCGACCGAGCCCTCGGGGAAGCGGATGTAGGGCGGTTCGCGATCGTCGGCCAGGGCTTCCTCGGGGATGACCTCGTGGAGGAACAGCCGGTCACGCAGCACCCGTAGCTGCTCGACGGTCATCTTCTTGATCTGGTGGGTGGCGTTGCGTCCCTCGACGTCCGGCCCCAGGGTCCAGCCCTTGATGGTCTTGGCCAGGATGACGGTGGGCGCGGTCTCCTGCTCGGTCGCGGCCTTGTAGGCGGCGTAGAGCTTGCGGTAGTCGTGACCGCCGCGGGGCAGGGTCCGCAGCTCGTCGTCGGTCAGGCCCTCGACCATCTTGCGCAGCCGGGGGTCGGGCCCGAAGAAGTGCTCGCGGATGTAGGCCCCGGATTCGACCGCGTAGCGCTGGAACTCGCCGTCGACGGTGGTGTTCATCTTGTTGAGCAGGACGCCGTCGCGGTCACGGAGCAGCAGCTCATCCCACTTGGAGCCCCAGATGACCTTGATGACGTTCCAGCCGGCCCCCCGGAAGACCGCCTCCAGCTCCTGGATGACCTTGCCGTTGCCACGCACCGGACCGTCGAGCCGCTGCAGGTTGCAGTTGACCACCCAGACCAGGTTGTCGAGCTGCTCCCGGACCGGAAGGGTCAGGGCGCCGAGGGTCTCGGGCTCGTCGCACTCCCCGTCGCCGATGAAGCACCACACCCGGGTGCCGCTGGTGTCGTCGATGCGCCGCTTGTGGAGGTAGCGCAGGAACCGGGCGTGGTAGATCGAGTTGAGCGGCCCCAACCCCATCGACACCGTGGGGTACTCCCAGAAGTCGGGCATCAGCCGAGGGTGGGGATAGCTGGACAGGCCCTCGCCGCCGACCTCCTGGCGGAAGTGGTCGAGCTGGGCTTCGGTCAGTCGGCCCTCCAGGTAGGCCCGGGCGTAGACGCCGGGGGCGGCGTGGCCCTGCATGTACACGGCATCGCCGGCCAGGCCGTCGTCCTTGCCCCGCCAGAACCAGTTGAACCCGACGTCGTAGAGCGCCGCGGACGAGGCGAAGGTGGAGAGGTGGCCGCCGATGCCCTCGGCGTCCTTGTTGGCCTTGATGACCATGACCGCGGCGTTCCAGCGGATGTAGGCGCGGATGCGCCGCTCCAGGTGCTCGTCGCCGGGGAACCACGGCTCCTGCTCCGGGGGGATGGTGTTGACATACGGCGTGGAGACCGTGGCCGGTGTCCCGACCTGGAGCTCCCGGGCCCGCTCGAGCAGCTTGGACATGAGGAACCGCGCCCGAGTCTTGCCCCGGGCGTCGACCACAGCGTCGAGCGAGTCGAGCCACTCCCTGGTCTCGTCGGGGTCGATGTCGGGAAGTTGATGCACGAACCCGTCGATGATCATGCAACCCATTGTGCCCACACGTCGCGTGCCCTCCGGCATGCTCCTCGTGTTTCCCCGCGGTAGGTAGGGTCGCCGGCGTGTCTGACCCCTCGCCGACGATCGTGTACACCGATGGCGCGTGCCTGGGGAACCCGGGGCCGGGGGGTTGGGCCTGGGCGGTTCCGGGTGGACGATTCGCCAGCGGTGCCGAGTCCCGGACGACCAACCAGCGCATGGAGATCAACGCCGCGCTCGACGCCGTGCGGACGCTGGACGGCCCGAACGGCCTGGTGGTGGTGAGCGACTCGACCTATGTCGTGAACTGCTTCCGGGACCGGTGGTGGGAGGGGTGGCTGCGACGGGGCTGGGTCAACAGCGCCCGCAAGCCGGTGGCCAACCGGGACTTGTGGGAGCCGTTGGTCGACCTGGTCCGGGCCCGGGGCAACGTGCGGTTCCAGTGGGTGAAGGGACACTCCGGCGACCGCATGAACGACCTGGTCGACGAGTTGGCGGTGGCCGCGGCCCGCACCCAGCGGGGCCGGACCGGGAGCGGCACGCCGCACTAGCCTTCCCCGGATGGCTGGGAGTGGGGGTGTGGGCTTTCGGGAGACGGAGGCTCCTGTGGGCACGGAAGGTGAGGGCGTCGGGGTCGACGCCATTGATGGTGATGGTGACGGCGATGGTGCGGTAGCGCCGGCGTCTGATTGGGTGTCGCGCTTGCGGGCTCGGATTCCGACCGGCCGCTGGCGGACTCTGCTGGTGGTGGGCGGGCTGTCGGCCGTTGTGGTCGTGCCGATGCTGATCGCGATCGGGGTGCTGCGCGATCCCCGGTGGTTCCCCCTCTCCGACATGGCCCAGATCGAGCTGCGGGTGCGTGACGTGGGCTTCGACCATCCGCCGCTGCTCGGCCTGGGGGGACGGCTGCAGGGCTACGGCACCACCGGCAGCCATCCGGGTCCGCTGAGCTTCTTCATGCTGGCACCGGTGTTCCGGCTGCTCGGGGCCGACGGAACCGCGCTGCTGACGTCGTCGATCGTCGTGAGCCTGGTCGCCGCCGGCCTGGCCATCTGGATCGGCTACCGGCGGGGTGGTTGGCGCTTCGCCCTGGCGGTCACGGTGATCCTCGGCCTGCTGATCCGGACCTACGGGGCCTGGCGGTTGGCCGAAGCCTGGAACCCGAACCTCCCGATCGTGTGGTGGTTCGTGTTCCTGCTGGCGGTGTGGTCGGTGGTGTGCGACGACCTGCCGATGCTCCCGGTGGCGGCGTTCGCCGGCAGCTACTGCGCCCAGACCCACATCCCTTATGTCGGCCTGGTGATCGGGCTGGGCGGGCTGACCGCGGTCTACCTGGTGGTCCGCTGGTTCCGCCGTTGGCGGGGTGACGCCGCGGCCCAGCGGCGGCTACTGGTCTGGGGTGGCGGGACCGCCGTGTTGGGCGCCCTGTTGTGGCTGCCGCCGGTGATAGAGCAGATCAACCACCACCCCGGGAACATCGCCATCATCATCGAGAACTTCCGCAACCCCTACGACAAGAAGGTGACGTTCGGGGACGCCTTCACCTTCTGGGCCCAGCGTCTCGACATACGCCAGCTGTTCAGCTCCACTCGGGACACGAGTGGTCTGGATCCCATCGGGTCGAAGACCGCGGGGCTGGTGTGCGTGGGGTTGTGGGCGGTGACCGCCGCCGTCGCCGTGCTGCGCCGTCGCGACCCGGCGCTCGTCCGTCTGCACCTCACCGTGGCTGCGACGC
>DASXTK010000491.1:0-13943 GCA_036505485.1 Acidimicrobiales bacterium
ATGGCCATGAACCCGGTGAAGTCGAGCCCGGCGGAGAACGCCCGCCCCTCGCCCGACAGCACCACTGCCCGCACCGAGGGGTCGGCGGCCAGCTTGGCTCCGGTCTCGGCGATGGCCGCGAACATGGCGGGATCGAGGGCGTTGAGCTTGTCGGGCCGGTTGAGCCGCACATCAGCGACGCCGTCGACCATGGTGACGGTCACACGATCGGACATACGTCGGAACCTATTAGGTGTCGACAGCGTCGGCGAAGCCGACACCTAACAGGGCGGCAGGGTGGGGTCGGGTGGGTGGTTAACGTCGGGCCCGATGACCGAAGTCCGCGCCCTCAACGTCACCGCCGAGCTCCGGGACTATGCCGTCGAACACGGCTCCTGGCCTGTCACCCAGGTTCTGGCCGACCTCCAGGAGGAGACCGCCAAGCTCGGTCGGGTCTCCGCCATGCAGATAGGAGCGGACCAGGGCCAACTGCTTACACTCCTCGCCACCCTCATCGGCGCCCGCCAGGCCGTGGAGGTGGGCACGTTCACCGGCTACTCCAGCCTCTGCATCGCCCGGGCCCTGCCCGAAGACGGCCGGCTCATCTGCTGCGACATCAGCGAGGAGTGGACCAGCATCGGACGCCGGGCCTGGAAGCGGGCTGGTCTCCAGGACCGCATCGATCTGCGCCTGGGTGGTGCCCTCGACACCCTCCGCGAGCTTCCGGAAGGCGAGCACCTCGATCTGGTCTTCATAGACGCGGACAAGGGCGGCTACGTGTCGTATTGGAACGAGCTGGTGCCGCGAGTTCGACCAGGTGGGCTGCTGTTGGCCGACAACGTCCTCTGGTCGGGCCGGATCGTCGAGGAGACCAGCGAAGACGCCGACATTCCAGCTCTGCGGGCGTTCAACGACCTGGTCAGGGACGACGACCGGGTCGACCAGGTGATGCTCACCGCGTTCGACGGCCTGACCCTGGCCCGCAAGAAAGACTACTCATAGTAACTCTGCAGACCGTGTGCAACGAATGACGCGGATTAGTTGACAAGTGTCCAACGAGCGTCCTACGTTGCCCTGCGCTGGGATTGTGTGACGGGCGTCACCTGGGCCTTTGACCAGGATCCGGGGGGAGTTCCAAGCACAGTCGCCGGTAGGAAACAGGCAGCCAACCCTCAGGGGGGACACCGTGCGACGCAATGCCACCCGCTCTACCAACACATTCCGCCTGGCGCTTCTGTTCATCGTCATGGCGGTGTTCACGGCTGCCTGCAGCAGCGGCTCAGGCAGCGGCGAGAGTGGCGGCGACACCGGTGGTGCGGTCGCCCCCGGCAAAGAGGACGCGGGCACCCCGACGTCCGGTGGCACCATCGACTACGGCCTCGAGGCCGAGACCACCGACGGCTGGTGCCTGCCCGAGGGCCAGCTGGCCATCTCCGGCATCCAGGTGGCTCGGTCGATCTACGACACGCTGACCGTCCCGGGCAAGGACGGCACCACGTTCACCGGCATGCTGGCCGAGTCGGTCACCCCCAACGACGACTACACCGAGTGGACCATCACCCTGCGTCCCGGCATCAAGTTCCATGACGGCACCGACCTGACCGCCCAGGTCGTCGCCAACAACCTGATGGCTTACCGCGGCGACTACCCGGGCCGGGCCTCGCTGCTGTTCTCCTTCGTGCTCGGTGACATCGTCGACGACACGCCCAACGACGGGCACGTCAGCGGCATCACCACCGAAGGCGACAACGTCGTCAAGGTCCAGACCTCCCGCCCGTGGGTGTCGTTCCCCTCGTTCCTGTACTCCAGCGGCCGCATGGGCATGGTGGCTCAGGCCCAGCTCGACGCCATCGACTGCGCCCGCAAGCTGATCGGCACCGGGCCGTTCAAGCTGGACGACTGGCGGGTCAACTCGAGCATGAAGCTGTCCCGCAACGAGGACTACTGGCGCAAGGATGCCGACGGCACCCAGCTGCCCTACCTCGATGGGATCACCTACCACCCCCAGCCCGAGGCCCAGCAGCTGGCCAACGGTCTGCAGTCCGGCGAGCTCGACGCCTTCCACCTGTCCTCCAACACCGGCGCATTGATCCTCGAGGACATGCGGGACCTGTCCAGCAACGGCGACATCAACCTGGTGGAGTCCGACGACTTCGCCGAGGTCGGCAACCTCATGCTGAACACGACCAAGCCGCCGTTCGACAACGCGACCGCTCGTGAGGCCGTGGCCCTGGCGATAAACCGCGAAGAGAGCAACGAGATCCTCAGCGACAACATCCCGGTGCTGGCCGATGGTCCGTTCGCTCCGGGCGCGTTGGGGTACCTCGAGGACACCGGCTTCAAGAGCAGCGACGCAGCGACGGCCAAGGATCTGGTCCAGCAGTACGAGACCGAGACCGGTCTGCCCTTCGAGTTCGAGATCACCTCGGGCCAGGACACCCAGCTGGCCAAGCAGATCGATCTGGCCAAGCAGTACTTCGAGGAAGCCGGCATGACCGTGCGGATCACCAACCTGGAGCAGTCGGCGCTGATCCAGAAGGCGATCGAGAAGGGCTACCAGATGATCACGTGGCGGAACTATCCCGGTTTCGACCCGGACAACCTCTACGTCTGGTGGTACGACGCATCCAAGAACCCGGTGAACTTCCCCGGCTTCAACGATCCTGAGGTCAACGACCTGCTCGACCGGGGTCGCACCACACCCGACGAGGCCGAGCGCAAGACCATCTACGAGGACCTCAACCGGGAGCTCAACAAGGAGCACTACTTCCTGTGGACCTCGTGGACCCTGTGGGCCATCCCGATGGCCAAGGACGTGCACGGGGTGGTCGGAGCCCGGCCGGTCGACGGGGCCTTGGACGGCAGCGACGACTACACCGGTCTCGCCGTCGGCCACGACCCAGCGTTCTTGTGGAAGGAGTCGTAGTGCACAGCCGCCTCGCCACCAGCCAGGCGGTGCACCCATGAACCTCGCTCGCGAACTGGGCAAACGAGTCGTCGGCCTGGCGCTGGTTCTCTTCCTGGTCACGCTGTTCACAGCGTTCCTGTTGGAGCTGGCGCCAGGCGACCCGGTCGACACGCTGCTGCCGGTCGCTGACGAGAACTCGACCTTCGTCCAGGAACGCAAAGCAGACGTCCGGGAACGCCTCAACCTGGACAAGCCGTTCTACGAGAGATACGGCCTGTGGGTGGGCGACTTCGTCCACGGCGACTTCGGCGACTACTTCCGGGTGACCGACAACGAACCGGTGTCCAACCACGTGAAGGATGCGTTCCCCGTCTCGTTGCAGCTCATCGTCTACTCGCAGATCCTGGCGCTGGCGATCGCGGTCCCCTTGGGGGTGATGACCGCGTACCGGGCCGGGTCCCGTTTCGACCGGGGCACCAACGCCGCCGCGTTCGGCCTGCTGTCCCTGCCCAACTTCGTGCTCGGCCTGGTGCTGGCGTACTACGTCGGCGTCTGGCTGGGCTGGTTGCCGACCCAGGGCTACACCGACTTCGGCGAGAACCCGGTGGAGCACTTCCGGCACATGGCCCTCCCCACGATCACCCTGGCCGCGAGCCAGATCGCGGTGTACATGCGGCTGCTGCGCAGTGACATGGTGGCCACCCTGCAGGAGGACTTCATCCAAATGGCCCGGTCCAAGGGCATCTCCGACCGGCGGGTGCTGTGGCGTCACGCCCTGCGCCCGTCCAGTCTCACCGTGCTGACCGTGGCCGGCCTCAATGTCGGTGCGCTCATCGGAGGCGCGGTCATCGTCGAGGTGATCTTCCAGCTGCCCGGATTGGGCTACGAGCTGGCCCAGGCCATCTTCCAACGCCAGTACGTGGCCCTGCAGAGCTTCGTGGCCATCATCGCCATCGTCTATGTCCTGGTGAACTTCACCGTGGACGTCCTCTACACCATCATCGACCCACGGATCCGCCATGCCCGAGCTAGCTGATGTGACCGCGGTCGCGGCGACGGCGACCCCGCGAGAAAGCATAGAAGTCGCTCCCACCCGCAAGCTGGGGGTCATGGGCTGGATCTCGGCCGGGTGGCTGATCCTCATCACCGGATCGGCGGTTCTCGCTCCGATCCTGCCCCTGGCCGACCCGGACAAGACCTACCGAAACATCGTGCGGGTCGGGCCGTTCACGGTCGCCGGCCACATCCTCGGTGGGGACGGCAACGGCCGTGACCTCCTGTCCCGGGTGATCTTCGGGGCGCGGACCTCGTTGCTGATCGCCACCGGCGCGATCCTCTTCGGCTTGATCGTCGGTGGTGTGCTTGGGCTGCTGGCCGGCTACTTCAAGGGCCGGGTCGACGGGGTGCTGTCGACGATCTTCAACGTGTTCCTGTCGATCCCGGCCCTGGTGATGGCGCTGTCGTTGGTGGCGGTGTTCGCCAGCACCGACGAGAACGTCTCCCACACCCGGGTGGTGCTCGTGCTGATCCTGGCCCTGGGGGTCGTGACCTCCCCGGTCCTGGCGCGGATCACCCGCGCCAGCACGCTGTCCTGGTCGGAGCGCGACTTCGTCAAGGCCGCGGTGGTGTCCGGAGCCAAACCCGGTCGGATCATCATCCGCGAGGTGCTGCCCAACGTGCTGCCGGCGATGATGTCGATCGCCCTGCTCGGCGTGGCGGTGGTCATCGTGGCCGAGGGCGGGCTGGCCTTGCTGGGCGTCGGGGTCAAGGACGCCCCCACCTGGGGCAACATGATCAACCAGGGCCGGGGAGATCTGAAGAACAACCCATACATCGTATGGGTGCCATCCATCGCCATCTTCCTGACGGTGATGTCGCTCAACTATCTGGGCGATGTGGTCCGGGCCCGCTTCGACGTACGGGAGGCCGTGCTGTGAGCACCCCCCAGGGCACCGACGGCAGCCATCCGGGCGGTAACTCGTCGAGCGCCGAGAAGGCCGCGGCGGTCAGCCGGACCGCCACCGCCACGCTCCCGCCGAACCGCCGGCTGCTCGAGGTGGTCGACCTGCAGACCCAGTTCCGCACGGCCCGCGGCATGGTCCGGGCCGTCGACGGGGTCTCGTTCTCCCTCGACCGGGGGCGCACCCTGGGCATCGTGGGCGAGTCCGGCTCGGGCAAGACCGTGTTGGCCCGGTCGATCATGGGGCTGCTGCCCAAACGCAACGTCGTGCGTCACGGCAAGGTGCTCTACGAGGGCCTGGACATGCTCAGCGCCAGCGCCGACCAGGTCCGCGACCTGTGGGGCGCGGAGATGGCCATGGTGTTCCAGGACCCCATGACCTCGCTGAACCCGGTGTTGCGCATCGGCAACCAGATCACCGAGGGCATGCGCTTCCACCTCAAGATGGATCGCAAGACCGCGGGGGCCACCGCCCTGGCGCTGCTCAAGGAGGTGGGGATCCCCGAACCGGCCCGCCGGCTCCGGCAGTACCCCCACGAGCTGTCCGGCGGCATGCGGCAGCGCATCATGATCGCGGTGGCCCTGGCCTGCGGACCCAAGCTGCTGTTCGCCGACGAGCCGACCACCGCGCTGGACGTCACGGTCCAGGCCCAGATCCTCAACCTGCTGCAACGGGAGCAGCGCGATCGGGACATGGCGATGATCCTGGTCACCCACGACCTGGGGGTCGTCGCCGGCCGAGCCGACGAGATCGCGGTCATGTACGCCGGCCAGCTGGTCGAGAAGGCCCCAACTGCCACCCTGTTCGCCAACGTGCGGATGCCGTACACCGAGGCACTGCTGAAATCGATCCCGGCGCTGGACGCGCCCAGCCACAGTCGCCTGCAGGCCATCCCCGGACGGCCGCCGGACCTGGTCAACCCGCCGCCGGGCTGCCGTTTCGCGCCGCGCTGCACCTATGCCCGCGACCGTTGCCACGAGGAGCCACCGCCTCTGTTGGAGGGCGGTCAGGACCACTTCTACCGCTGCTGGTATCCGGTCGGGCTCAGCGCTCCGGTCAAGCTGCGGTCGGGCCCGGACAGGGCCAGCGCCGTCGATGGCCCGACGACTCCCGAGCCTCCGGCTCCGCCCAGCGAACCCACGAAGGGGGTGGAGTGATGGCCGGTACTGGTACCGCGCATCTGCGCCAACCCGAGGACGCGCTGCTGCGCGTCGAGGATCTCGTCGTCGAGTTCCCGTCACGCCGAGGCAAGGTGCACGCCGTGTCGGGGATCTCGCTCGACATCCTCCCCGGTGAGACCCTCGGTCTGGTGGGCGAGTCGGGCTGCGGCAAGTCCACGACAGGGCGGGCCATCATCCAGCTTCCGGCGCCGACCGCCGGCCACGTCCGGTTCGACGGCGTCGACCTGACCAAGCTCAGGGGCAACACCCTGCGGCAGTTGCGCACCCGGCTGCAGCTCATCTTCCAGGACCCGATCTCGTCGCTGAACCCGCGACGCAAGGTGCGGGACATCCTGTCCGAGCCCATGAAGATCTGGAAGCGGGGCTCGCCCACCGAGCGGGACCAAGTGGTCCGCGAGACCATGGAGGCGGTCGGGCTCGATCCCGAGAGCTCGATGGACCGGCGGCCCCACCAGTTCTCCGGCGGCCAGTGCCAGCGCATCTCCATCGCCCGGGCCCTGGTCACCCAGCCCAAGCTGCTCATCTGCGACGAGCCGGTGTCGGCGCTGGACGTGTCGGTGCAGGCCCAGATCCTCAACCTGCTCCAGGACCTCAAGGCCCGCTTCGGTCTGACCATGGTGTTCATCGCCCACGACCTGGCCGTGGTCAAGAACGTGTCGGACCGGGTGGTGGTGATGTACCTGGGCAAGATCTGCGAGGTCGCCGGCCCGGATCGCCTCTACGCCCACCCGGCCCATCCGTACACCGAGGCCCTGCTGCGGTCGATCCCGGTTCCGAACCCGACGGTCCGGCCCTCGGCCCAGGACGTGCTGCACGGCGAGCTGCCGTCGCCCATCGACCCGCCGAGCGGATGCCGCTTCCGTACCCGTTGCCCCTACGCCCAAGAGCGGTGCGTCAACGAGGAACCGCAGATCCGTGAGGTCGCCCCTGGCCAGTACGTGGCCTGCCACTTCCCCCTGTCGGGCAGCCAGTCCACCCCGGTTCCGGTCGAGGTGGCGGCTGGGTCACCGGTGTAGGCCGAACGGCGGAGGGGGGCATGGCGCGAGCGCGGCTCGACCCGAAGGCTCGCCGAGCACAGTTGGTCGACATCGCGTATCAACTTCTCGACCGGCGGGGCTTGGACACGATGTCGGTCGACGACGTCGCCGACGCCGCGGGCGTGTCGCGGTCGTTGGTCTACGCCTACTTCGGCGACCGTGACGGGCTGGTGGCCGAGGTGTACCTGCGGGTCCTGTCCGAGCTCGACCTGGCCCTGGCCTTGCCGCTGCCCCGGGATCGGGCCCAGCTGGTCGAGGTCATCGCCCGGTGCATGGCCTTCGCCCACGAGCGGCCCACGGCCTGGCAGCTGTTGGCGACCGACAGCGTCCGCCGCCATCCGTTGATCGTCCAGGCCCGCATCGATCGGGTGGACCGGCTGGCCAAGGCGGCTGGCAGCGACGGCGCCGGCGACCGGCTGGTGGCCGACGCCATGCTCGGGCTCATCGAAGCCGGGGTGTGGCACTGGGTCGACCGGTCGGACATGGCCGAGCAGCACGCTGCCGACGTCCTCGCCGGGGTGCTGTGGTGTGGGCTGGGCAGTCACCCGCCCCGCGACCCGACGCCTCCTGATCCTGCGGTCTAGACCCCCAGCTTGGCGGTGGCCAGGGCCTTCACGGCGGAGGCGTCGCCGCTGAGCTCGACCTGGGCCACGCCGCGGCGGCCGTTGAGGTAGAGCACCAGCTCCTGGGGCGTCCCGGTCAAGGTGACCATCGGCGATCGTTTGCGGACCTCGCGGGTTCCGTGATCAGGAGCGACCAGGGCCAGCCCGGCGTCCTTGAGGCCTCGCACCATCAGGCGGGCACTGCTCCCCATCAGCTTCCACAGCGCCGCCTCCAGCTCCGGGACGTCGCTGCGGGGATCCCGGTCGTCGGCCCGCCGCACGTCCTCGTGATGGACGAACCACTCGTTCAGGTTGAGCGGTGTGCGCAGACCCGGCACCCGCCACGGCACCAACGGCGGGCCCTTGCGCAGTCGGGCGACCAGGTTCTCGTAGCCGCGGCTCCGGCCCTTCTCGAGAAGCCGTTCTTCGAGCTTGGCGAATCGGTCACTGGAACCCAGGATCGCGAGCCCTGAGCGGGGATCGTGCTCCCGCATGACCAGGTGAGCGGCGAGGTCGATGGTGGTCCAGCCGTCGCACATGGTCGGGGCCTCCGGTCCCAGTTCCAGGAACAGGTCGCAGAGCTGCTCGCGTTCGATCGCGTCTAGCGGAGGTCCAGCCATGGCGGCCAGTGTTCCGCATCGCCGGGGTTCTTCGCCCGTTCGACGTTCGCTACGGTGGAGCGAATGGCTACTCCCCCGCCCTACCAGATCAACGACGCGGCGACGTATCGCATCGACATCGCCACCGATCGAGGCGCCATCGTCATGGAGCTCGATCCCAAGCTGGCGCCGAACTCGGTGAACCACTTCGTCAGCCTGGCCAAGGACGGCTTCTACGACGGACTCACCTTCCACCGGGTGGTACCGGAGTTCGTGGTCCAGGGAGGCGACCCCGAGGGCAGCGGTCGGGGCGGACCGGGCTACAAGTGGGCCGACGAACCGGTCAAGGGCGAGTACACGCTGGGCGCAGTGGCCATGGCCAACGCCGGGCCCAACACCAACGGCTCGCAGTTCTTCATCTGCATCGACGACTGCACCCGCAAGCTCGACCGGCTCTACAACCTCTTCGGCTACGTCACCGAAGGCATCGAGGTCGCCCAGCAGATCCAGCAAGGCGACGTCATGCGCTCGGTCACCGTCACCGAACAGCAGTAGACCCTCCGAAATTGAGGCGTTTGTCGCGCTCATAGCGCGCCAGACGCCTCAATTTCGTATCGTGCCGGGGTGAACGACCACAACGTTGCGGCGCTGTGTGAGGCGATAGCTGGCGCGGTGCCGACGCGGGAGTGCATCGTTGCGCCGGGGCGGCGGTGGACCTGGGGCGAGACCAGCGAGCGGACCCGGCGGCTGGCCGTGGTGCTGCAGGACGCTGGGCTGGGCCTGCGGGCCGATCCGGCCGAGGTGGCGCCGTGGGAGTCGCCCCACGACCATGTGGCGCTCTACCTGACCAACAGTCACGAGTACCTGGAGGGCATGCTCGGGGCCTGGAAGGCCCGGACCGCGCCGGTCAACATCAACTACCGCTACGTCGCCACCGAGCTGGCCTACGTGCTGCGGGACAGCGGGGCCCGGGCGGTCATCGTCGGCGGACGGTACGTCGACGTCCTGGCCGAGGTCCTCCCCGACCTGCCCGAGGTGCAGCTGGTCCTCCAGGTCGACGACGGATCCGGGGCGGCGCTGCTGCCCGGCGCCGTCCCCTACGACCAGACGCTGGCCGACGCCGAGCCCCGGGAGCCCACCGGGCTGTCCCCCGACGACCGTTACATCCTCTACACCGGCGGAACCACCGGGATGCCCAAGGGCGTGTTGTGGCGTCAGGGCGACTTCCTGGCCACCTGCCTCGGCGTGTCCGGCAGCGCCGACGAGCTGCTGGCCATCGCCACCAAACGAGACGGTCTCCGCAGCCTGCCGTCGGCGCCGTTCATGCATGGGGCTGCCCACTGGAACGCCATCTCGACCTGGGTTTCGGGCGGGACGATCGTGCTGCCCCACGATCCGAGCCGGCTGGACCCGGCCGACGTGCTGGAGACCTGCCAGCGCGAGCACGTCACCTCGCTGCAGATCGTCGGCGACGCCTTCGCCCGCCCGCTGCTGGACGAGCTGCGCCGCGGCTCCTACGACCTGTCTGCCCTGCGCTTCCTACTCTCCGGTGGGGCGATCCTGTCCGCCACCATGAAGGCCGCCCTGGTCGAGGAGCTGCCCAGCCTGCGCATCGTGGACGTGTTGGGCTCCTCGGAGACCGGGCGTCAGGCGGTGGCCGGGGCCGAGACCGCATCGTTCGCGCCGTCGGAGGCCGCGGCGGTGTTGTCGGCCGACCGGTCGAGGCTGCTGGCCCCGGGCGAGGACGAGATCGGTTGGTTGGCCCAGAGGGGCCGGGTTCCCCTGGGTTACCTCGGGGACCCGGACAAGACCGCCGCCACCTTCCCGGTGATCGACGGGGTCCGCTTCGCGGTGGCCGGCGACCATGTCCGCTGGGGCGCGGACGGTCGGCTGGAGCTGCTCGGACGGGATTCGGTCACGATCAACACCGGCGGCGAGAAGGTCTACGCCGAGGAGGTCGAGCAGGCCATCACCTCCCATCCCGCCGTCGCCGACGCCCTGGTGGTCGGTCGTCCCAACCCCCGTTGGGGTCAGGAAGTTGTGGCTGTGGTGGCTGCCACCGTGGACGCGGCCCGTCTCAGCGACGAGCAGCTGAGGGACCACTGCCGCACCACCATCGCCGGCTACAAGGTGCCCAAGGCGTTCATGTGGGTCGACGACGTACGGCGATCGCCGTCGGGCAAACCGGACTACGCCTGGGCCCGGGAGATCGTGACCCAGAAGGCGAGCGAACCGGACGCTCGTAACACCTAACAGCGAACGCTGATCGTGGTGTAACGCCAGGCCCGGACTCCCTCGGGCCAGGGCTCGTCCCAGCGGGCCTTCTGCACCAGCTCCCGCAGGAAATCGCCGGCGTCGGGGATCTTCTCCCACACATCGGGCAGGAACGTGGCTCGCTTCCCGCCCGCCGCGATCAGCACTCCGTCGATGCCCGGCCGCAACGCCTCGGCCACGGTGTCCAGCGACTCGGCCGGCACCTCCTCCAGCGGCGACAGCACCGAGACCTCGACCGACAGGTCCTGCAGTTCAGCCTCGGTCAGCGGGGAGAAGCGGGGGTCCTCGAAGGCCGCGCCCCGGGCGTTGCGGGCCACGTCCCGCCACAGCGCCCGCCGCCGGTCGAGCGAGCCGATGCAGCCCAGGAGCTTGGTGCCCTGCTGCAGGGTCACGAACGACGCCCCCGGACTGCGGAGCTGATCGGGAACCTCGGAGTCGTCGAGCGGATAGGGCTCGGACTGGCGCAACTCATGCTCGATGGCCCGGCGGGCCAGGTCGATCAGCCACTGAAGCTGGTCATCGGACACCGGCTGGAGTGGCCTCAGGGCGAAGCTGCCGTAGCCGACCACCCTCGACGGGTCGCCGGCGGTGTCGGCCGACGTGGACAGGTCGAGCAACCGCGGCGCCAGGCCGTGGCCGATGGCGGCGCTGAGCAGGCCACCGATCGGGAGGCAGCCGCAGGCGTCGAACGGACCGATGTCCCCGGCCCGGCATTCCAGGATGGCCGAGGCCGTGGCCCGGTCCCGGTTGCGGGCCGCCTCGTCGTCGAGGTAGTGGCTGAGGTCGGAGGACACCACGATGGCCGTCGCCTCGTCACCCCATGCGGCATCGACCACCCGGGCCACATCGCGGACCGCGGCCCGTCCGACCACCAACGGAACCACCGGCACCGCCCCGAACAGCCGCTGGACGAACGGCAGGTGGACCTCGACACTGTGCTCCGGGGCGTGGGCCGAGTCGGCGGTGGTGACCCCGGGCAGGTCGGCCAGGCGATCGCACGACTCCCGATCCACCTCGACCTCGCCCAGGGGGGTGGCCCAGCTGCCGGCAGTGCTCAGGCCCACGCCATCCAGCCGCACCCGATGGGCCGGACCCACGATCACCACCCGCTTCACCTGGTCTTTCCTGGCGGCCAGGGCCCGATAGGCGAAGCCCGCGGTGGCTCCCGAGTAGCGGTAGCCGGCGTGGGGGGCGATCACCGCCTTGGACAACTCCCCGTCCGAACCCGGTACCTCGCCCAGATAGCCGTCTACCTCGTCCCGCAGCGCGCCCGGGTCGGACGGGTAGAACACGCCCGCGACCGCCGCGGGTCGCACTCCCCCTGCCGCCGTCGTGGACATCCCGCCTACTTCCTCGGCGCTAACCGGACGGGGATGCGGCGGCGCCCCCAGCGGCCGGGTGGTCCGTCGAAGCGACCGGGCAGCTGGGTCCCGCAGGCCTGGCAGCGACCGTCTTCGGTGAGCCGCCACTCTCCCAGCTCGTGCCAGTCCCGCTCGATCACCCGGGTCCCACAGCCCGAGCAGTAGCTGGACGATCCGTCGGTGTCGTGCACGTTGCCCACATAGACATGGTGCAACCCGTTGCGGATCCCCCAGTCGCGGGCCCGATGCAGCGTGGACGCGGGCGTGGCCGGCACGTCCATCATCTTGAAGTCCGGGTGGAACGCGGTGAAGTGCAGCGGCACGTCGGGTCCGAGGTGCTCGGCCACCCAGCTGGTGAGCTGGTCCAGCTCCTCGTCGCTGTCGTTGCGCTCGGGGATCAGCAGGGTCGTGATCTCGAACCACACATCGGTCTCGTGCCGCAGGTACTCCAGCGTCTCGAGCACCGGGTCGAGGTGGCCGATGCAGACCCGCTTGTAGAACTCCTCCGTGAACCCCTTGAGGTCGACGTTGGCCGCGTCGAGATGGGCGTACAGGTCCCGCCGGGCCTCGGCGTTGATGTAGCCGGCGGTGACCGCCACCGCCTTGATCCCGATGTCGCGGCAGGCGTCGGCCACGTCGATGGCGTACTCGAGGAAGATCGTCGGATCGTTGTAGGTGAAGGCCACGCTGGCGCAGCCCAGCTCCCGAGCGGCCTGGGCGATCTGCTCGGGGGCCGCGGCGTCGGCCAGCGTGTCCATCTCCTTGGACTTGGAGATGTCCCAGTTCTGGCAGAAGCGGCAGGCCAGGTTGCAGCCGGCGGTCCCGAACGACAGCACCGACGTGCCCGGATAGAAGTGGCTCAGCGGCTTCTTCTCGATCGGATCCACGCAGTAGCCCGACGACCGGCCGTAGGTGTGGAGCACGATCTCGTCGTCGACCCGGCCCCGCACGAAGCACAGCCCCCGCTGGCCTTCCCGCAGGCTGCAGGCGCGCGGGCATACATCGCACTGCACACGCCCATCTGGGAGGCGGTGCCAGTACTTCGTGGGGAAGTTGGCCGGCGCCTCGCCGTTCACGTCTACACCGTAACTCTGATCAGCCTCAATCGTCTTTGAGCGCGACCGCGTTCGGGGTCACGTTCATCTTGGGCTCATAGGCCTGAACGCCGACGTCACGGGCTTCGCCACCGAGCGTGGCCCGGAGCTCGTCCCGGCAGCCGGCGCACGGGCCGTAGAACGTCTGGTCGATCTCCTGGCCGCAGCGGGGACAGGTCCACGTCATGGACCCGAGCATCCCACACCCTCGGCCTCGTCGGTGCTGACCAACTGTGAAGGGCCTCACCCTCGCCCACACCGACTGGAACAGGCGTCCGCCTAGGATCGGTTGCGGACAGGGCTGAGCCGGGACGCCCTGCAGTCGGACCGATGAGTTTCGGCAGGTACCGGAGTCCCTCTGGCGAAGCCGGCGAGAGACGAACCGACGGCCGTGCCGGCGCCTGGAAGGACTCACCTTGGGACAACCAGTTGTGCACTTCGAGATCATCGGAAGCGACCCGGCGAAGCTCCGGACCTACTACAGCGAGCTGTTCGGGTGGGAGTTCCAGATCGGCGACGCGACCACCGAAACCGTCTCCCAGCCCGGCAACTACGGGTTCGTCGATGGGAACACCAACGGCGGCGGGATCAACGGTGGTGTCGGCGGCGGCGAGGGCCACGAGGGCCGCGTCCTCTTCTATGTGGGCGTTCCCGACGTCGAAGCCGCGCTCAAGCAGGCCGAGAGCCTCGGCGGGAAACGCCAGATGGGCCCCGAGGGCACTCCCGGAACCCTCGTAGTCGGGCAGTTCACCGATCCCGAAGGGAATCTCATCGGCGTCGCCGGAACGGAGTAACCCGCATACCCAACCGCCCTGCCAGGTAGTTATCCACAGGCAGACCCGCCCCAGGCCGAAATTCACAGGGTTGCCCTACTCGTAGCGCACAAGACGGTCGTCGTACGGTGCGTGCATGCCGACGTTCGAGGTGGTGCTGCAGGACCGGTCGAT
>DASXTK010000492.1:0-4304 GCA_036505485.1 Acidimicrobiales bacterium
CTGGCCATCGTGTTACACCGACTCAACCCGGTGCTCCGTGGCTGGACCACCTATTTCCGGCACGGCTCATCCAAGGCGACCTTAAGCTACCTGTGGCACTACACCTGGCTACGGGTCATGCGCTGGCTACGCCACAAACACCCAAAGCCGAACTGGAAACAGCTCCGACGCCGCTACCTACCAGGCTGGTGGCCAACCGACGGCGAGACCACCCTGTTCCACCCCGAACACGTAGCCATCCAGTACTACAGCTACCGGGGCAACAGAATCGCCTCGCCGTGGACAACGACCACGACCGCCAACACCTAACGGGACTCGTGGAGAGCCGGATGCGGTGGAAGTCGCACGTCCGGTTCGGAGGTGCGGGCCAGGGAAACAGACCAGCCGAAAGGCCGACACTGCGCCCTGGCCCGATCCCTACTTCAAGGGTTCCCGTCCCAGGAGATGGAGACGTTGGCTGGGTTCGTCGCCTATGTCGATCCCGACGCGATCGCGAGCGACGCTGCCTCCGGGTTGTGGCTGGCTGCCGAGCACGGTGAACGCCTCTTTGGGGCCGTCAAGGTGTTGTTGGCCCGCCGGATCGATGACTCCCAAATCTGCACAACCGACCACCACGTGTCCCCATTAAGACCCGTCGACCCCCGGCCAACCCCAGCGACGCCAGTGACCTCTTAGGAGCCCGCACCCAGCCCATCACTGTTCCGTCCCGCATCGCTGCCCTTGACAACATAGGAGCGTCTTCATAACGGCCCGGCGGCGCTCCATTCGACGCCGCCCGGCGACACCCCGGCGAAGCCTTAGGCGAGGCGGAGACGGCGATAGCCCTCGGCGTGGGCTACGCCTATCTGGGCTCCGGCTTCCGTGGTGCGAGCCCGTAGGAGCTCGGCCACCAGCTCCGGCTCGTCGCCCACCCGGCTGGCGTGGCACGCCACCGCAGCGATCTTCTGCTCGATCGCGGCGCTGACGTCCACCCAGGCATCGGGGGCCAGCGTGCCTGACAGCAGCACCAGCGGCACCTGGTGCGGGGCCCCCTCGTCCGGGAAGTAGAGGGGGCTGGCCGCCGCCGGCGCAACGGCGTCGAGCACCGCCCATCCCAGCTCACGATGGTCCCGGTGGTTGAAGTAGCTGTCGCCGAAGAACACTGCAGTGGGATCGGGGGCGATCACCGCATCCGGTCGATGTTGGCGCAACAGACCGACCAACCGTCCCCGCAGCGCGGCGTCGTTGGTGACCTCGCCGTCGGGGACGCCCAGCATGTCCACGCCCTCCAGGTCGAGGACCTTGGCTGCGGCGGCCACCTCGCCGGCCCGTTGCGAGGTCAGCGCCGCCGGATCGGCGCTGGCGTCAGCGGAACCCTTGTCGCCGGCGTTGACCACCACCAGCCGTACCTCGCTGCCGTCGGCGGCCCAGCGGGCCAGCGTTCCGCCGCAAGCCACCTCGGGATCATCGGGGTGGGCATAGATGGCGAGCACCCGAGCCGGACGCTCGGTCACCAGCACCCCGGTCACACCGGGGCCTTGGCGAGGGCGGTGACAGCTCGGTCGATGTCCTCGTCGTTGACATCGAGATGGGTGACGAGTCGGACGATCCCGGGGCCGAGGGTCACGGCCAGGACCCCCGAGTCGGCCAGGTATCCCAACAGCGCCACCGGATCCGGGTGTTGGAACACCACAACGTTGGTGAGCATCTGGGCCGGGTCGCAGCCGGCGTCGGGCCACCGCTCCGCAACCGCCGCGGCCAGCCGGGCGGCGCGGGCATGGTCCTCGGCCAACCGGTCGATCATGGTGTCCAGGGCTACCAGCCCAGCCGCGGCGAGGATGCCGACCTGGCGCATGGTGCCGCCCAGCCGCTTGCGTTCCAGCCGGGCGCGATCGATCAGGTCCCGGGATCCGGCCAACAGCGACCCCACTGGTGCCCCCAGCCCCTTGGACAAGCAGCAGGTCACCGTGGTGGCCAGGCGGCCGTAGTCGCCGGGGGCGGTGCCGGTGGCCACCGCGGCGTTGAACAGCCGAGCCCCGTCGAGATGCACGGGGACCCCGACCGCGGCCAAGGCGGCCACCTGATCCCGTGACCATGGTCGGCCGCCCGCAGTCATGTGGGTGTTCTCGACGCACACCACGCTGGGAGCGGGCCAACGATGTCCGGCCGCCTCGACCAGGAACGCCACCTCCGACGGGTCGAGCGTGCCGTCGGCGTCGTCGAGCAGGTGTAGCTGGGCGGTCTGGTTCATCCCGAAGCCGCCGCCCTCGTGGGTCACGACGTGCTGACGGCGTCCGGCCACCACCAACGTGCCGGGCTGGGCCAGCACCCGCAACGCCACCTGGTTGGCCATCGTGCCCGACGGCAGGAACACCGCATCCTCATGGCCGAGGAGCTGGGCGAAGACCTCTTGGAGCCGGTTGACGGTCGGGTCGTCGCCGAAGCCGTCGTCGCCGACCTCGGCCTCCGCCATGGCCTGGCGCATGGCTTCGGTCGGCCGGGTCACCGTGTCGCTCCGCAGGTCGACGGGACGGTGGGATGCCACGACCGGCACGGTACCGTCGGCCGCCATGTCCCTGCCCGGACCTTCGGCCGAGACTGCCCCCGCCGACCCCCAGGATCTGCTCAAACTGGCGACCAGAGTGGCCGAGCAAGCCGCGGCGCTGTTGCTGGAACGAGCAGGCCGGCACCGGACCAGCGTCGGGACCAAGTCGACCGGCACCGACATGGTCACGGAGATGGACCGGGCCTCCGAGCAGCTCATCGTCGGGGAGCTGTTGGCTGCACGTCCCGCCGACGGGATCCTGGCCGAGGAGGGCAGCGCCCGCGACGGCACCAGCGGGCTGCGCTGGGTGATCGACCCCCTTGACGGCACCACCAACTATCTCTACGGCCATCCCGGTTGGGGCGTGTCGATCGCGGCCGAGACCAGCCCGGGGACGGTCGTGGCCGGCGTGGTCATCGACGCGGTCCACGGCGACGTTTTCACCGCGGCCCGGGGCCACGGCGCCCGCCGCAACGGCGAACCCATCCGCAGGTCCGACCAGGCCGACCTGTCCCGAACCCTGGTGGCCACCGGGTTCGGCTACCACCCCGACCGGCGCCGAGCCCAGGCCGAGCTGCTGGTTGAGCTGTTGCCCCAGATCAGGGACATCCGGCGGATGGGAGCGGCCGCGGTCGACCTGTGCTCGGTGGCCTGCGGCCGGGTCGATGCCTACTACGAGTACGGACTGTCCTGGTGGGACTGTGCCGCTGGTTCCCTGGTCGCGGCCGAGGCCGGAGCGGTGGTCGCTTCGCTGGACGACCGGCCGCTGGACCAGTCCGGGTCGGTCGTCGCGGCGGCACCGGGGATCGCTGACCCGCTACGTGCCCAACTGCGTGCTCTGGGTGCACACCGGGTGCCATGAGTCACCGGCTGGGAGTGCTTCGTCATTCGACTGCAACGCAGATGGGCCCGCGCCGTCACGATGCGTCGCCATCCTTGGACAAATGACTGCCGCCGCCACGCCGTCGCCGACGCGCCCGCCTTCTGGCGGGTCCGACGATGCGACAGCTCCGGAAACCGATCGCGGGACGGAGGTGGAGGCAACGTCCATACGTGTCGCCACCGAAGGCACCACGGTTGTCATCGCGGTGGAGCGGTGTCTGGACTCGCCGACCGGAGAAGCCCTGCTCAGCGCCGCATCCGCGGCCCTGGCCACCGGTCCCACCCGCTTGGACATCGACCTGCGGGCGTTGGAGAACTTCACCCCGGAAGGCGCCGACGCCCTGGTCTCCTGCCGGGAGCTGAGCGGCCAGCTCGCCGAGGGCCTGCACTACCGCACTGGGCGAGGCCCTGGCCGCGATGCCCTGCTAGCGGCCTATAGCGAGTTCGACGAAGAGCTGGCTGAGTAGGCCTGTCTCCTCCTTCCGTTGTCCCTCACGGCACCGACCTCTCCTAGGTATGTAGTGCCTGACTGGGCTAAATGAGGCACCATCTTGAGTGTGGGAACGCGCATCCTGACGGTCGAAGACGACGAACGCATCCGCACCGCGGTGAAGTTGGCCCTGGAGGACGAGGGCTGGGCCGTCGAGGAATCCGAGACCGGCGAGGAGGCCTTGAACGCGTTCCAGCGTCAGCCCTCCGATGTGGTGTTGATCGACATCATGCTGCCGGGCATCGACGGCTTCGATGTCTGCCGCTCGATCCGGCGGGTGTCCGACGTGCCGATCATCATGGTCACCGCCCGCGCCGACACCCACGACGTGGTGGCGGGTCTGGAGGCCGGGGCCGACGACTACCTGACCAAACCCTTCGCGCCCAAGGAGCTGTCGGCCCGCATCCG
>DASXTK010000493.1:0-6393 GCA_036505485.1 Acidimicrobiales bacterium
GACGGCGTGTTGGAGTTCCTGGAGCCCGTTCATGGGTCCATCATCCTCAGGGGGTCTGACAATTAAGGCCCCCTGAGCAGCAGAAACTGCCGAAACAATGTCAGTGGTGTCCTTACAACGACCTTGCCGAGACACGCCCTACGGGCCCATCTCAAGGGCAACGTCGAAACACTCCGACCGCCGGACCCCTCCACCCCGCAAACCACCCCCAAAGACCCACCGCGAGACCAACGAGGGTTGTCAAGGGTCGGTTCTGGGCGGCGCCCCCCGGCGCCGAACAGAACCGCGCCCTTTACAACCCGGACAATCGCCGCGAACACAATCGAACAAGCCAGCCCCCAGGGGCTGGCTTACAAGCCTCGTTTCCCTATCCCCCTAAAACCCCAAACGAACCCCGGTAGTGGGGTCGAAGTAGTGGAAGCGGGTGGGATCTACGCACAGGCGGGTCTGGTCGCCGGGGCGGGTGGTGGTTCGAGCGTCTACTCGGGCGCAGAAGACTGAGCCGCCGTCGTCGCCGAGCAGCGGTAGGGACCCGTCCGCCTCGGCTTCTTCGGCGGCCGCGGCGATGGTGTCCTCGGTCTCCACCCTCGGGGCGTCCACCATGAACAGGAGGTTCATCTCCGAGCCCAGGTCCTCGATGACGTCGACCGTCACCTCCATCGTCGGTTGGTCGGTAGATGACCACACCGCCGCGTCCGCGAAGTCCGCCGGGCGGATGCCCAGGATCACAGTCCGACCCGAGTACGACGGGAGCGCGGCGGGAAGCGAGAACTGCCCAAAGGACAGAACCCCGTCCGCCACCGAAGCCTCGACCAGGTTCATGGGCGGCGACCCCATGAACGCGGCGACGAAGAGGTTGGCCGGCTCCCGGTAGAGGCGCTGCGGGGTGTCGACCTGCTGCAGGGTTCCGTCCTTGAGCACCGCCACCCGCTGCCCGAGCGTCATGGCCTCGACCTGGTCGTGGGTCACGAACACGGTGGTCGTGCCCAAGCGGCTGTGGAGCCGGGCCAGCTCGCTGCGCATCTGCACCCGCAGCTTGGCGTCCAGGTTGGACAGGGGTTCGTCCATCAGGAACGCCCGGGGGTTCCGCACCATGGCCCGACCCATCGCTACCCGCTGGCGCTGCCCGCCCGACAGCTCGAACGGCCGGCGTTGCAGCAGCTTGGTCATCCCCAGGACCTTGGCCACCTCGTGCACCCGGGCCCGCATCTCCGTCTTCGGCGTGTGACGCAGCCGCAGCCCGAAACCGATGTTCTGCTCGACTGTCATGTGCGGATACAGGGCGTAGTTCTGGAAGACCATCGCCACGTCCCGACCCTTGGGCCGCAGATCGGTGACCATCTCGTCGTCCACGTAGATCTCGCCGGAGGTGACGTCCTCCAGCCCGGCGATCAAGCGCAGGATCGTGGACTTGCCGCAGCCCGACGGCCCGACCAGCACCATGAACTCCCCCGACGCGATCTCCAGGGAGACGTTGTCGACGGCCACGATGTCGGATCCGAAGACCTTGCTGACCTCCTCGAGCACGATCCGCGCCATGGCTCCACTCCCCCCGTCAGCTCACCGTCTCGGTCGCAGCAGCAGCCCGTCCCAACAAGCGACCATGCGTCAGGGCCCCACGGACCCGGGTCGCGGCCCGCCGGCTGGCGCCGAGAATGTCGAGCCCCAGCAGCGCCGCACCCACCACCGGCGGATCGGTCACGACGACCATCCGGGCCCCGGGAGCGATACCCAAGATGCCCTGCGAGATCCGGTCGAAGAAGGCAGCGTGGTCGTTGAGGAAGACGCCGCCCCCGAGGACCACCTCGACGCCATCAACATCAGCCAAGCCCAACCGGCGTAGGGCGGTCCCGGCCATGGTCACGATCTCGTCGGCCTGCCGCTCGACGATGGACCCGGCGACCGCATCACCGTCGGCCGCCGCCCCGAACACGACCGGCGCCAGCTCGTCGAGCCGGCTCTCCGCCAGCCGGCCGAAGTGGAGCTCCGTCGTCAACCGCCGAGGGCGGCCCAACCCGAAATGAGCAGGCACCAGCCGAGCCAGCGCAGAACGCTCGCCCCGTCCGTCCTCGGCCCGAACCGCATGCCACAGCGCAGCGAGGCCGATGTCATGGCCTCCGCCCCAGTCACCCGACAGGTATCCGACCGCGGGAAAGCGGAACACCCGGCCCTCAGGGCTGACCGCAGCGCAGTTCATCCCGGTCCCACACACCACGGCCACGCCCCAGGCCCGTTCCGTGCCGGTCCGCAGCACCGCGAAGGTGTCGTTGCGCAGATCCGTCGTCGACGACCAGCCTTGTTTGGTCAGCATCCGCTCGAGCCGCCGGTAGTCGGGCGGAAGATCGGCCCCGGCGAGGCAGTAGACCCCGAGGTCGGCGACCGGCACCACCCGAGGATCGACACCGGCATCCGCACACACCGCGTCGACCGCCTGACCCAGATCACTCCGGAGCCCGTCGCTCCGGGCGCCCCGCCAGCGCGCCGCGCCGAGGACCTGCCCCGTGACCGTCACCAGGGCGGCATCTATCTTGGAGCCGCCCCCGTCAAGCGCCAGTAGCGCCGGCCGCTTCACCCAACGTCCGCCATTCGATAAGACAGTTTCCTAACTGTCGCATGGCGGCAGCATAGGATGTCGCCCTGTGGCTGTGAAGGTGGCTGTCGTCGGGGGTGGCAGTTCGTACACGCCCGAGCTCGTCGAGGGTCTGGTGGCCCACGCCGACCGTCTGCCGGTCGACGAGCTGGTGCTCCTGGACGTCAACACCGAGCGTCTCGAGGTCGTGGCCGGACTGGCCCAGCGCATCGCGGCCCGGGCCGGATGGCGTGACGGCGTCGTCACCTGGACCACGGATCAGGACCGCGCCCTCGACGGCGCCGATTTCGTGATCGTGCAGCTCCGGGTGGGCGGCCAGCAGGCCCGGCTCCGCGACGAGACCGTGCCGAACCGGTTCGGCTGCATAGGCCAGGAGACAACCGGTGCGGGCGGCTTCACCAAGGCGCTACGAACCGTTCCGGTGGTCCTCGACCTGGCCGAGAACATCGCCCAGCGGGCGGCGCCCGAAGCCTGGATCGTCGACTTCACCAATCCGGTCGGGATCATGACCCAGGCCCTGTTGGACGACGGTCACCGCGCCGTCGGACTGTGCAACGTGGCGATCAGCTTCCAACGCGACTTCGCCGAGTGGCTCGGCGTCGAGCCGACCCGCGTCGAGCTCGACCACATCGGCCTGAACCACCTCACCTGGGAGAGGGCGATCCGCGTCGACGGACGAGACGTGCTCCCCGACATGCTCGACAGCAAGCGGGATCGCATCGCCGACCTGGTCAAGCTGCCAGCCAGCCTGCTCGACACCCTGCGAGCGGTCCCCTCGTACTACCTCCGCTACTACTACCTGCCCGACGAGGTGCTGGCCGAGCAGCTGAACCAGCCGTCACGGGCCGAGGCGGTCATGGACATCGAGGCCCAACTGCTGGAGATGTACCGCGACCCCACCCTCGACACGAAGCCGGCGCTGCTGGAACAGCGGGGCGGCGCGTACTACAGCGAGGCCGCAGCCCAACTCCTCGCTTCCCTCCATGACGGGAAGGGAGACGTGCAGGTCGTCAACGTCCACAACGGCGGCATGGTGGACGGACTTCCCCCCGACGCCGTGGTCGAGGTGCCGGCGGTCATCAGCCGCGACGGCGCTCGACCGATGACCAGCGACCCACTGCAGCCAGAGATGCTCGGCCTGGTCCAACAGGTCAAGGCCTACGAGGACCTGACCCTCAGCGCGGCGCGCAGCGGAAGCCGCAACACCGCGCTCAAGGCCCTGCTGGCCAATCCGCTCGTCGCCAGCCATCGGACCGCCGAGCCGTTGCTGGAGGCGCTCCTGAACGCCAACCGACACTGCCTGCCCCGCTTCTTCGGTCCTTGACGCCCGACCGAGCGCCACATACTCTCCGCTCAGTTAGTTAGGAAACTTCGTTTCTCTTTACTGAACGAGCTCGAGGAGGACGCCACGGCCGAGCAACCGGACTTCGCCGGCGGGACTCCCAGCCTGCTGAGGGCCATCAACGAACGCTCCGTCCTGGAGACCGTGCGTCGCCTGGGTCCGACCTCCCGGTCCCAGATCGCCCAGGCCTGCAGTCTGTCCAAGCCGACGGTCTCCCAAGCCCTGGGCGGACTCCTGCAGGCTCGCTTGGTGCGGGAGGCCGGCCGGTCGTCCGGATCCCAGGGCCGGACGGCTCAGCTGTACGAGCTGAACCCCGGTGCCGGCTGGGTGCTTGGCTTCGACGTAGGCGGCGACTGGGTGCGAGGAGCCATCGCCGACCTCAGCGGCGAGATCGCGGCCCGCCACGACGAACGGGCCAAGGCCCGCAGTGCCCGCACCCTCATCGCCCAGATCGGCGAGATGGCCCTGGGCCTGGTGTCGGAGGCCAAGGCCCCCAAGCGCCGCATGGCCCAAGTCACCATCGGCAGCCCCGGGGTCTTCGAACCGGTGCGACGCAAGCTGACCCTGGCCGAGACCCTGCCGGGCTGGGGCCGGGACGGCGTGATCGAGGCGCTCCAGGAGACCCTCGACATGAACGTCAGCATCGAGAACGACGTCAACGTGGCCACCGTGGGCGAGCAGCTCCACGGTCTGGGCAAGGACGTGTCCAACTTCGTGTTCCTGCACGTCGGCTCTGGTGTGGGTCTGGGCCTGGTCATCAACGGCCAGCTGTTCCGGGGGGCGACGGGAGCCGCCGGCGAGGTCGGCTACCTCCCGTTCTGGGACCGGAGCACCGAGCCCCCGCCGGCCAAGGTGCGCAAGCGGGACGAGCTGTCGGCCACGGTGGGCTCGGACGGCGTGGTCGCCGAAGCCCGCCGGTTGGGCATGACCGGAAGGCTCACCGCCCGAACGATCTTCACCGCGGCGCGCCGGAACGACCCGGTGGCCCAACAGGTCGTGACCACCGAGGCCAAGCGCATAGCGCTGACCATCGCCACCGTGGTCCCGGTGATCGATCCGGAGCTGGTCGTGCTCGGAGGCGGCATCGGGCGCAACGGCGACCTGTTGCTCGAGCCGGTCCAGGCCGAGCTGCGAGAGCTGTCGCTGTTCCACCCGCGGGTCGAGGCCTCGGCACTCGGCGAGGACGGCCCGGTGCTCGGAGCGGTGGCCATGGCGCTGGAGCAGGCGCAGGAGCGCCTGTTCGCCCGGGCCGAAGGACGTGGAGGGATCGTGGTGTAGCTCTGCGGCGCGCGGTCGACGGGGCCGCGCTGCCGCCTGCAGTCAGGGGGGAGTCCAAGTGAGCATCATCTACGGCAAGGCGGGAGCCGTTGCCGCATCCGTGACCTTCGTGCTGGTGGCCTGTACCGCTGGAGACAGCGGCGACGACTCGGGCGGCGTCGAGGTCCTCGATCCCAACGGCAAGCACGACGACGTCACGGTGTCGTTCTGGGTGCCGTTCACCGGCCGCGAGTTCGAGGAACTGCAACCCGTGTTCGACGGGTTCGAGGAGAAGTACCCCTGGATCACCCTGGACGTGACCGAGGGCGTGGAGGACGACGACCAGGTCGTCGCGGCCATCCGGGCCGGGAACCCGCCCGACGCGGTGATGTCGTTCTCCCTCGACAGCGTGGGCCAGTTCTGTGACAGCAAGGCCTGGCAGGATCTGAAGCCCTACATCGACAAGGCCGACATGGACACCTCGGTCTTCCCGAAGTCGGTGAGCCGCTACACCAGCTACGGCGGCAGTACCTGCGCCTTCCCGTTCCTCACCGACGCCCTCGGCCTCTACTACAACACCGACATGTTCGATGCGGCCGGCCTGACCGGGCCGCCACAGAACGTTGACGACCTCCAGACCGCGGCCGAGAAGCTCACCGTCCGCAACCCCGACGGCTCGATCCAGGTCGCCGGGTTCGTGCCCTGGTTCGGCTACTACGAGTTCAGCACGCTGGAGATGTCGGTCCTCTGGGATGCCGATTGGTACGACGAGGACGGCAAGTCCGCGGTGGCCAGCGACCCCGACTGGGCCGCGATGTTCCAGTGGCAGAAAGACTTCGTCGACTTCTACGGCGCTGATGACCTGAACAGGTTCATCGCCGGACAGGGCGACGAGTTCTCGGCCGCCAACGACTTCCAGCGCGGCCGCATCGCCATGCAGATCGACGGCGAGTGGCGCACCGCCTTCCTCGAGGACGAGGCCCCCGACCTCCCCTACGCCACCGCGGCGTCACCGGTCCCCGCCAGTCGGGCGGACTCCTACGGCTTGGGCCGGGTCGGCGGGACGATCATCGGCATGCCTCGGGGATCGGACCATCCCGCCGAGGCGTTCGCCCTGCTCCAGTATCTGGCGACCGACACCGACGCCCTGGTCACCGCCAGCAACGGCTTGCGCAACGTGCCCAGCACGTTCGACGCCATGGAG
>DASXTK010000494.1:0-15839 GCA_036505485.1 Acidimicrobiales bacterium
GACGGCGTGTTGGAGTTCCTGGAGCCCGTTCATGGGTCCATCATCCTCAGGGGGTCTGACAATTAAGGCCCCCTGAGCAGCAGAAACTGCCGAAACAATGTCAGTGGTGTCCTTACAACGACCTTGCCGAGACACGCCCTAACGGGCCCATCTCGACGGCAACGTCGAAACACTCCAACGGCCGGACCCCTCCACCCCGCAAACCACCCCCAAAGACCCACCGCGAGACCAACGAGGGTTGTCAAGGGTCGGTTCTGGACGGCGCCCGCGGCGCCGAACAGAACCGCGCCCTTTACAACCCGGACACCACCAAGGAACACAATCGAACAAAGCCAGCCCCCAAGGGCTGGCTTGAAAGCCTCATTTCCCTATCCCACCAACGGTCGGGCCAGGCGCGCGGCGCTGCTAGCGTTTCCCGACGGAAGGTTGCCAGAGCGGACGAATGGGGCGGCCTCGAAAGCCGTTGTGGCCTCCGGGTCACCGTGGGTTCGAATCCCACACCTTCCGCTCAGCCTTCACTGTCAGACCCCGTGAGGATGATGGTGGCATGGCTGTTTGTAACTTCTGCGAACGAGAGATGACCACCGCGACCTCGTGTTCGGTCACGGTCATGCACCAATCCGGCGTTGCCTTCCGGCTGCCCCGCTGGGGCGAGGAACGGCGTTACCGTCGCTGCGGCACCAAGCGTCGTTGTGGGGACTGTGGGGTGGCGCCGGGTCAGGCTCATCATCTGGGCTGCGACATGGCGGAGTGTCCGTGTTGCGGCGGCCAGATGCTCAGCTGCGGTTGCCGCTTCGACGAGGATCCGCCGGACGAGGACGATGAAGACTGGGACGAGGAGCTCGAATACCTCGAAGGACTTTGGCTTCTGTCATGACGACTGAGATTCCGGTGATCGACGTGGGTTCTAGGCGCGACGAGGTCGCTCGGGCGCTGGATGAGGCCTGCCGGACCAGCGGGTTCTTCTACGTCGTGGGTCACGGCGTCGATGAGCGGTTGCAGCGGCGGCTCGAGACCCTGGCCCGAGAGTTCTTCGGGTTGGACGAGCAGGAGAAGTCCGCGATTGCCATGGTGCACGGTGGCCGGGCCTGGCGGGGATGGTTTCCCCTGGGCGGGGAGCTGACGTCTGGAGTTGCGGACCAGAAGGAGGGGCTGTACTTCGGCACCGAGCTGGGCGCTGATCATCCTCGGGTCCGGGCGGGAGTTCCCTTGCACGGTGCCAACCTCTTCCCCGAGCGGCCCGCTGGCCTCCGGGACGCGGTGCTGGCCTACCTCGATGCCATGACCCGACTCGGCCACACCCTGGCCGAGGGACTGGCGCAGGCTCTCGGGCTCGACGCCGGTTGGTTCGCCGAGCACCTGACCGCCGATCCGACGATCCTGTTCCGGATCTTCCACTATCCACCGACTGCACAACGGTCTGACGAGGGGTGGGGCGTGGCCGAGCACACCGACTACGGGCTGCTCACCATGGTCCGCCAGGACGACGTAGGCGGGCTCGAGGTCCGCACTCCCGGTGGATGGATGGCGGCGCCGCCGATCCCGGGCTCGTTCGTCTGCAACCTCGGCGACATGCTCGAACGGATGACGGGCGGGGCGTACCGGTCGACTCCGCACCGCGTCCGCAACACCAGCACGACCAACCGGGTGTCTTTCGCCTTCTTCTTCGACCCGTCATGGGAAGCCGAAATCCTCCCCGTCCCGGTCCAACCGACACTGATCCAGAGACCCGACGAGGAACCGCGCTGGGATGGCGCGAGCGTCCACGATTTCAGCGGAACCTATGGCGATTACCTCCTCGGCAAGGTGGCGAAGGTCTTCCCCCAGCTCGGTGACCAGCACTTGGACTGACATCGGCGCCGGGTTCGAATCGGCCACCTTCCGCGGTCTACATTGGCCACTGTCCGTGGAACTCCTGCCACCTTGTGTCGTCAGGCCATGGACGTCGCCTTGCTCGGCTCCTTTCGTTCCCCCCACGGGAGGGGCCGAGCGGCGTTTTCGGCCGAGCTAGGTCGGATGACGGACTAGTTGAGCAGCGATTCGTCGCCGACCAGCGTCCGGTACAGCTCGGCGTAGAGCCCACCGAGCTGCATCAACTGATGGTGGGTGCCCCGCTGGACGATCCGACCTTCGTCAATGACAAGGATCAGGTCGGCCTCGGTGATGGTCGACAGTCGATGGGCGATCACCAGGCTGGTCCGGCCGGACAACCCCTCGGCCAACGCCCGCTGCACCAGGGCTTCGTTCTCGCTGTCGAGGTGGCTGGTGGCCTCGTCGAGGATCACCACTGCCGGGTCCTTGATCAGCATCCGGGCGATGGCCAGGCGCTGCTTCTCCCCGCCGGACATCCGATAGCCCCGGTCGCCCACCAGCGTGGCGTAGCCCTCGGGCAGGCGGGCGATGACGTCGTGGATCTGGGCCGAGCGGCAGGCCTCTTCCAGCTCGTTGTCGGTGGCCTCGGGCCGGGCGTAGCGCAGATTGTTGGCGATGCTGTCGTGGAACAGGTGCGGATCCTGGGTCACCACGCCGATGGCCCGGCGCAGCGATTCCTGGGTGGCATCCCGCACGTCGACGCCGTCGATGCGCACCGCACCCTCGGTGACGTCGTAGAGCCGAGGCACCAGGCTGGACAGGGTGCTCTTGCCGCCGCCCGACGGTCCGACCAGAGCCACCATCTGGCCCGGTTCGATGGTGGCCTGCACCCCTCGCAACACGAACGCTCCAGCGCGGTCACCGTCACTGTCACCGTCGGCACCGTCTCCATCGGCACCAGAGACGACATGGTTGCTCGGGACCGCCACGTTCGGATCGAGCTCCAGCGTGGCCACCATCGGCTTGGTGGGATAGCGGAACCACACGTCGTCGAACTCGATTTGCCCGACGACCGCGCCCAGCTCCACCGCGCCGGGCCGATCCTCGAGCGGGTTGGGGGCGTCGAGGATCTCGAACACCCGCTCGAACGAGACGACGGCGCTCAGCAGGTCGACCCGGGCGTTGGTCAGGGAGGTGAGCGGGCCGTAGAGCCGGGTCACGAGGGCGGCGAGGGCCACCAGCGTGCCGACCTCGATGGTGCCGTCGATGACCAGGGCGCCGCCGATCCAGTAGACCGCCGCGGTGGCCACGGCGCTCACGAAGCCCATGGCCAGGAAGAAGGTCCGTCCGTAGATGGCGGCTTCGACCCCGGTGTCGCGCACCCCGGCGGCCCGTTCGGCGAACCCGTCGCGCTCTTGGTCCAGCCGGCCGAAGAGCTTCACCAACAGGGCACCGGAGATGTTGAACCGCTCCGTCATCGTGGCGCTCATGGATGCGTTGAGGTCCATCTGGGTACGGGTGATCACCCGCAGCCGGCGCCCGACCCGCTTGGCCGGGATGAGGAACAGCGGCAGCGCCAGCAGCGTCAACATGGTCAGGCGCCATTCCAGGCGGGCCATGACCACCAGAGTCGTGATCAGCACGATGGCGTTGGAGACCACAGAGCCCAACGTGACCGTCAGCGCTCGTTGGGCCCCGATGACGTCGTTGTTGAGCCGGCTGATCAGCGCCCCGGTCTGAGTGCGGGTGAAGAAGGCCACCGGCATCCGCTGCACGTGGTCGAACACCGCTACCCGCAGGTCGTAGATGACCCCTTCACCGATGCGGGCCGACCACCAGCGCTCGAAGATCCCCAGGAACGCCGCGGCCAGGGCCACAGCGACCGCGAGACCGGCCAACCAGTGCAGCGACACCCGATCACCGGTCTTGATCCCCTCGGGGATGGCATCGTCGATGATCTGCTTGAACAGCAAAGCCGGCGCCACACCGACCAGCGCTTCGAGGATCAGGACGACGACGAAGCCCGCCAGCATCCAGCGGTAGGGCCGAGCGAAACGGAAGACGCGCGCGATGATCTGGCCGTCGATCCGGGCGTCGCCCAACTGGGATGGGTCGGCGCCCAACAGGCTGCCTGGTCCTCCGGGTCGCATAGCGGAGCCAGCGTACGGCCGTTCGAGGGGTTCGAGTTCTGACGGGGCGTCAGATATCGTGCGGGCGGATGGACCTGCGGGAGAACGCCGATGACCGGGCTTTTCGAGCCGAGGTGCGGGCCTTCCTCGACGACAGCCTGGCCGGCGACTTCGCCGTGGTGCGGGGCCGAGGCGGACCAGGCGACGAGCACTCCCTCTACGACGAGCGTCTCGCCTGGGAACACCATCTCGGGGCCCACGGCTGGACCTGCGTTGGCTGGCCGAAGGAGCACGGCGGCCGAGGCCTGACCCTGCGCCAGCAGGTCGTCTACTTCGAGGAGTACGCCCGAGCCCGGGCTCCCGGCCGTCTGGGCCACATCGGCGAGGGTCTGGTCGGGCCGACGCTGATCGCCTTCGGGACCCCGGAGCAGCGGCAGCGGTTCCTGCCGCCGATCGCCGCCGGCGAAGAGCTTTGGTGCCAGGGCTACTCGGAACCCAACGCCGGCAGCGACCTGGCCAACATCCAGACCAAGGCCGTCCGCGACGGCGACGACTGGGTGCTCACCGGCCAGAAGGTGTGGACCTCGCTGGCCCACTGGGCCCAATGGTGCTTCGTCCTGGCCCGCACCACACCGGTCACCGCGGGCGGACCGAAGCACCACGGGATCTCCTACCTGCTCGTTCCCATGGACCAGCCCGAGATCGAGACCCGACCCATCGTCCAGCTCACCGGCGACAGCGAGTTCAACGAGGTGTTCTTCGACGGAGCCCGCACGCCGGTCGACAACACCGTGGGCGAGGTCGATGACGGCTGGCGGGTGGCCATGGGAACCCTGGCCTTCGAACGCGGCGCCTCGACCCTGGGCCAGCAGCTCAACTTCCGCAACGAACTGGACGCCATCCTGGCCGTGGCCCGCTGCAACGGACGCCACGCCGACCCGGTGATCCGCCAACGGCTGGCGGCAGCCCACAGCGGGCTCGAGATCATGCGTCTCAACGCGCTGCGCACCCTGTCCGGCGACGAGCAGGCCAGCCTCGGCCGGGAGGCCCTGATCGGCAAGCTCTACTGGTCGACGTTCCATCGCGGGCTCGGCGAGCTGGCCATGGACGTGCTCGGGACCGAGGCCACGGTGGCGCACGACGACGCAAGCGAGCTGGCGGCGCTGCAGCGGCTGTTCTTGTTCACCCGGGCCGACACGATCTACGGAGGGTCCAACCAGGTGCAGCGGAACATCATCGGCGAACGCGCCCTCGGCCTACCCAAGGAGCCTCGACCGTGAGCCCATCCGAACCCGAGGGTCGCAACCTGCTCGCCGGCAAGATCGCGGTGGTCACCGCCGCGGCCGGGACCGGGATCGGCCAGGCCACCGCCCGGCGCTTCCTGATGGAAGGGGCCCGGGTCGTCATCAGCGACGCCCATGAGCGGCGCCTGAAGGCGGCGGCAACGGTCCTGGCCCCGCTGACGTCCGACGGCGCCGAGCCCCTGGCGGTGCCGTGCGACGTCACCGACGAGGACCAGGTCCAGGGCCTCTTCGACGCCGCTCTGGCCCAGTACGGACGCGTCGATGTCGTGGTCAACAACGCCGGCCTCGGCGGAACCGCACCGCTCATCGAGATGACCGACGAGCAATGGTTCAAGGTCGTCGACGTCACGCTCAACGGAACGTTCCGCTGCACCCGGGCCGCGCTGCGGATCCTTACTGCCCAGGGCTACGGGGTGATCGTCAACAATGCCTCGGTGCTGGGCTGGCGGGCCCAGGCCGGCCAGGCCCACTACGCCGCAGCCAAGGCCGGGGTGATGGCCCTCACCCGGTGCGCCGCCGTCGAGGCGGCGTCGAGCGGGGTGCGGGTGAACGCGGTGGCGCCCAGCCTCGCCATGCATCCGTTCCTGGCCAAGGTGACCGACGACGCCCTCCTGGACGAGTTGGCCACCCGTGAGGCGTTCGGCCGACCGGCCGAGGTGTGGGAGATCGCCACCGTGATCGCCTTCCTGGCCAGCGACTACTCCACCTACATGACCGGCGAAGTAGTCAGCGTCAGCTCCCAGCATCCGTGATGGCGCCGTCCCCCGCGACCGTGTTCGAGACCCTGGACGAGGTGCGGGCCGCCGTGGGCCGTGACCTCGGGACGTCGGCGTGGCACCGGCTCGAGCCGGCTCAGCTCGACGACTTCGCCGGCGCAACCGGTACGCCGACCAGCGAGGACGGCGTTCCCCCGCTGCTGGTCTTGGCGCTGACCAACCTCTTCCTGCCCCAGATAGTTGAGGTCCGAGGGGCGTCGATGGGCGTCAACTACGGGACGGGCGAGGTGCGTTTCCCGTCGGCGGCTCCGACCGGCAGCCGGGTCCGAGGAGGCGCCGTGCTCGTCGCCTGCGACGAAATACGGGGCGGCATCCAGACCACCATGCGCATCACCGTCGAGGTCGACGGCAGCGAGGGTCCGGCCTGCGTGGTCGATTCCCTCAGTCGCTGGTATCCGTAGCCGTGGTCCCCGGCGCCCCGGCCAGAGCGCCGATCAGCAGGAGCAGGACCCCCAGGTGGAACTGGACCACCGGGACCACCAGATGGCGGGCGGTCTCCATGCCGTCGCTGTGCCACGACACCAGTGCATGGGGCCCGGACAACACCACCAGGATCGCTCCGACCACGAACGCCGGTGAGCGCCACCGGTTCCAGCGAAATGCGGCCGCCATCGCAGCCGCGGCCAGCAGCAAGGCCAAGGGCATGGGCAAGATCGATGCGCCGGTCACCAAGGGGACATCCCGCCGGTCGCTCGGCGCGTAGAAGGAACGGTCGCCCAGCGCGTTGTTGAACGCCCGCTCCGGTTCCCGCCACGGCTCGCGCAGGACATAGGCGGGGTGGGTGACCATCCAGCGCAGGAACATCCGCCGGCCTTCGCGCTCGACCCAACGGACCCACGGCTGCAGCACCGGATCATCGGCGCCGACATAGCGCACGGCCGGCCGGCCCTTCTCGACGACTATGGGCGTCGCACCGGGACCGACGAACAGCTCCGACTGGGGCATGCCGTGGGCGGCGAACCATTCCACCCGTTGCGGATACGGGAGGACCCGGGCCGCGTAGACGTTGCGCATGGGCAATGACGACCGGTGCCCATGGCTGGCCGACGCACCTGCCAGCACCGCCATCAGGAACGCCCCGGTCGCCAACAGCGCCAGCAGCCGCTCGCTCGGAGGACGTCGCAGGATCACCCAGACGGCCAGGCCCACCGCACCGAGCAGGACCACCACCACGTGGGTGTCCCGGGTGGCCACCCACAGCGTCAGCGCGGCCAGCCCGGCGACGACCCGCCAGGCGGTCACTCCCCGTGCCAGCTGGATCAGGGCCGCGACCACCAGTGCCAAGGAGGACATGGCCAAGGACTCGGACAGCACCGAGCGCTCCCACATCACCACCGGGAAGGCCAGGGAGATGACAGTGATGGCGACGGCGGCCAGCCGGGCGAGCCAGGCGTTGGACACGACAGTCACCACCGACGCCGCCAACGCGGCCCAGCACAATGCGGCCAAGGTGGTTTGGACGTGGACGTAGCCGGCGTCGTCCCCGCCGACCAGCTTGAGCAGCAGCGGGACCACCACCGTGCGAGGCCCGGCCCACAGCTCCAGGCTGAGCAGCGAGGCGCGCGACGCTTTCAGATAATCCGTGGAATCGCCCCACCAGGACGGGATTTTGCCGTCCATCTGCCACAGCCGCACCACCAATCCGACCATGGCTACCGCGAGGAAAGTGAAGAAGCACCGGAGCCGCAGCTGACCTCGCTCCGTGACAGCTACCGGCGTGATCGCACCAATTGCGGGACGGTACTACGCACCCTCCGCGGTGGTACCGCGACGCCGCTTTGCCCTGGCGGCCAGGGCATCCCTACGGTTGCAGGATCCAGTAGCGCAGTGGCGAGGAGCAGCCTCCGGTGCAAGGTGTGATCAAGTCGTACGACCCCGGGACGAGGGACGGAATCGTCGTGCGTGACACCGACCTCGGTGAGTACGACCTGGCACCAGATGCCCTGGTCGGCAGCGTGTTCCGGCTACTCCGCCAGGGACAGCGCGTGATCTTCGACCTCGACGGCGAAGGTCGGGCCACGCGCTTGCGGTTGGGTTCGGAGGTCGACATGGGTACACCGGGATTCGATCCCGAGCTCTCCCAGGCCGACAACGGCACGCCCCCAGGGTCGGCAACCCCAACATCACGAGTCGGCGAAGCCGACGCCGCACAGGGCGGCAGGGTGGGGTCGGGCGGAGGGCTGTCACCCCGGACTGACCAATGAGCTGAGGGACGACGTCGCCGCCGGAGGATCATGGCTTCAACCACCACCAACCAGAAGTTGCAGGACTGGGTCGAGACCTGGAGACAGATCCTTCAGCCCGAACGGGTCGAGTGGTGCGACGGCTCCGAGGAGGAATGGGATCGGCTGTCCCAGCTCCTGCTCGACGGCGGGACCTTCACCCGGCTCCGCGCTGACCTACGTCCCAACAGCTTCCTGGCGCTGTCCGACCCCGGCGACGTGGCCCGCGTCGAGGACCGCACCTTCATCTGCTCCGAGACCCAGGACGCCGCCGGTCCCACCAACAACTGGCGCGACCCGGCCGAGATGCGGGCCGAGCTGACCCCGCTGTTCACCGGGGCCATGCGGGGCCGCACCCTGTACGTGGTGCCGTTCTCGATGGGACCCCTCGGCTCACCCATCGCCCACATCGGCGTGCAGCTCACCGATTCCGCCTACGTGGCCGTGAACATGCGGATCATGACCCGCATGGGCCAAGACCCGCTCGATGTCCTGGGTGCCGACGGCGAGTTCGTCCCCTGCCTGCACTCGGTCGGCTATCCGCTGGTGGACGAGGCCGGTGACGCCCGCGACGACGTGCCCTGGCCCTGCGACGCCGAGCGGAAGTACATCGTCCACTTCCCCGAGACCCGGGAGATCTGGTCCTACGGCTCCGGCTACGGCGGCAACGCCCTGCTGGGCAAGAAGTGCTTCGCCCTGCGCATCGCCTCGACCATGGCCCACGACGACGGCTGGCTGGCCGAGCACATGCTGATCCTCGGCATCACGCCGCCGGGGGGTGAGAAGCGCTACATCGCCGCCGCCTTCCCCTCGGCCTGCGGCAAGACCAACATGGCCATGATGATCCCCAGCCTGCCCGGCTGGAAGGTCGAGACCATCGGCGACGACATCGCCTGGATGAAGTTCGGCGACGACGGTCGGCTCTACGCCATCAACCCTGAAGCCGGGTTCTTCGGCGTCGCCCCGGGCACGGGTGAGGACACCAACCCCAACGCCCTGCACACGCTGCACGCCAACTCGATCTTCACCAACGTGGCCCGGACCGATGACGACGACGTCTGGTGGGAAGGGCTGTCCGAGCCGCCTGCGCACCTGGTCGATTGGCGGGGCGAGGACTGGACGCCGGCCTCCGATGCCCCGGCCGCCCATCCCAACGCCCGCTTCACCGCACCGGCCTCGCAGTGTCCCTCGATCGCACCGGAGTGGGAGGACCCCAAGGGCGTCCCCATCTCGGCCATCCTGTTCGGCGGCCGCCGAGCCACCAACGTGCCGTTGGTGACCGAGTCGTTCGACTGGCCCCACGGCGTGTTCCTGGGTTCGATCATGAGCTCCGAGACCACCGCGGCCCAGGCCGGCGCGGTGGGCAAGCTGCGCTTCGACCCCTTCGCCATGCTGCCGTTCTGTGGCTACAACATGGGCGACTACTTCGCCCACTGGCTGTCGATCGGCAAGTCCACCACCGCCGACAAGCTGCCCCGGCTGTTCTGGGTGAACTGGTTCCGCAAGGGCGACGACGGCAAGTTCCTGTGGCCCGGCTTCGGCGACAACAGCCGGGTGCTGAAGTGGATCGTCGAGCGTCTGGACAGCCAGGCCGACGCCGTGGACACCCCGATCGGGCGGGTTCCCACCGTCGACGCCCTCGACACGAGCGGCCTCGACCTCGCCCCGGGCAGGCTGGAGCAGCTGGTCGAGGTCGACTCCGACTCCTGGCGGGCCGAGATGCCCCAGCTCGAGGAGCACTACCGCCATCTGGGTGATCGGGTGCCGGACAGGCTCGGCGACCAGCTCGAGGCGCTGGAGAAGCGGCTGGCCGAGAGCTGATCCCCTCGCGTTCTGGTGTTGCTCACCTCATGGGCAACACCGGAAACGAGGTTGAACCGCACCCGGCGGTGCTGGGACTACGCTGACGCGCGGCTAGATACATGGGAGGGACCCGATGTCGGTGACCGCGTACATCCTCATCCAGACCGAGGTGGGCAAGGCCGCGCAGGTGGCCACCGAGGTAGGGGGCATAGACGGCGTGGTGTCCGCCGAAGACGTCACCGGCCCCTACGACGTGATCGCCCGAGCTGCGGCCAACAGCGTCGATGAGCTGGGCCAGATGGTCGTGAGCCGGGTCCAGATGATCGAGGGCATCACCCGCACGCTCACCTGCCCGGTCGTGCATCTCAGCTAGCGGCCCCGCAACACCATGGCCCGAATGCCGAGGCCCATCAGGAACAGGCCCCCCAGCCCGTACAGCAGGTAGCGGCGAGCCGCGAGCTGCTGGCGGTAGCTGTAGATGACCCCCACGGTGATCAGGGCGATGAAGCCGTAGAACGTGTGCAGCCGGGGAGCTTCGATGTCCTCACGGGCGACGATGGCCACCCCCATCGCCACCTGCACGAAGATCGACGCCTCGGCCACCACCGTGCACCACCACAGCGCCCGGTGGCGCAGCTGCTCCACCCAGTGCGCGGCCAGCGCCCACACACCCACCAGGGCGTTGGCGCCGACCACGAACCAGGCGAAGTCCGCATGGGCGGACCTGAGGGTCAACGGCGTTCGGTCTGGCTCTAGGCCTGGCCGAAGGAGCCGGTCGCGACCTCGTAGGACCACAGCTCGGCCGACACCGACACCGGGCCGCCGCTGTGGGGATGGGGCTTACCGGCGCCCTGGTGGCCGTGGGAGAAGGCGGGGCTGCTCACCCAGGCGTTGAAGGCTTCCTCGTCCCGCCACCGGGTCACCACCAGCCAGGTGGTACGGCCATCGGTGGGTTGGAACAGCTCGAACCCCTCGAAGCCGTCCTGGTTGTCGACGGCGCCGGCCCGGGCGGCGAACCGCTTGGCCAGCTCGTCGTCGGAGCCCTCGGGCACGGTGATGGCGTTGATCTTGATGACGGTCACAGAGCGCGATTCTGCCCTCATGGCGCGCATCCGATCGAAATGGGCGATGCCAGCCGAATCCTGGCGACGCCTACGCTCCGGCCGTGGTGGGCAGAGGGGCGGTTGGGTTGTGGTGGCTGAGCCTGGTGGCTTGGGTGTTGGGGGCCGGTTGGATCGCGGTCGATGCGCTCCGGGGGGATGACGGCATCGCGGCCCGGGGCGACATCGTCGGCGAGCCCAGATCGACGGGTCGGTGGAACGGCGGTCCCCGTCGCGTCCCTTCCGCTCCGCCTTCTATCCGATCATCATCGGCTTCGAGCCGGTGGGAAGTGGCCACCAGCCACCGATCGACTCCGACGCCCAGCGGAGCCGCGATCGTCCTGGTGCTGTCGACGCCCCGCGCCCCAGCGGCCTTGGCGCCCGCCCTCGGTGACGGTCTTTGGCTCGCTCGGGTTGGTCCTGCTCATGAGCACCGCGAGGACGCTCGGCGCGACCGTCACCGATACTTGGGCGTTCGAAGGGCCGGCCGGACCCCTGGCGGTCGCCGGATTCGTGTGCCTCTGCGCCGCCGCGCTCAGCCGTTCTGGCCCAGCTCGGACAGGGACTTGCGGACCGCGGTCTCTACCGCGGTGCGGCTGATGTTGGACGCGGGCAGCTGGGCGAGGATCTTGTTCACCAGCTCGTCGGTGTGGACCCGGCTGGCGAGCACAGCGTTGTAGGTCCGCTGGATCGAACCCAGCGTCGCCTTCGACGTGCCGGCCCAGCTGAGCTGGCCGGGGGCCGTCCCCTCGTCCAGGACGGAACGCATGAGGTTCTTGAGCTCAATCTCGCTGTAGGGCAAGTCGTCCTCCTCGGGTGGTGGAGCCGAGACTCCGGTCAGCCACAGGAGCGTGGCCATGTCGTACTGGAACTGGTTGAGGTCGCAGCTGCCGATGCCGGGACAGAAGCCGCGGTCGGTGTGCTGCCAGAACGCCCAACCTCCCCAGCCGCCGTACAGGGGACCGGGGTCGCCGCCGAAGCGGGAGTGCCACAGGGCTCCGATGTCGGCGCCGTAGGGGTCGCCGAGCACGCCGACCCAGTACCAGCGGCCGGTGTAGAGGACCAGGGGGTGGCCGCCGGTCAACCCGGCGAACTCGGCGGCGAAGGCGTGGGCCTGCCCCGACGTCGGGTTGGTCCCGGAACCGCTGGTTTCGACGTCCAGCGCCGCCATCGAGCCCCCGAAGTCGCCGACGACCGAAACGAAGTGCTGCGCCTGGGCCTCGGGCGAGGGTTCGGATCGCAGGAAGTGGTAGGCACCCCGCACCAGACCGGCGGCCTGCATGCCGGCCCAGTTGTCACCGAAGCGGGAGTCGACGAAGGTCGTGCCTTCGGTGGCTTTCGCCCACGCGAACGCATGACCGGCGTTGCGCACCGCGAACCAATCGACCGCGCCTTGCCAATGCGAAACGTCTGGGCCTGTCAGCATCGGAGGTTCCCTCCCCATGGACCGACGAGCGCGTCAGGGATCGTCCGCTACCCGCCTACCACCGGGCCAGATCATGCCAAACCCGGAACCTCGATGTTACGAAACTGCGCCAACTTCACGGAGTTTTGCGATCCGGTCGTCGTCGAAGCCGGCTTCCCGGAGGATGTCGTCGGTGTGCTGACCGGCATGGGGCGGCGGCTTGGTGATCGCCCCCGGGGTCCGGTCGAAGCGGGGAGCCGGGGCCGGCTGGGTGACCCCGGCCACCTCGACGAAGGTGCCGCGCTCGACGTTGTGGGGATGGGCCACCGCCTCGGGGATGGTCAGCACCGGAGCGACGCAGGCGTCGGCCCCGTCGAAGATCGCCGTCCACTCGTCGCGGGTCTTGGTCTTGAAGATCGCCGCGAACCGCTCCTTGAGCGCGGGCCAGTGGGCCCGGTCGTGCTGCCAGGGCAGCTCCTCCTTCTCGAGCCCGAGCCCCTGGAGCAGCGCGGCGTAGAACTGCGGCTCGATGGCTCCGACCGACATGTACTGCCCATCGGAGGTCTCGTAGACGTCGTAGAAGTGAGCGCCGGTGTCGAGCAGGTTGGTGCCCCGCTCGTCCTGCCACATCCCCATGGCCCGAAAGCTGTGGGTCATGGTCATGAGCAGCGCCGAACCGTCGACCATGGCGGCATCGACGACCTGACCCTGACCCGAGCGCTGGGCCTCGAACACCGCGGCCAGCAGCCCGATCGCCAGCAGCATCCCGCCCCCGCCGAAGTCGCCGATCAGATTGATGGGCGGGGTGGGAGGATCGCCGGCCCGGCCCAGGGGTTCGAGAGCTCCGGCCAAAGCGATGTAGTTGATGTCGTGGCCGGCCGCAGGACCGTACGGTCCCTCCTGGCCCCACCCGGTCATCCGCCCGTAGACCAGACGGGGGTTGCGGGATCGGGTGTCGTCGGGCCCGATGCCCAGCCGCTCGGCCACGCCGGGACGGAACCCCTCCATGAACACGTCGGCCTGGGCGGCCAGGTCCAGCACCACGGCCACGCCCTCGGGGTTCTTCAGGTCCACGCCCACCGAGCGCCGACCCCGGGCCAGCAGGTCGCCGGGCGGCAGGTCCGGATCACCGCCGGTCACGTTCTGCGCCCGATCCACCCGGATCACGTCCGCGCCGAGATCGGCCAGCACCATCCCGCAGAACGGCCCGGGGCCGATGCCTGCGATCTCGATCACCTTCAGCCCGCCGAGCGGTCCCATGGTTCATGCTCCTCGTGGTCTATCGATCTCTTGTTCAGACGCTGGCTTGATGCTGTGCCGCGTGTCCGGTGATGGCCTCCACCAGCTGGGACCACAGCGGCAGGGCCAGATCGTGGCCCATGCCCTCGATGATGAGCAGCTTGGCGTCGGGGACGGCCGCGGCGGTGGCCTCCCCGCCCACCTGCGGGATCAAGGTATCGGCGGTGCCGTGGATCACCAGCGTCGGAACCTCCAGGCTGCGGAGCCGTTCGGTGCGATCGCCGGAGGCCAGGATGGCCGCGAGCTGGCGGGCCGAGCCGTTGGGGTCGTAGTGGCGCTCCCAGTTGCGGCGGGCCCGCTCCCGCACCTCGGTCTCCGTGTACAGCTCAGGACTCCCCCAGATGCTGGCGTTGACCACGCTGCGGTCCATGGCCTCTTCGACGTTCTGGGCCGGAGGTCCGAGCAGCACCTGGAGCGCCTCGGGCGCCGGCGGGGCGACGTCGGGTCCCGGGGTGGACATGATCGAGGTCAGGGTGGCCAACCGGGACGGATGGTCCAGCGCCATGGTCTGGGCGATCATGCCGCCGAGCGAGATGCCGACCACGTGGGCCTGGGCCACACCGAGGTGGTCGAGCAGCCCGATCGCATCGTCGGCCATGTCCGCTAGCAGATAGGGCGCGCCGGGGTCGTCCCCGTTGTTGATCGCCCCCAGCACCGCGAACAGGTCGACCGGCTCGGGCAGGAACGTCGACAGCCCGGCGTCCCGGTTGTCGAAGCGGACGACGTGGAAGCCGCGATCCACGAACAGATGGCACAGATCGTCGTCCCAATCGGTCATCGGGCTGCCAAGCCCCATGACCAGCAACAAGGTCGGATCGGACGGGTCGCCGAAGGTCTCGTAACAGATCCGGATCCCGTTGAGGTCCACGAAGGCGTCGGCCATGGCCCGTCATGCTGTTCGGCCCGAGCCCGCTCGGCAAGCCGGCCGTCCAGGATGCGGCCTAGGTGAATAACCGTGGGCCGTGTCTAGGGTGACGGCCATGACGCCAAGGTTCGGGATACACGGTGGGTTGCAGAACACCACCGTCGGCGAGTTGCGGGCGATCTGGCAGCAGGCCGAGCAGCTCGACTTCGACTGGATCTCGGTCTGGGACCACTTCTACGCGGCATCGGCCTATGCCACGTCGCCGTCCGACTACGAATGCCACGAGGCCGTCACCATGCACGCCGCGCTGGCCTGCTCGACCAGCCAGGTGCGCTGTGGCTGTCTGGTCTACTGCGCCGGCTACCGGCACCCCGGGGTCCTGGCCAAGGCCATCGCCACCATCGACCACCTCTCGGGTGGGCGGGCCGAGATCGGTCTGGGGGCCGGTTGGGCCCAGGGCGAGTACGCGGCCTACGGCTTCCCGTTCCCCGGCGCCGGGCAACGGCTCGATCTGCTGGAGGAGTCCGCAGCCTGCGTCCGGAGCCTGCTGCGCAACGAGCTGACCGACTACGAAGGCGAGCACTTCCACTTCACCGAGGCCCGGCTGGAACCGCGTCCGGTGCAGCCGGAGCTGCCGATCTGGATCGGGGGAGGAGGCGAGCGCCGCACCCTGCGAATCGTGGCTCGCTACGCCGATGGCTGGAACGTCCCGTTCGTGTCGCCCGAGGACTTCGCCCGCAAGCGCAAGGTCCTGGACGACCACTGCGCCAGCGAAGGTCGGGACCCGGCCGAGATCCGCTCCGCGGTCAACCTGGGGATCTGCGCGGACGAGGAATCGCTGCGGACCCAGTTCGGCGCCATCGCCGAGTTCGTGCGGCCCGGGGTCCTCGTAGGCCAGCACCAGCAGCTGGTCGACCGGATCGGGGAGTACATCGCCGCCGGCGCCGACCAGGTGAACTTCGCCCTCCGGGCCCCTTGGGACCCGGGGCTGCTCGAGCTTGCCGCCGAGTCTGCCTCGGCACATCGGTAGAGTCCGCGCTCGTGACCGGCAACGTCGCTGGGAGTAAGTGATGGCCGTACGCGTGAGGGTCCCTGGTCGCGTCAACCTCATGGGCGACCACACC
>DASXTK010000495.1:0-1619 GCA_036505485.1 Acidimicrobiales bacterium
CAACCGCAAGACCGGCGAGCTGGCCTTCTACCACTGCTGGATGCCCCGCCCCACCCCACTGGCCGTCCTGGTCACGGTGGCGGGCCGGCGCTGGACGGTGGAAGAGCGCATCCAGACCAGCAAGGGCCTGTGTGGCCTGGATCAGCATCAGGTCCGCCGCTGGCGCTCCTGGTACCGCTGGATGACCCTTGCCATGCTTGCCCACGCCTTCCTGGTCGTGGCCGCCCTGACCGACAACACCCGCCACCCACCACCCCCCGGGCTGATCAGCCTGACCTGCAACGAGCTGCAGCACCTGTTCGCCGCGCTGCTCGCCCGTCCCGCCGTTGACCCCGCCCACCGGCTGCGCTGGTCGCTGTGGCGACGCCGACAACAGGCCCGCGCCCGCACCTGCCACTACCACCGGCAAGCCAACAGCCCATGAAGATCACGATCTACGGTTGGAGTACTAGATGCTCTCAGCCGGCTTGGTCTGGCAGCCGGATGGCGAGTTCGGCGGCGACCTCGGCCAATCTGAGCCTGGTCGAGCAGGGTGGGATGGTAGCAAGACGGGCGTGGACGATGGCGCCGGCGTTGGGCGGGCGGCGTGGCCGCCGAGGTGCATGGGTTCTGCTGAAGGGCCAGGCCGGCAAGCACCGCTCCGACCGAATCTGAGGGCACCAGGTCGTCGGGCTCTCCAGCACGGACGAGCGGGCCACGGGGCTTCGGGCGGGCTCCTAACTGACCAGAAACGTGAGACAAGGGAAGTGCTCTCCATCCGGTGGGCGCCCCATCTAGCCCACCCGACTGTCAGGACGACCAGCGTCGCCCGTTCAACCGGCCCCCGAACGCGCAGCGGACCAGCGTTTGCGCTGGTCAGCCCGGGTGTGGAGCCCCCGCCGGAATCGAACCGGCGACCCCATCCTTACCATGGAACCACCAGGAACCGCTGTGAAGACCGCCGTTTCCCCAGGTCACCCCCCGACCGTCAGGGCCAAAGTTATCGGTTCTCTTCCGGCAAAGGTATGGGCTCACTTCCAAGCCATTCGCTAGTCGTCTGGCAGCGTCGTAGCGGCGTCGGTTGAAGCGCCGGTCCACCACCCGCTGGATGCGGCGGCGGGCCAGCTGGAACACCGCTGCCACGGCCAGGGTCGCCCGCCACCAGACTGAAGTCTTGGCCAAGGAGTTGACCAGCCCGTAGGACTACCCTGCCGTAGCCCACCACCCAGCAGGACCACGAGCAGCCCGTCAGCCAACGCAGGCTGACGATGCGGGTCCAGGTCCGTACAGCCGGTAGCACAGGACCGCCGATAGCAGCCCGGATCCCGCCCGGGCACCAAGGCCTCGGGGAACCTCCTCATCGGGAAGCTTCACAACCTGCTCGGCGCACCAGGAGGGGTACCCCGGCCACCGAAGCAGCAGGCTCCGGTGGCCGGGGTCGCATCCCTGTTCTTCAGCCAGTACAGGATCTCCCGCCGATCCCTCATCACCGGCCATGCCGCTCGCGACTGCTCTGTATGGCGTCCTTCTGTTGGTTAGGTGGCCAAGAAGTGCGGCCCCCAGTCCCCATTCCTATCGAAAGTCGGGGAGTTCGTGACCCGTTGGATGTTGGTGCCATCTACGTTGGCGGTGTAGATGCC
>DASXTK010000496.1:0-18612 GCA_036505485.1 Acidimicrobiales bacterium
CGGGGTCGCCATCGACATAGGCGGTCCGGACTCCGGCGCCACCGAGGAAGAGATGCAGGCCGCCCAAGAAGCGTGCCAGCACATCCTCGATGATGCCGCCCCGGAGATGAACCTCAGCCCCGAGGAAGTCGCCGAGATGCAGGACAAGCAGGTGGCGATGGCCCAGTGCATGCGCGACAAGGGCTACGACATGCCTGACCCCCAGGTCGACTCCAGCGGCCGCGTCACCATCGGCGCCGCCCCGGGCGACGGCGGTCAGCAACCCGGAGCCGCACCCGGCAGCGCGGAGAACGACCAGTTCCGCCAGGACATGGACGACTGCGGCGAGCAGGCCGGCCTCAACGGCGGTCCCGGCGGCGGAGAAGGCCCGAGGACCAACACCGGCGGTGGCAACACATGAGCGCCCATCCGATCCGACGGCGGCGGGTCCTCGCCGGAGGACTCGCCTCGTTGCTCCTTGTGGGCGGTGGTGCCGTCGTGGCCTTCCGGGGAGACGACAACAACGCCGCCAATGCCAGCGACGGTGACGGCGACGAGAGCGATGCCGCCGGTGCCTCCACCGCCCAGGTGACGCTGAAGGACCTCGAGGAGCGGGAGGAGCTGGCCGGCACGCTCGGCTACGGCGAGACGACGGACGTCTCGTTGTCCGCCAACGGGACCATCACCGCCCTGCCGGCGCTCGGCACCATCGTGGACCGCGGTCAGACCGTGGCCGAGGTCGACGGGCTCCCGGTGACCCTGTGGTTCGGCGATCGTCCGTTCTGGCGGGCCCTCGGTGCCGATGTCGACGACGGTCCCGACATCGCCGAGGTCGAAGCCAACCTCGTCGCCCTGGGCTACGCCACTTCGGACAGCCTCACCGTCGACAACGAGTGGACCTCGGCCACCACCACGGCCTTGAAGAAGTGGCAGAAGGACCAAGGCAAGGAGCAGACCGGCACCTTCAACCCGGGCGACGTGGTCGTCCAGCCAGGCGCGATCCGCATCGCCGAGCTGCCCAGCGCCGTCGGCGCGCCGGCCAATGGTGTCCTAGCCAAGGCCACCGGCGCGACCCGCCAGGTCACCATGGACCTCGACGCCACCAAGCAGAGCCTCGTGAGCCTGGGCCAGGCCGTCGAGGTGGAGTTGCCCGATGGGACGATCCTGCAGGGCACCATCGCCTCCATCGGCACGGTGGCCACCAGCTCCAGCACCGACCCGGTCACCGGTAAGCCCACGGATCCCACCATCGAGGTGACGGTGTCTCTGGCCGATCCCAGCCTGGCCGGGACGCTCGACGCGGCCCCGGTGACGGTGCGGGTGGTGACCAGCGCAGCCACCGGCGTGCTGGCGGTGCCGGTCGACGCCCTGCTGGCCCTCTCCGAAGGCGGCTACGCCATCGAGCGGGTGAAGAGCAACGGCACGACCGAGCTCGTTACGGTCGAGACCGGCGCCTTCGCCGACGGTTGGGTCCAGGTCACCGGCGATGTGGCCGAGGGCGACACCGTGGTCGTGCCGAAATGAGGCGGCTTCTGCGACGCCGGGGCCGACCTGAGCCGTCCTCGACCCGGCCCCAGCCCGACGGACCCCGGCGCATCGTCCCCGTCCTGCAACTCCGGGACGCGGTCAAGGAGTATCCCGGTGCGCCGCCGGTCCGGGCCCTCGATGGGGTCAGCCTCGACGTGGTCAGCGGCGAGATGGTGGCGGTCGTCGGTCCCTCGGGCTCGGGCAAATCGACGCTGCTGCACATGATCGGTGCGCTCGACCGCCCCTCGACGGGCATCGTGCGGGTCGCCGGGTCGGATCTGAGCCGGCTCAGCGACCCGCAGCTCTCAGCCCTGCGGGCCCGGCGGATCGGGTTCGTGTTCCAGCGCTTCCACCTGCTGTCGGGTCTGACCGCGGAAGACAACGTGGCCACCGGCCTCGTCTACCGCGGCGTCCCCAGCGGTGAGCGCCGGGAACGGGCGACTCGGGCGTTGGAGCAGGTGGGCCTGGCCAAGCGAGCCACCCACCGCCCGACCGAGCTGTCCGGCGGCGAGCAGCAGCGGGTGGCCATCGCCCGGGCCATCGTGGGAGGACCCGCCATCGTGCTGGCCGACGAGCCCACCGGGAACCTCGACTCGGCCACCGGCGGGGAGATCCTCGACGTGTTCGGTGCGCTCCACGCCGGCGGCACCACCATCGTGCTGATCACCCATGACGCCTCCGTAGCGGCCCATGCCCCGCGGGTCATCGCCTTGCGGGACGGTCGGGTCGCGCACGACTCGCGCCGCGACGGGGCCGCACCGGCCGGGCAGGTTGCGCTCAGCGGAGCCGGAACCGGGCCAGGTGGGACCCTGTGAGCGCCACTACAAGCGTGCTCGCGCCCACCCGGGTACGCCCGCGGGACATCGTCGGCCAGGGCCTCGTCGGCCTGCGGTCCAAGCGGTTGCGCACGTTGCTGACCGCGGTGGGCATCACCATCGGCATCGCCGCGATGATCTCGGTCGTCGGGATCTCGTCGTCGAGCCGGGCCGACCTCCTGGCCCAGCTCGACACCTTGGGCACCAACCTGCTGCAGGTCCAGCCGGGCCAGTCCATCTTCGGTGATTCCTCCGAGCTGCCGTTGTCCGCACCGGCGATGATCCGCCGGATCGATCCGGTCGAGTCGGCGTCCGCGACCCGGACCGTCGACGACGCCACCGTCCGCCGCAACGATCTGATCCCGGCCGAGGAGTCCGGTGGGATCTCGGTGCTCGCCACCGAGACCAACCTGCTCGACACGCTCGACGGCACGCTGGCCGACGGCGTCTTCCTCAACCCGGCGACCGGGGCCTACCCGAGTGTCGTGCTGGGGTCGGTGGCGGCTGAGCGTCTCGGCATCACCAGCCTGAACGGCGACCCGCTGGTGTTCATCGGCGGCCGGTGGTTCAAGGTGATCGGCATCCTCGACCCGGTGCCGCTCGCGCCGGACATCGACCGTTCCGTCATGGTCGGCTACGACGTCGCCAAGTCGCTGTTCGGGATCGACGACGCCCCGTCCACGGTGCGGGTGCGGACCGACCCCGACTACACCGAGTCGGTGTGGTCGGTGCTGGCCGAGACCGCCAACCCCGAGAACCCCAACGAGGTGGAGGTCACCCGGCCCAGCGATGCCCTCGAGGCCAAGGCCCAGGCCGACAAGACCCTGACCGCGCTGCTGCTCGGGCTGGGATCGGTGGCGCTGCTGGTCGGCGGGGTCGGGATCGCCAACGTGATGGTGATCTCAGTGCTGGAACGCCGGGCCGAGATCGGGGTGCGCCGGGCCCTGGGGGCCACCCGCCGGCACATCCGGATGCAGTTCCTGGTGGAGTCGATGCTGCTGGCCGGTCTCGGCGGCACCATCGGCGTGGCGTTGGGTGCGGCGATCACCGCCATCTACGCCAACGCCCGGGACTGGACCTTCGCCATCCCCCAGACCGCCCTGCTGGGTGGAGTGGCGGCATCACTGCTGGTCGGCGCCCTAGCGGGTCTGTATCCCGCGGCCCGAGCCAGCCGCCTCGCTCCGGCCGAAGCTGTCCGGGCGGAGTGAAACAACCCTTCCGGCGTCTCGCAGTGGAATCCCCCGGCCGCTGCGGGACGCCGGAAAGGAGGGTTGTCTACGCCTTGGCCAGAAAGGCCACCAGGCCGTCGAGGAGCATGTTGCTGCCCTCCTCGGCCATCGCCCGCTCCTCCTCGGAGCTGCACACCTGGTTCAGGGTGATGACGGTCTTGTCGCCGTGATCGGCCAGTTCCATGCCCATCGTGGCCGGTTCGGGAAGGCCGGGGACGTCCATGCCGACCACCAGCCGCTGGTTCTCGACCACCTCCACGTAGGAACCGGTCATCGGGAACTGCGACCCGTCAGGGGTCTTCATCACCGCTTTCCACGGCCCGCCGGATCTCACGTCGAGCTCGACCGAGCCGGGCACGGCGTTGGCCCACACGGCGTAGTCCTCGGGCGTGGTCCACGCCTTCCACACCTGGGCCACCGGGGCATCCAGGGTCCGGGTCAGCGTGTATGAGAATTTGTTGTCAGCCATCTCTGCGTCTCCTTTGCCCGCCCTCCCGGGATGGGAGGTTCTGGCCGGGTAGACGTGCGCCCCGGCCCTAACTCATCGCTACGAGAGGCGCTCGATGATCATGGCCATGCCCTGACCACCACCGACGCACATGGTCTCCAGGCCCCAGGTCTTGTCCTCGTCCTGGAGGGCGTGGATCAGCGTGGTCATGATCCGGGCCCCGGTCATGCCGAAGGGGTGGCCCAGAGCGATGGCGCCGCCCTTGACGTTGAGCTTCTCCCACGGGATGTCGAGGTGCTTGGCCGACGGGATGACCTGGGCGGCGAAGGCCTCGTTGATCTCCACCAGGTCGATGTCGTCGATGGTCTTGCCGGCCCGGGCCAGCGCCTGGCGTGACGCCTCGATCGGGCCGAGCCCCATGATCTCGGGGTTGAGGCCGGTGACGCCGGACGACACGATGCGGGCCAGCGGGGTGATCCCCAGCTCCTGGGCCTTGGTGTCACTCATCACGACCACCGCGGCGGCCCCGTCGTTGAGGGGGCAGGCGTTGCCGGCGGTGACCTGACCGTCGGGCCGGAACGCCGGCTTCAGCTCGGCCAGCTTCTCGGCCGTGGTGCCGGCGCGCGGACCGTCATCCTTGGTGACCACGGTGCCCGACGGCGTGGTGATCGGGGTGATCTCGGCGTCCCAGTAGCCGTTCTCCTGGTTGGACACGGCCCGCTGCTGCGACAGGGCCGCGAACTCGTCCATCTCCTGACGGCCGACGTTCTCGGCCAGGCGGACGTTCTCGGCGGTCTGGCCCATGGCGATGTAGATGTCGGGCAGCCCGGACAGCGGCTCCCACGAGTCGGCGCCGTTGGTGCGCTCCGCGGTGCGGGCCTCGGCGTCGGCGAAGGCCTTGTTGTGGGTTCCGCCGTCGGCGAATCCGCTGGCGTAGCGGCTGACGGTCTCCACGCCGGCGGAGATGAAGACGTCGCCCTCACCGGCCTTGATGGCGTGGGCGGCCATGCGGATGGTCTGCAGCGAGGAGGAGCAGTAGCGGTTCACGGTGACGCCGGGGACGTCGGGCAGTCCGGCGAGGATGGCCGCCACCCGCCCGACGTTGAAGCCCGACTCACCCGCGGGCTGACCACAGCCCATGATCAGGTCGTCGATCGTCTGGGGGTCGAGCTGCGGAACCTTCTCCAGGACGGTCTTGATGATGGTGGCGCTCAGGTCGTCGGGCCGGCAATCGACCAGAGACCCCTTCATGGCCCGGCCGATGGGGCTGCGGGCGGTGGCGACGATGACTGCTTCGGGCATGACGGTCTGTCCCCTTCTCGGAGTGGAACGCGCGGGGTTTGTCTACTGGTCCTCTCCACCCTTTACCAACCTCGGTTCAATAGCGGGGCCGTGGGAGTGGACGTGGCCGCCTTGGTCCAGCCAGCGGTGGAATCCGGCGGCGTTGGAGTGGATGCCGTTGAGGGTCTCCAAACGGTCCCGCTTCTCGGGATCCACGGCGTCGAGGTCGTGGGCGAAGTGCTCGCTGAGGGCGTCGGCGATGTCGCGTCCCTCCTTCCAGGCCGCTTCCGCCACCTCGGCCCAGCGGCACAGGGTGCCGTCGGCTTCCTCCAGGATGGCCTCGGGGTCGGGCACCAGCCCGAAGTGGGCCAGGGCGATGCCGCTGGGGCGCCGCTCGGCGAAGCGCTGCAGCGAGTGGAGGGCCTGGTCGAGGTCGAAGTCGGGCGGCGGGGTGGCCGGACGCAGCACCCCGACGTCGGGGAGCCGTACCCCCACCGCGTCCCCGGCGAACAGCAGCCCGGACTCTGAGTCGTGCAAGGCCAGGTGGTGCTTGGCGTGTCCTGGGGAGTCGACGGTGGTCAGGGTCCGGTTGGATGAGACGGCGATCGTCTCGCCGTCGGCGAGCACGTGGACCCGTTCGGCCGGCGTGGGGTTGAGCCGCCCGTAGAGGGAGTCGAGGAGAGGGCCGTAGACCCGGGCCGCACTGTCGACCAGCCGGGTGGGATCCACAAGATGGCGGGCCCCCCGTTCGTGGACGTAGACGGTGGCGTTGGGGAACGCCGCGGCCACGTCCCCGACACCGCCGGCATGGTCGAGATGGATGTGGGTGACCGCGACCCCAGCCAGACCGTCGGCGTCGACGCCCAGCGCTTCCAGCGAGGCGAGGAGCTCGGCCACCGAGCTCTGGCTGCCGGTCTCGAGCAGCACCGGCGCCACCCCGGTGATCAGGTAGCCGGCCGTGACCTGGTCCCATCCGCCCAGCCGGGTGTCGATCTGAATGACCCCCGGGGCGATCTCCAGGCGTGGTTCGGGTGTCATGGGTCCGTGCACCCTCTCAGTGTCAGAGGCGGGTCATTGATGCGGCATCCGCTACGGCGGAAACCGGTCGATAAGGTCGGCTGGGTGAGTAGGGACCTACCGCGCTCAGCAGACACGCCGTCGTTGTGGGACGACAGCACGGAACCTACCTGGTCGGTCAGCGAGATCGGCGAGGCGTTGGTGGGCGCGCTGCGGCGGGCTTTCCCCGACGAGGTGTGGCTGCGCGGCGAGATCCGCAACCGCACCAAACCCAGCGCCAAGGGCACGGTCTGGTTCGATCTGGTGGAGCCGGCGCCGGGTGGAGACCTGGCCCGCCCGGCCGTCGCGTCCCTGCCGATCGTGCTGTTCGACGCGGCTCGACGGCGGGTCAACGCCCAGCTCCGCCAGGCCGGCGACGCGGTGCGGATGGACAATGGGACCGAGGTCCGCATCCGGGGACGCCTCGGCTTCTGGGCGCCGGGCGGGCGGCTGCAGCTTCAGATGACCGACATCGACACCACGTTCACGTTGGGTCGGTTGGCGGCGGACCGGGAACGGCTGTTGCGCCAGCTCGAGGCCGAGGGATTGCTGGCCCGCCAGCAACGTCTGACCTTCCCCCAGGTGCCGTTGCGGTTGGGTCTGGTGACCAGCGCCGGCAGCGCGGCCGAGCAGGACGTGTTGAACGAGCTCCGCTCTTCCGGTCTGGCCTTTCGGGTACGCCGGGCGGACGCCCGGGTCCAGGGACGAGGAGCGCCGCGGCATGTGGCTGCGGCGCTCCGGGCGGTCGTGGCGAGGACCGTCGACGTGGTGTTGTTGGTGCGCGGCGGTGGATCGGCCACCGACCTGGCCACCTTCGACAGCGAGGTCATCGCCCGGGCCATCGCCGACCTGCCGGTTCCGGTGGTCACCGGGATCGGCCACGACATCGACCGCAGCGTCGCCGACGAGGTGGCCTTCCTGTCGTTCAAGACCCCGACCGCGTGTGCCCAGGCCATGGTGACTGCGGTCCGGGAGTTCGACGGCCAGCTGCAGACCCGGTGGCTGGCCATCGGTGAGACCGCCCGGGTGGCGCTCAACGGGGAGGCCGCCCGGCTGCGCACGTGCGCCCGCCATGTGTGCCTGGGGACCCGTCATGGCCTGGCCGCGGCCGATGTCGTGCTGTCCAACCGGGCAGTTGGGTTGGGCCATGCGGCCGAGACCGCGCTCGATCGCAGCGTCCGGGTTCTGGAACGAGCAACCGGCCGAGTCGAGACCGGCGCCCGCATCCACCTCCGGACCCACGAGCAGCGGCTGGATCGGCTGCGCCACCAGCTGGGCCAACGAGCGCCCCGGGTGGTCGAGGCGTCCGAGCGCGAGCTGGCCGGGGTCGAGGCCCAAGTGCGGGCCTTCGACCCGGAGCGAACGTTGGCCCGAGGCTGGTCCATCACCCGTTGGGCCGACGGCCGGTTGGTCCGTTCGGCCGCCGATTTGGTTGTCGGAGACGAGTTGGTCACCACCGTCGCGTCGGGTGACCGCGTGGGCAGTACCGTCGACGGGTTCCCGGATGTCACCCCTACGGAGCCCGACCATGAGTGAATCGGAGCCTGACGGCGAGCAGATCGGCTACGCCGCGGCCCTGGCCGAACTGGACGACATCCTGCGCGAGCTGGACGGCGACGAGGTCGACGTGGACGTCCTCGGCGCCCGGGTCCGCCGAGCCTCCGAGCTCCTACGGATCTGCCGCGACCGCATAGCCAACGCCCGCTTCGAGGTCGAACAAGTAGTCCACGAACTAGAAGCCGACCCCGCACCGGTCGCGGAGCCCGAGGCAGAGGAAACCGAATAACGAGGCGCCCAAGCCAGCCCCTGTGGGGCTGGCGGTCTCCATTGTGTTCGCGTCCGTGCCCGGCCGGTCAAGGGCGGCAGCCCGACGGCCCGATCGCTTCGCTCCGTGCCGCCGACCTGACCCTTGACCGCCCTCCGTGGTCGGTTGCCGCTTATGGCGAGGCAATAGTGCCCACCTGGTTGAGCTTGAGGCGATAGTGCCCGCATACGGGCACTATCGCCTCAGCCTCCCGATCGTGGGCACTATTGCCTCGCCACCCCGCCGCGGGACCAGCGAGGGCCGTCTGGGAACACAATGGAGGAAGCCAGCCCCCGAGGGGGCTGGCTTGGCCGCCTCGTTTGTCGTTCTCGTTCCCCTACGACCGCAGACCCCGTTCGGCGGCGTCGACGGTGTTGCGTAGCAACAACGCGACGGTGGTGACGCCTACGCCGCCTAGGCGGGGGGTGATCCAGGAGGCCACTTCGCCGACCGATTCGTCGACGTCGGGGAGGAGCTTGCGGCCCTCCCAGGTGATGCCGCCGCTGACCACCACGGCGCCGGGCTTCACCATGTCCGGGGTGATGAAGGACGGCACCCCCACTGCGGCGACCACGACGTCCGCGGCTCGGGTGTAGTCGGCCAGGTCGGGGACCCCGGTGTGGACCACCGTGACCGCAGCGTTGGCCCCCGGCTGCTTGAGGGTCAGCAGCAAGGCCAGGGGACGGCCCAGCGTCGGTCCCCGGCCCACCACCACCACGTTCTTGCCGGCCACGTCGATGCCGTAGTGCACGAAAAGGGCCTGGATCCCAGCCGGGGTGCACGGCACCGCGGCCGGCTGCTGGAGGACCAGCTTGCCCAGGCTCACCGGATGTAGGCCGTCGGAGTCCTTGGCCGGATCGATCCGCTCCAGCGCCTTCGCGAAGTCGAAGCCGTCCGGGACCGGATGCTGGATCAGGTAGCCGTCGACTGCGGGATCAGCGTTGAACCGGTCTACCGCCGCGAGCAGCGCTTCCTGCCCGGCACTGGCGGAAACGTCGATGTGGTAGCTGTCCATGCCGACCTGCTCACAGGCCTCGTGCTTCTTGCGGACATAGCCAAGCGACGCCGGATCGTCCCCCACGACGATGGTCCCGAGCCCGACTCGCTTGCCGTCGATGGCCAGCTTGCGGACGCGGTCGGCCACATCGGCCAGCACGGCCTCGGCCACCGGCGCCCCGGCAAGCAGACGAGCGGTCATGAATCGGCTCCTCCTCCGAAATTGCGATGCGAACGGTTGCCATGCAACCACGGGAATCTCAATTTCGGTCAGTGGTAGAAGTGGCGTTCCCCGGTGAAGACCATCGCCAGCCCCAACTCGTCCGCTCGGGCGATGATGCCGTCGTCGTGGATCCCGCCGCCGGGCTGGATCACCACCCCGACCCCGGCGTCGGCCGCAGCCTCGATCCCGTCAGGGAAAGGATAGAAGGCGTCGCTGGCACAGGCGCCGCCGGCGGCTCGTCCCGCGGCCTTCTGAGCGGCCAGGATCCCGGCCTCGACCCGGTTCTGCTGCCCGGCGCCGATGCCCCAGGCCGTTCCGTCCTTGGCCAGGACGATCGCGTTGGACTTGACCCACCCGCACATCCGCCAAGCCAGGTCGGCGTCGGCCCATTCGGCGTCCGTGGGCTGGCGTGAGGTCACCACCCGCCAGTCGGCCCGGTCGGCCACGAACCGGTGCTGCTCCTGCACCAGCAACCCCCCGGTCACAGGGCGCAAGTGCCACGCATCGGGCTGGGGCGGAGACGCCTCCAACAACCGGGTGCGCTTGCGCTTGGCCTGCAGCGCATCAATCGTCCCTTCGGCGTAACCCGGAGCGATCACCACATCGGCCTGGGCTGCGGCCACCATCCGCTCGGTGGTCTCAGCGTCCAGCGGTTCGCTGACGGCCACGATGCCGCCGAAAGCCGAGCGCTCATCGCACTCGAAGGCGTGCTGGTAGGCGTCCGCAAGCGTCCCCGCGACCGCTGCACCACAGGGGTTGGCGTGCTTGACGATGACCGCCGCGGGCTGGCCGAAACGCTGGGCCAGGTCGTGGACCATCAGCCAGGCGGCATCGGCGTCGTAGAGGTTGAGGTAGCTGAGGGCCAGGCCGCCGTGTTGCACCATCGACGCCCACCAGGGCGACGCTCCGTCGGCCCGATAGACCGCGGCCCGCTGGTGGGGGTTCTCGCCGTAACGGAGCTCCAGCGGCGCCCGCCAGTAGGTCAGATGCTGCGACGGCGGCAGCTCGCCCGGTTCGTCCTGGCTCCCGAACCACTCGGCGATCTCGGCGTCATAGGCCGCGATCGAAGCAAACGCCTCGGCCGCCAGTCGTCGCCGGGTCGCCGCCGACAGCCCACCGTCCTGACGGATCTCGTCGAGGACCGGCTCGTAGCCGGACGGATCGACCACTACGCCGACATGCGCATGGTTCTTCGCCGCCGCCCGGACCAGAGTCGGTCCGCCGATGTCGATGAGCTCGATCCCGGGTTCCTGCCGGAAGGGATAGAGGTTCGACACGACCAGGTCGATCGGCTCGATGCCGTACTCCGCCATCTCGGCCAGGTGCTCGGGGTTGTCACGGTCACCAAGCAGCCCGCCGTGGATCTTGGGGTGCAGGGTCACCACCCGGTGACCCAGGATCGGGGGGACACCGGTCAGATCGCCGACCTCGAGCACCTCGAGACCGGCGTCACGCAGCGCGGCGGCCGTCGACCGGGACGCCACCAGCTCCCAGCCCAGGGCGGCCAGCCCCCGCGCCAGCTCGACCACACCGGTCTTGTCGTGTACCGAGAACAGGGCGCGGGGCACTCTCATTCCTCCAATGTCGTCAGGAAGCGGCGGATCGTTTCGGGATAGAGCTGGCGTTCGACCTGCTTGATGCGCTCGTGGAGGGTGTCGGCGGTGTCGTCGTCCCGAACCTCGACCGCCTGCTGGGCCAGGATCGGACCCTCGTCCATCTCGGCGGTGACCACGTGGATGGTGGTGCCGGTGACCTTTACCCCGTAGTCCAGCGCGGCCTGGACCGCATGCCAGCCCTTGAACGCGGGCAGTAGCGCTGGATGGCTGTTGAGCACCCGATTGGGAAAGGTGTCGACGATGTGCGGAACCACCGTGCCGAACCCGGCCATGACCACCAGCTCGATCTCATGGGCTTGCAGGACCTTGACCAACCGCTCGGTGTACGCATCGCGATCGAACGACGATCCCCACTCGGTGCGTTCCACCAGCTCGGCCGGTACCTCGTGCGCGGCAGCCACGTCGAGCGCCCGGCACGGGCGGTCGGTGACCACCACCGAGACGGGAAGCGCCGCTCCGAGGATCGCGTCGAGTAGCGTGCCGCTGCCTGACGCGAGAACGGCGATCCGGGCGGGGGGCATCGAGCCTGATGGTAGTGCTCAGACCAGGTGGCCCCCGTCGGCGACAGGATCGGTGACGGCGACAAAACGGCGCGTTAGCGTTCCCACCGTGGCGCCTCATCTGACGACCTACAGAAAGGGCGGTTAACCGTGAACAATCAGCCCAAACCATCCCAGATCGTGATCATGGTCTCGGGACTTGTGGCCTTCATCTCTCTCTTCTTCAACTGGTTCGATGCGCCGAGTGGTTTCAGCGGCGGCGAGAACGGCTTCGGCAACGGTCTCTTCCCGATGGCCACCTACATCGGCCTGATCGGCCTGATCATGGGTGGCCTCGTAGCGCTGACCACGTTCGCCAACGTCAGCCTGCCCGATCGCCTCTTCGGCTTCACCTGGACCCAGATCAACCTGGTGCTTGCGGTGTTCGCCGGCCTGATCGCCATCGGCTATCTCCTGGTGGACAAGGGCGGCTGGGATGCCGGCATCGGCCTCTGGCTGGGCTTCCTCGCATCCGCCGGCTTGATCACCGGCGCGGTGATGGAGCACATGCAGAGCGACGAGGCATCCGCCGGCGCGCCGAGCGGCGCTCCTCCCACGCCGTTCTGATCGGTCCGCATTCGACGGCGCCTGACAACGCAGTCCTTACGACGAAGGCCCCGCTCGCAGGAGCGGGGCCTTCTCGCGTTCGAGCTCTGCCGTCTCAGGACAAGCCGCGCACGACCTCGACCATCAGCCGGCCGGCCTCGGTGGGGTTGAGCCCGACCTTGGCTCCGGCATCGCACAGGGCGTCCATCTTGGCCTGGGCCGTGCCCTTGCCTCCGGAGACGATGGCGCCCGCGTGGCCCATCTTCTTGCCCGGAGGTGCGGTCACGCCGGCCACGTACGACACCACCGGCTTGGACATCTTGGCCGAGATGAACTCGGCGGCCTCTTCCTCGGCCGAGCCGCCGATCTCGCCGATCATCATCACCGCGTCGGTGCCGGGGTCGGCCTCGAACGCCTCCAGGCAGTCGATGAACGACGTCCCCGGAACCGGGTCGCCACCGATGCCGACGCAGGTCGAGACCCCGATGTCGTTGAGCTTCAGCTCATAGAGCGCCTGATAGGTGAGGGTGCCCGAACGGCTGACGATGCCTACGGCGGGCTCGCCCTCCACCGGCTCCTTGGCGATGTGACCGGCGGTGATGCCGATGTTGGCCCGCCCCGGGCTGATGATGCCTGGGCAGTTGGGTCCGAGCAGCCGGACCTGGGGGAAGTCGCGGCGCAGCTTGTTGAAGAACCACGCCTCGTCCTGGGCCGGCACGCCCTCGGTGATGCAGACGACGAAGGTGACGCCGCCCTCGGCCGCCTCGATCACCGCGTCCCGAACACCCGGGGCGGGGATGAAGATGCACGACGCACTGGCGCCGGTCTCCTCGACCGCTTCACCCACCGAGGCAAACACCGGGATGCCTTCGACGTCGGTGCCGGCCTTCTTGGGGTTGGTCCCGGCCACGACCTGGGTGCCGTACTCCTTGTTCAACAGCCCGTAGAAGCGGCCTTGGCTGCCGGTGAGGCCCTGGTAGACCACCTTGGTGGTCTCGTCGACGAAAATCGCCATGTCGTTCGGACCTCGCCTTACTTCCCGGCGCCGGCCAGCTCGACGACGCGCTTGGCCGCGTCGAGCATGGTCGGCTCCATCTGGAGCTGGTCGGACAGGTGCGGCTGGAGGATCTCCCGGCCCAGGTCGGCGTTGGTGCCGTCGAGGCGGATGACGATCGGCACCTCGATCTGGACCCGGCCCAGGGCGGTGACGATGCCGTTGGCCACATCTTCGCCCTTGGTGATGCCGCCGAAGATGTTGATGAAGATGGAGCGCACGTTGGGATCGTTGTTGATGACCTCCAACGCACCGGCCATCACCTCGGCCGAGGCCCCGCCGCCGATGTCCAGGAAGTTGGCCGGCTCGCCGCCCACCTGGTTGACGATGTCGACGGTGGACATGGCCAGCCCGGCGCCGTTGGCGATCACGCCGACGAACCCGTCGAGCCCCACGTACTGCAGGCCCTTGTCGCTGGCGGCCTGCTCGCGCTCGTCGCGCACTTGGGTGAACTCGTACTCCTCGTAGTCCGGGTGGCGGAACAGGGCGTTGCCGTCCAGCGTCACCTTGGCGTCGAGGGCGTGGACCTCGCCGGTGGGCTTCAGGATGAGCGGGTTGATCTCCACCAGGTCGGCGTCGCCGTCGACGTAGGCGTTGTAGAGCTTCAGCAGGATCTCGACCGTGCCCTCGGTGGCCTCGGGGTTGAGCTGGGCCGCTGCCACCCACTCCCGGGCCTGCTCCTCGGTCAGACCGTCGACCGGGTCGATGTGGATCTTGGCGATGGCGTCGGGGTTCTCCGCCGCGACCGCCTCGATCTCCACGCCGCCCTGGGCCGACAGCATCCCCAGATGCTTCTTGGCCGACCGGTCGAGGGTGAAGCTGGCGTAGTACTCCTCGGCGATGTCCGAGGCCAGCTCGACCCACACCCGGTGGACGATGTGGCCCTTGATGTCCATCCCCAGGATGTCCCCGGCGTGGGTGCGGGCCTCGTCGGCGTCGTTGGCCAGCTTGATGCCGCCGGCCTTGCCCCGACCGCCGACCTGCACCTGGGCCTTGATCACCACCGGGTACCCGATCTCTTCCGCCGCACTCACCGCCTCGTCGACGGTGTCGGCCGCCTTCCCGGGAGAGACCGGGATGTCGAAGCGGGCGAAGAACTGTTTGCCTTGGTATTCGTACAGGTCCATGACGGATGGCGATACTACGGGGATGCCCAGCCCGGCCCCCAAGTCTCAACCCTCTCGTAGGTCATGAGTCCGGTTCAGCGCAGCCAGGGGCATGCCGGCCGGGCCCTGGCGGTGGCCGCGGCGGGGGTGGTGGTGGCTCTGGGCATCGCGGTTGCGGTCTCGGTCATGGCCAACCGGGGCGCGGTCAAGGTCCGTCTGGGCGACGACACCTTCCAGGGAGCCGACGCCGAGAACATGGCCGACGAGATCGCCGAGCGGGGGCCGATCATCTTCTCCGATGTGGCCGGCGGCGACCGGGACATCTGGCTACAGCACCTGGGCGACGACCCGGACTCCGGGTGGTACGCCTTCGACATCCGCCCTCCCGGTGGCCCTCGGGACTGCGTGACCGAGTGGGACGACCGCAAGGAGGTGTTCGTCGCGAACTGTGGGGATGACCAGGAGTTTCCCGTGGACGGCGAGGGCCTGCCCCAGTATCCGGTGAAGGTCGAGGACGGCAAGCTCGACGTCGACCTGAACGCCGAGGACCGGTCCACCTCGACCACGAACGGCTGAACCAACCGGCCGTTCCCGTCGTCTCATCCCACGTGAGGGTGAGACTGGTACTGGTGGCAGTTGTGGCCGCGCTGTTGGGGCTCTGCCTCATCGCGCTGTTGCCGCCGAAGGCCGCAGGCGCTGACGGGCAGCCCGTCGTGGTCGTGGTCGATCGCGCCGATCCGGTCGACGAATCCCTCCAGCCACCCGACAACGCCAGCGAGGACGTCGGAGGCACGACTCCTCTGCTGATCGCGTTCGTCGTCATGGTCGGCTTGTGGTGCTGGGCCTGGCGCATCGGCCCCGACCACCAGCCGAAAGGGCCGCCGGGTTCCACGCCCGATGCGGACATACCATCTGCCCAACCGATGCGCATACGACTGTGATGCACACGGCTCGACGGGGAGCGGAGCGTGCGGGAACCAGAACCGGCCGTCATCCGAGCGGCCTCGGCAGGCGACACTCGCGCGTTCGAACAGCTGGTGCGGGACCACCAGCTGCACGTCTGGCGCTTCCTGCGCCGCTTCCTGGGCGACGACGCCCTGGCCGAGGACATCACCCAGGAGACCTTCGTTCGGGTCTACACCAAGCTCGACTCGTTCACGTTCCAAGCCAAGTTCACGACGTGGATGTTCCAGATCGCCCGCAACGCCGCGATCGACGCCCTGCGCAGCCGGGAACGGCAGAAGCGCATCGTGGAGGCCAGCCGGATGAGCGCGCCCGCACCGGTGGTCGCTCCGCCGGACCTGCGCATGGAGCTGCAGGCCGCGCTGGACAGCCTCCCGCCCAACCTGCGCACACCGTTGTTGCTCGTCGAGGTCTTGGGCCTGCGCTATCGGGAGGCCGCCGAGGTGCTGGGTGTCCCCGAGGGCACGGTGAAGAGTCGGGTCTTCCACGCACGCCAACAACTGCACCGCTGGTCGGCCGAGGCCGACAAGGTGCACGACGATCGGGGCGTGCTGGGTGAAGTGTGAGGACGCGCTCCGCGCCATCTCGGCCGCAGCCGACGGCGAACTGGACGAGGGCGACGAGCTGCACGCCCAGCTCGACGACCATCTCGAGCAGTGCGCCGGCTGTGCCCGCTTCGAGCGCAACGTGGTGTTCGTCCGCTCCCAACTGCGGTTCGAGCCCATCGCTGAAGTACCCGATGTCGTGGCCGGGGTCATGGCCAACCTGCCAGCCCGACCGCCGAACCAGCGAGCGCTGCGCTGGCAGCTCCAGTCGCGGCGACGGGCCATCGCCTTGGCCGCGGCCATCGTGGCGCTGGTGGTCGGAGCCACCGTGGCCGGCGTCGGTCCGGGCCAGAACGCACCCCGACCGGCAGCCGCCGACGACCTCCAGGACCAGGTGCTGACCGCCCAGCACGAGATCGCCTCCGTCGACGCCGAGTTCAAGCTGACCGAGCACGGCCGGTCCGACCAGCCCGACAGCGGTGGGCGGCGGGACTTCTCCGGCGAGCTGGCCTATCGGGCACCGGAGACCCTGTCGCTGAGCCTGAGCGAGCTCCACCCCGCCACCGAGCCCGCAGCCGGCGACCTGCGGCTGGTGGTCAAGGACGACACCTGGTCGTTGCATGCGGCCCGGAGCTGTTCCAGCTGCCCCGGTGGCGTGTCGGACTGGAGCCATTCAGTCATCAACCGCGAGCCCTTCTCCGACACCGCGCCCACGCCGCTGGAGCTCATCACCGCGGTGGACAGCTTCGCTCTGACCGCGGATCCGACGCAGCTGGGCGAGCGGACCATCGCCGAGCGTTCGGCACTCGGCGTACGGGTCCAGGCGTCCCAGGTGGCTCGGTTCCTGGATGCGCTGTCGCCCGCCGGTGACCTGCGGGCGGTGTACCCGTCGGATCCGGTGGATGTGTGGCTCGACCGTGACGACCTGGTGCCGTTGGCGGTCGAGGTCCGGGCCGAGGAGTCCGACGAGCGGACCATGTGGGCCGCGGCCCAGGGGTTCACCGAGCAGCCGGGCACGGCCGTGCTCAGCTTCAAGGTGCGCTCGCTGCAGGTCAACGCCGACCAGCCCAGCGAGATCGAAGACTCGGACGAGGAAGGCGCCACGGAAGGTGCCTCGCAGGCCGACGCTCAGGGCTACGCCAACAGCGCCGCCTTCATGACCCCGGCCAGCCCGGCCGGACAGGTCCAGGACGAGGGCTTCGAACCCGGCGAGGCCACGGTTGCGCCCGAACCGGCGGAGCTGCCGCACGGGCTGCGGGAACATCTCGCCGGGACGGTGCGCACCGATGGCGGGCCCGAGGTGGACGTCCGCTCGTGGACCGACGGGCGGGCCTGGGTCAAGGTGCGGGCCACCGACCAGTGGATGGCGCCCCGCCTGTTCGACATGGATCAGGCGGTCCGGGTGGTGGAGCTGGAGGGCGGCGGCCAGGGCTACCTCAGCGCCGATGGGCGCAAGGTGGCGGTGCACAGCGACGGGCTCGACCTGACCGTGACCGGGACCCTGGCCTCCGACCAACTGGTGGATCTGGCCGCCAGCCTGGACGTCGACGGGCGCGCCACCCCGGAGGACTGGTCCGAGTTCGGGACGACCACCCTCAGCGACGCCGGCGCCGCCCAGCCCGAGTTGTTGGTTCCGCATGGCCTGGACGGCTTCGCCTCGCCCGCAGTTCGGGCGGCCGGTGACGTGGTGACCCAGGTGTACGCCGGTCCTGGTGACCGGGGTTTCGTGCTGACCCAGACCGCCGGCTCGGAGCTCCCGCCGCCGTCGGACGGCGACACCATCCCTCTTCAGGTGCGGGCCGCAGACGGCCGCTACAGCGCGGCCCGTGGTGAGCTGGAGTGGACCGAGAACGGCAGCTCGTTCAGCTTGAGCAGCCCGGTCCTGTCCGCCAACGAGCTGGTCGACATCGCCCGGGGCCTGGGCGAGCAGGCCACCGGCGGCCACGTCGGCTCCGGATCGGGGTCGGGCTCCAGCTCCGGCAACGCCCAGCACCGGACCGGGGATCCCGATGAAGACGAGGCGTCCGCGGGCCGACCAACCCCCGCCGACGGATCGACTGCCCCCAGTGTCTTGCTGGCCTGGACCCCGACGGTGCTCGACGACCGACTGGCCGCGGCGGCCTCGGTGATCCCCGGTGTGCGTGCGGTCTCGGTGGTCCGCAGCGCCACCACCGACATGGCTGCCAGTCGGGACAGCGAAGGCCGCATCGTGCAGCAGCTCGACGCCGGTTGGGCCATTCCGCTGGACACCATCGCCGTCGATCCCGCCATGCACGCCCAGTTCGCCTCGCTGGCCGACCAGACCAAGGTGACCGCGCTGGCCGACAACGAGGCCCTGCTCAGCCGCACTTCGGCCATGCTCCGGGGGATAGCGCCGGGCGGAGTGATCGAGCTGGTCGGCGGGGCCCGCCTGGTCGTCGCCGACGTCGTCGAGGACGCCACGCTCGGCGCCGCCGAACTGGCGGTCACCGCGGCCACCGGTGAGGCCATCGGCGTCGTGAGCCCCCGGTACATGCTGGTCTCCCACGAAGGCGACAGCAGCGCCGTCGAGAACGCGCTGCGCTCCGCGCTGGAGCCGGGCGCCCCGATCCGGTTCCGGACCCCAGGCGACACCCCGTTCCTGCGCCAGGGCGACGCGGTGCTGCCGCCGCTGCGGCTCAAGCAACGCTTCGGCGAGTTCGCCTATCAGCCGCCCGCCGAGGGCGAGGACACCTTCGTGCAGGACCAGGGATGGCAGGACGAGTACCTGGTAGAGCGGAACCTGCCGATCATCGGCCCCATGACCTGCCACCGGGCGGTCATCGATGCCCTCGAGGGGGCGTTGCGTGAGATCGAGGCCGCCAACCTGTCACGGCTGGTCGACCCCAACAACACCGGGTGCCACA
>DASXTK010000497.1:0-19969 GCA_036505485.1 Acidimicrobiales bacterium
CTCCAACTCCCGCAACGGGTCGACCTGATCCACCCACTCCCAGCCGGGCTGGGTCGGATCGACGATGCCGAGGGCCTTGAGCGGCCCAAGGAACACGGATGTCAGCGTGTCGAAGAAGGGGCCTTTGCAGTCAGCGATCGAGCCATCCACTGCCGAGGCGGGATCGGGGAACGCCACCGCGGGAATCAGCCAACCCATCGCCAGGCAAAGGACCGGCAAGGCCCGAAGCCGCCGGCGAACCGAGCGTCGCGTCCGTCGTGCCATGATCTCGCTCCTCACATGACGCGCCGCGAGGACCACGGATCCCCCGCCGGGGAACACCGCCTATTTCCGCACCCGCCATTGGGTGAACTGCGGGGACCCGTTCGGACTCCTCGCAGCCTCCCTTCCAAAGACCAGCAAAACTGCCGGCAAACGGATCCTCGCGCCCAGCGTGCTTCTCCGCCTCGGAAACGGCGGGAAATCTGCTTCCATGAGAGAAATGACCCGGACATTTCGTGGCCGCTCGGCTTTGATGGCCGTGGCACTGGCGATCGCCCCGACCGCGTGCGGAGGTGGCGACTCCGCCGAGACCGGTGGGCAGGAGCGTCGCGCCTCGGGGCTGTCGACGACAACGACGGATCCGACCACCGCGGCTCCGTCGTCGGCTCCTCCGGCTGGGGTCCAGGTGTTCGGGAAGGTGACCGCGGGGCCGACGTGTCCCGTGGCCCAGGCCGAACTGCCCTGTGATCCCCGGCCCGTGGATGCCGAGGTCGAGGCCCGGACATCGGTAGGTGAGGTTGCCGGCAGCACCCACACGGATGCCACCGGTGCCTTCAGCCTGGCCCCTGCGAGCTACACGCTCACCGCCGTCACCAGAGCCGCGCTGCCGAGATGTCAGGCCGTTCCGGTCACGGTCGCTTCGGGCCCGCCTATGCAGGCGAACATCGACTGCGACACCGGCATTCGCTGACCAACGTCCACGACCTCCCCTGCCTCCACTAGGGGGCAAGTTCGCATGGGGGCGCCTAGGGCTTGCCGGCTATTTGGCGGGCGAGGGCGAGGGGGGTGGTGGCTACGAAGTCGAGGGCTGGTTCGCTGCTTGGCCAGGAGGTGACGTCGTCGAGGTAGCGGGCGCCTTGGCCGTCGAACAGGGCGTAGGGGTTCGACCCGTCGGCAGGACAGACCCGGGCCTCGTCGGGCACCCCCAGGTCCTCGAACACGTCGGCCGAGTTGGTCCCATTGACCGCGGCGCCCAGCAGGATCGGTGGGCGGCCGTCGAGCGACCCGTTGAGATTGGCCACCTGGTGGTGGATGCACCGGGGGAAGCTGGTCCCGGCGCCGACGATGAACGACGCCCCCCAGGCGTTCGAGCCGAGGATGACCCCGAGCTGCCGTCGTCCGAACTCGGCGTAGGTCGTGGTCCCGGTCAGCTCGTCGTAGAAGCTGGCGGTGATGGCCAGCCCCTGGCCGTGCGAGGTTCCGTCGAAGGCGGCATAGGGGAAGCCGAAGCCGAACGGGTCGGTGGCGGCCTGGGCCCCGGCGTTGTCGAGCTGCTTCTTGAGATCGGCGACCAGCTCGTCCTGGCTGACCCGGAGCTCTCCCCGGTCGCCGGCCTGGTCGATGGCCCGGTGCAGGTCGTAGTGGGCCACGGCGCTCACGTCGTAGAGGTTGAGCGTGTCGACGGCATCGTCGGGGCTGTTGATGTACGCCCGGGCCCAGTGGGCCGCTTTGCGCAGGTAGAAGCTCGGGTCCGCGTGCGGCAGGCCCGGAGGGAGATCCCCCGCCGCCACCGCGTGGTAGAGCTCGGCCGCGGCCAGCTCCAGATCCGAACGCCACTCCGTCTCGGGATAGAAGCTGAACGGCGAGAACGTGACGAGATCGCCGGTCGGCGTGGTGTCGGCCAGGTCGAAGATGTGCTGGGCACTCAGCAGGCAGGGGTCGGCATAGGCCGGATCGGTGGCCTTGTAGACCTGGTAGCAGAGCGCCAAGGCCCCGGCGAAGCGTCCCGCCTGGTTGGGGCTGATGGGCGAGCCGGGCGACGCGGCCCGGAACGCCGGCCGGTTGCGGATGTAACGAGACGCCGGGTCGTCGGCGCCGAAGGTGTCGTCGCCCTCGGGGAGCCGCCACGGGTCGTGATCGCCGGTGATGTCGGCGTTCCCCTCGCCCAGACCGACCTGGTAGTAGAGGGTGCCGGTCGGGTCGTCCCACATCTTCTGCAGCCAGTCCAACCCGAAGCGCGCCTCGGCCGCGAGGTTGGCAGGCGAGTCCGGACCGAGCAGCGTGGGGTGGTCGCGCACCGCCACGAGCAGCATGTCGAGCGTGTAGCTGATGGTCTCGGTGCCCTTGATGTAGTCGCCGGCGTCGAACCAGCCGCCCGAGACATCCCGGGGGTCGGCCCGGCGGACCGGAACCAGGTCGCCACGGAGCAGGTCGTCCTCGTCGAACCGCGGCGGCTTGTAGACCGTGGCCGAGCCGTCGTTGAGATGGGCCGGTTGCCGGTTCAACCCCGCCGGGACAACGTCCGGGCCATCCCGCTGAGCCTCGTAGAACGACGTCGCGTTGGCCAGCAAGGGTGCGTAGAGCCGAGCCGGGGTGTCCAGCTTGAAGACGGGGGAGGTGGCGGTGACGGGTCCGCTGACCTCGACGACGTAGCGGCCCCGTGCGGTCACCGAGTCGAAGTCGAGGGCGTAGACGAACGGGAAGTCCGAGCTCCACGACCCTTGGTTGGATCCGATCGGGCCCGAGAACACCGTCCGCCCGGACCGGGTGCGCACCCGGAACGTTCCTCCGGTCACCGCAGCGTCGGTCATCAGAAAGGCGCGCTTGGGAGCGGCTGTGTCGTAGCCGACCTGGTTGACTCGGACATGTCCGGTGATCGTCTGGGCCGCGACACCGGGTCCGGGGACCACCAGAACCGCGGCAAGGACGACGGCAAGGACCAGAGATCGCCCCGAGCTGCGTCGCATCGTGACCCCCCACGACCAATTGATAGGAAACTAACTTTCCTAATCCTCGGCCACGATTGCGGGGGAATCAACCCCTTCTTGGGTCACTCCGGCTTGTGGGAGCGGCCCAGCAGCTCGCCGTTGCGGAGCACCGAGACCGGGCCGTCCTCGCTGACCGCGATCACGGTGGCGAGGGGGTCGTCGTGGCTGTAGCGGCGGCCGGAGGTGTGCCGCGTGCCCCCGAGGGCCTCGACCATCTCCTCGGCCGCCGGGGTCGGCACCAGCCGCACGCCGAGCTGGCGCAGGACACCTTCACTGTCGAAGATGGTGGCCCCGTCGACCTGGGCCAGGGCGTGGCGGAGCGGGGCCAGGTGAGCCGGTCGGAGGATCCGCAACGGCGGCGGGGCGGGCAGACGCTCGTCGACCGCGGGACCGGGCTGGCCGTTGGGTCGATAGATGAGCAGCGCACCGATGCCCATCGACCCGAGGTCGTGGACCGCGAACTCCAAAAGCGCCTCGAGCACCGCACGGTCGCCGTGAACCGAGCACGCGGTGACGGTGTCCATCCAGCTGCCGACCGGGGGCTCGTGGTGCCAGCTGAAGCCCTCCCAGCGGAGCACGCCGAACTGTCCGACCACCCGGACCGATCCGGCGGGATGGCGCTGCACGATCGTGGCGTCCAGCACGTTGGCCAGTACCACGAGGTCCCGCTCCGAGCCGGCCGGCCGGTCGAACACGAGCCACTCGGTGGTGCCGTCGGTGCGGCGCAGCAGCCAGCTCGATAGTCCGTCGGCGAACCGGCGTGCGGCGGGCAGCGGCTGCTGGCCCACGGACTTGAGGGTGATGTCGAGCTGCGTGCCCGGCCCCCACGTGGCCGGATCCGACAGAGGTTCCAGGATCGTGCCGCTGCTCGCGACCCGACGCTCGTGCACCGGCGGCCGGAGCGCGAGGTCGATCTCCTCCAGCAGCATGTCGTGGAGGTCTTCGGTGGCGTCCAGGTGGAGGCCGCTCTCATCGAGCTCCTCGGCCAGCCGCCGTAACCGCCCGACTCCCGGCTCAGACATCGGCCCAACCTACAAGCGACCACCCCCGTTCCTCCAGGTCAGGGTGATGGTCGCGTCTACGACCGGGCCAGTACCGCGTCGGTCACGGCGGGGGAGCTGACGAACTCGGTGCACTCGTAGCCCTCGGGACCGCCGTCGTGGTGGTCGAAGAGGCGCTCACCCGAGCCCAGCAAGAGGGGACGATGGCGAAGTGCAGCTCGTCGATCAGGCCGGCCCGCAGGTACTGCCCGCAGCTTCGGCCTGGCGGGGGGCCTTCACGCTTGGTCGGGCTGTGGGTAGGACCACTCTGGCAGACGGGACTCATCGGCCGGCCCGGCCCTATCGTGATGCGGTGGACGTCGACGCCGAGATCGCGATTCGGCTCTCCGGCCTGGACCAGCGCTACACGCGGGGGCGGCGGGCCATCGTCGCCGCGTTGGCCGCTGCCGGCCGGCCGTTGACCGTGCCGGAGATCCTGGCCGGCGACGCCGAGGGTGAGCTGCCGCAGAGCTCGGCGTACCGGAACCTGACCGTCCTCGTCGAGGTGGGTGTGGTCCACCGCCTGCCGGGCACCGATGAGTTCGCCCGCTACGAGCTGGCCGAAGAGTTCGCCGGCCACCACCACCATCTGTTGTGTGGCTCGTGCGGCACCGTGGCCGACGTCACCACGTCACCCCGTCTGGAGCGGATGCTGGCCGAGGCGGCCCGCCTGGCCGCGGCGGAGACCGGGTTCGAGGTCACGGGGCACCGGATGGATCTGTTGGGACGCTGCGCCGCGTGCCGGGTTTAGCGGGGTTGGCCGGATAGCAGCAGCCGGTTGCCGTTGCGGCCCGGAAGCCGGGTCACGGTGGCGCTGACGACGAAGATGGCCGCGGCGACGAGCACGATCGTCCCGCCCGGAGCCAACGCCCATTGACGCGCCGCGGCCAGGCCCACGACGGCGCTGGTCGCGCCGATGAGGCTGGCGACGAGCAGCGTTGCCGGGAACGACCGGGTGAGACGTCCCGCCGCGCCGACCGGCAGGACCATGAGCGCGGCGACCAACAGGACACCGACGATCCGCATCCCGGCCACGATGGTCACCGCGGTCAGGGCGGCGAGCCCCAAGTTGAGGGCATCGACGGGCAGACCCGCCACCCGGGCCGCCTCCTCGTCCAGCACGATGCTGAACAGGGCCCGCCAGCACACCGCGATGCTGGCGACGATGACACCGCCGAGGATGGCGACGGTCAACGCGTCGGAGTTGTCCACGGTGAGGATCGAGCCGAACAGATAGGTGAGGGTCCCGGCGTTGAGCGACCCGGCCAGCCCGGTGAGCACGACGCCGCCGGCGATGCCGGAATAGAACAGCACGGCCAAAGCGAGGTCCCCGCTGGCCCGGCCCCGTGATCGCAGCCATTCGATGCCGACCGCGCCCACGACCGCGGCGACGAGCGCCGTCCAGATGGGCCAGACGTCGACGAGGAGGCCGGCAGCCACCCCAGCGAAGGCGACGTGGCCGATCCCGTCGCCCATCAACGACATGCGCTTCTGCACAATGAACGTGCCGATGAGGGGGGCGCAGAGGCCCACGATCAGCCCGGCGGCCAGAGCGAGCTGCATGAACTCGCGCTCGAAGGGCCACGGCAGCGGCAGGGTCGCCAGGGACATGTCAGCCGAGACCTTCGAGCCAGATGGGCAGGTCGTTGGCGTGCACCCCCAACGACACGCCCGCGGCGGTGAGATCGGCGGGTGGGCCGTCGAAGGCGATCTTGCCCCGGCGGAGCAACAGCACGCGATCGAGGTCGCCGGCCACCGCGCCCAGTTCGTGGGACACCAGGAGGACGGCGGCACCCCGGTCTCGGGCCGCGGTCACGAGGGTGTCCCGGAACCGGTGCTGGGAGGCCGCGTCCACGCCGGTGGTGGGTTCGTCCAGCAGCAGGAGGTCGGGGGTGGTGACCAGGGCCTTGGCGATGAAGGCCCGCTGCTGCTGGCCCCCGGAGAGCTCGCCCATCCGGCGGTTGCGCAGGTCGCTCATGCCGACCGTGTCCAGCGCGTCCCGGATGGCCTGGCGGTCACCGGCATTGGGGCGTCGCCACCAACCCCGGCGGGCCAGGCGGCCGGTGGCGACGACATCCTGAACGGTGGCCGGCAGCAGGTCGGCGGTGGCGGGCCGTTGGGGGACGTAGCCGACTCGCCAGCGGTCGCGCACCTGGCGGGGAGGCTGGCCGAGCAGGCGGACGGTCCCCTCTGCCGGGGTGAGCAGACCCAGGATCAGCCGCAGCAGCGTCGACTTGCCCGATCCGTTGGGCCCCGTCAGCGCCACGAACTCGCCCGAGGCGATCTTGAAGCTCACGCCATCCAGCACCGGTGTGTCCCGGTAGACGAACGACACGGCATCCACGCCGATGACAGCAGTGATGGGACCGACCTCGGGTCTGGGGTTGAGAACCGTTGCCAACGCTACCGGCCGGCCAAATCCGCCGCTCCTGGTCAGGAGCAGTCCAGGGCTTCCCGCAGCGCGACCAGGTTGTCCCGCATGACCGAGAGGTAGTCGCCGCCGGCGTTGAGCTCGTCCTCGGTGAGGCCCTCGATCGGACTCAGGACAGCGGCCTCGGCGTGGGTCTCCCGGGCCAGGGTCTCCGCCGCGTCGGCGGGCAGCAGCTCCTCGAAGAAGATCGTGGTGATGCCGTCGGCCTGGACCTGGTCGGCCAGCTCGGCGAGGCGATCGGGGTCGGGCTCGGCCTCGGGCGACACACCGGTGATGGGCAGCTGAGTAAGGCCGTAGCGCTTGGCCAGGTAGAAGAACGCCGCGTGCGAGGTGACGATCTCGTCTCGCTGGCAGGACGCCAGGCCGATGGCGAAGTCCTGGTCCAAGCGACCGAGCTCCTCCTTGTAGGCCTGGGCATTGGCACTGAAGGTGGCGGCGTCGTCGGGTGACGCGTCGCTGAGCGTCGCCTCGATCTGGTCCACGGCCTTGGCCATGAGCTGAGGGTCGAGCCAGAAGTGCGGGTCGACGTCACCCGTGTCGCCTCCCTCGGCTTGGATCGCATCGGAGGCACCCGGCTCCAGCGGCACGGAATCGGCGAGGTCGATGCTGGTGGAGTCGCGCCGCAGGGCGATGTCGGCCACGGCTGGTTGGAAGCCCTGGCCCATGTAGAACACCACGTCGGCGTCCTCGATCTCGCCGACCTGATCGGGGGTCAGCTCGAGATCGTGCGGCTCGGTTCCCGCCGGAGTCAGGTTGGTCACCTTCACCGCGTCCCCGCCCACCTTCTCGGCCGCCTCGGCGATGGGGAAGAAGTTGGCGACCACGGTGACCCGGCCAGCGCTGGCACTGTCGCCGCTGTCGTCGTCACCGCAGCCGGCGAGGACGACCGCAGGCAGGATCGTCGCCAGGACGACGCCACGGATGATTGGTCGAAGCACGGGAGCCCACCCTTCAGCTGAAACTGAGATTGAGAACTAGTCTTATATATCTGGTGAGCGGACGCAACCGGTCTCGACCGGCGAACCGGCCCACGGCTAGGTGGTCGGTGGACATGTTGTCGAGGCGATGGTGGTCGCTTTCCCGCGTTAGGAGGTCATGGTGGTCGGTACTCGTTCGTCATGACCTCGTAACCGACGGCACGATCGCTATCGCCTCGCCTCCCACCCGGGCCACCCGGCCGGTGGAGAGGTCAAGAGCCAGGCGCCGCTGCCGGGAGGAATCGGCCGGGTTCGGTGGGTCCGCTGACCGCCACCGCCACCACGTCGGCCGGACCGACGCCGACCAGCTCGAAGGCCCGCTCGATGCTGTCGCCCTCCGTGCCGACCAGCTCGTCCTCGATGCGGCTGTGATGGAGCTGGCGCCGCAGCACCTCGTCCAGCAGGATCGGCGTGTTGAAGCCGGTGTCGAGCAGGAACCACCCGCCGTCCACCTCCAGCAGGACGCCCGGCACCGGTTCGCGCAGCCGCACGTGCGAGTCATCACCCCACACCGGTCGGAGCCAGCGCGGGGCGTTGACGATACGTACGGAAAATACGACAATGCGTAAGCCTGGGTCCGCTGGAGCTGGACACTTTGGGGGCTGTTGTCGTCGGGGGATGAGCAAAAAGCTCTGAGGGCCAGAACTGGCGCGCTCGGGCAAGACGCATCGACAAGGGGGGTTCCACCATGAGGCGTCTCGTCTGTCTGGCCGCGCTCGCGGCCGCAGCGACGGGGTTCGTCGGCCTGCCACCAGCGGCAGCCAATCCACCGCCGGTCGAGAGCTTCGACCACAGCCCGAACATGCAGGCGGTCGGGTTCTCGCCCCAGGCGAACACGGTCACACCGTTCACCGCCAACTCTGATCTGGCCTTCTGGGGCAAGACTGCGTTCCAGGGGCACTACGACGGCTTCCGCGTCATCGACATCCGCTCGCCGGCCCATCCCCGGCAGATCTCGTTCCAGGAGTGCTTCGGCGACCAGGGCGACATCGTCGTTTGGGACCACATCCTGATCCGTTCGTGGAACTCCGCGGCGCATCACCCCATGGGGGCCGCGGCCGCGGATCTGTCTGACGTCCAACAGGCACCGATGATTCCGACATGTGATGGCCAGGAGGTGCCGGAAGGATTCGAGGGGCTGCACATCTTCGACATCAGCAACCTGGCCGATCCGGTGCTGGTGGGCTCCGTGGATCTGGAGTGCGGCTCCCACACCGCCACCGCCGCGCCCGACCTGGCCAACGATCGGCTGATCGTCTACAGCAACGTGTCGAGCGGGTGTGACTTCACCGACATCGTCGAGGTCCCGTTGAGCAACCCGGCCGGCACCCATCTGCTGCGCCGCGAGCCGCTCGAAGGGCCGGTGACACCGACGGTCACCCCGGGCTGCCACGACATGGCCGTGATCCAGGGCACCACCAACCTGGCCGCGTGTGCCGGCAACGACGTCACCAACGTCTTCGACATCGGCGACAACGCCTTCCCCGGCGGAACGCTGGAGGATCCGGAGCTGCTCTACACCATCCAGGAGCCCGGCGTCGGTGACCTGACCCAGGGCTCGGGACGCTGGCACTCGGCCGCGTTCACCTGGGACGGTCAGGTGATCACCCTCGGCTGGGAGCCGGCAGGCGGCGGCGGACCCCGCTGCACCGCCACCGGCACGGTGTTGCCGGGCGGCGTGGTCCAGACCGACACCCACAAGTCCTGGTTCTTCTACGACGCGGCCACCGGCGCCAAGCTCGGCCAGTTCGTGATGCCGCGCCCCCAGTCCGTCGAGGAGAACTGCACGGTCCACAACTACAACGTGGTCCCGACGAGGCAGGGTCACGTGCTGGTCAGCGGCAACTACCAGTCGGGCATCAGCGTCGTGGACTTCAGCGATCCGGCCAACGCGCAGGAGATCGCGTTCGCCGACCCGGCCCCGTTGACGCCCACCAATCTCGGCGGCGACTGGTCCACCTATTGGTACAACGGCCGCATCTACGAGTCGGACATCACCCGCGGGCTGATCGTCTGGCACCTCCGCGATCCCGCGGTCAAGGGTGCGCGCCACCTCGACCATCTCAACCCGCAGACCATCGACGTCACCCTGCGCTGAGGGGGAGGTGAAGGCTTGTGAAGCATCGTCTGATCATCGTTTTGGCCTTGGTTGGCGCGGCACTTGGCCTCCCGGGCCGGGTGACCGCGCAGGAGGGAGGTAACGGGGGCGGCACCCCGGGCACATCGTCCAACTTCGAGCTGGTCGGCCACGAGCCGCTGTTCGGCCGGGGCATGAATGCCGCCCTGGCCCTGTACGGGAGCACGGCCTACGTCGGGAACCGGACCGACGGGTCCAGCCGCTGCGGCATGGGCGATCCCCGCCGGGACACCACCGGCCTGGACTCGTGTCCCCATCCCCATCCCGGGATCCTGGTCGTCGACGCCTCGGATCCGGCCAACCCGGCGGTCGTCAACGAGATCGGCCCGCCCTATGCCGGCATGGTCAACGAGACGACCCGGGAGCTGCGGGTATGGCCCGAGCGCAAGCTGCTGATGGTGCTCAGCTTCGGCTGCAGCGCGGTCATCCATGCCTGCCCGGGGGTGGACCACGAGGCCGCGGTGCCGGCGTTCCGGTTCTTCGACCTGAGCGATCCGCTGCACCCGGCGTTCCTGTCGGAGTGGACGCCGCGGCAGGCCGACGGCACCATCCGGGTCCCGCACGAGTTCTTCCTGTGGGCCGACCCGCAGAACCCGGCGCGGACGCTGTTGTGGATGTCCACGCCGACGACGTCGGTTGATCCCAACCGGGCCAACATGATGATCGTCGACATCAGCGCGGTTCCCGACGGGGCCCAGCCGACGCTCATCGCCCAGGGCAACTGGAATCCGCAGTATCCGGGGGCCGAGAACCCGGCCAACTACGACAACAACCTTGCGCTCCATTCCATGTGGCCGACCTTCGCCGGCAACCGGACCCATCTGGCCTACCTGTCCGGGCACTTCCTGGTGCTCGACACCAAGAAGGTGGCTCGGAACATGCTGCCGGCCGGGGTGGTGGAGGACCTGAACGACAACCTGCTGACCCGGCCCGAGGACCGGCCCACGTGGCCCAATCCCAACCCGGGCCACTCGGCGGTGCCGTTCCCGGGGCGGCCGTACATCTTCATGATCGACGAGGTCTACGGCACGTTCACCGACCCGAGGTTCGGCTGTCCCTGGGGCTGGGCCCGCAGCATCCAGGTGTCCCAGCCCCGCCACCCCCATCAGCTGGGTGAGTACAAGCTCCCGGAGAACTCCTGTCCGGCGCCGACCCAGGCCGACCAGGAACGGTCCAGTTATGGGGCGCACAACCCCACGCTGACCCGGAACGTGGCACTGGACTCTTGGCACTCCGGCGGGTTGCAAGCCATCGACATCAAGAACCCGCGCAAGATGCGGCAACTCGGGTGGTTCTCGCCGACGCCATTGGACACCGTGGCCAACGAGGATCCGGCACTGTCGGGTGGCACCAACAAGGTCGTGATGTGGTCGTTCCCCATCATCAAGGACGGCCTCATCTACGTGGTCGACATCCGCAACGGCCTGTACATCCTGCGGTACACCGGACCCCGGGCCGAGGAGGTGAGTGAGGTCACCTTCCTGGAGGGCAACTCCAACCTCGGCGACGCCGCCCGCCTTGCGGCCGAAGCCACCTCGTTGGATCTGGCCCAGATAGAGGGCTAGCTCCGGACGCCACACCACGATGGGCGGCGGGCCGTCCGGGCCCCGGCCACCGCGCGTTGCCGAAATTGAGGCGTTTGGCGCGCTATAAGCGCGAGAAACGCCTCAATTTCGACGGTGCCTAGAGGCGCAGGGGACGGGTGGGGGCGGCGACCAGGGTGGGATCGGCGCGCCAGTCGACGTCGGGGACGTCGATGAACAGCTCGATCTCGTTCCCGTCCGGATCGGCCAGGTAGATGCTGTGGGTCACCGTGTGATCGCTGAGCCCGAGGATCGGGGTGCCGGTGGCCTTCAGCTGGGTCAAGGCGGCTCGGAGCTCGTCGTCGCTGTCGCCGATCTTGAGCCCGAAGTGGTAGAGCCCGACGCGCCGGCCCGGGGGGATCGGCGTGGCGTCGGGCCCGACCTCGATCAGCAACAGCTCGTGATGGGTGCGTCCGGATGGCGCGGAGAACATGGCCACGGGAACGGCCGCCCCACTCGCCGGGTCGGGGACTATCTGCCGCCAGCCGAGCACCTCTCGGTAGAACCGGGACGACCGCTCCACATCCCGCACGTACAGCACGATGTGGCCGAGCTCCTTTATCTCCATGCCATAGGACTACCCCGTGCCCGCTACATCGCGGCGCGGTGCTCCTCGCTGAGTTGGATGATCTGGATGTAGTTGCCGTCCGGGTCGATGGCGGTGGCGAACAGGCTGCCGTCCCGATCTTCCAGCTCGGCGTGCCAGCGCGCACCGAGACCGTTCATGCGCTCGGCGATGGCCCCAGCGTCGGGGACGTCGAAGTTGAGGATCACCCGGCCCGGCTCGGGGTTGGAGTCCCCGATGTCCGAGCGCTGGTCGATCATCAGGTAGACCCCGCCGAACTTCAGGATCCGGTAGTGCTCCTGCTTGCTGTCCTCCTCCGGCGCCAGGGCGTCGACGTACCACCCACCCAGACGGTCAGGGTCGGTGCTGGAGAGCAGGATGCTCATCAGGTTGGGGTGGCTCATGGTTCCTCCTGGGCGCGGGTCGAGTGGCCCGTGCACCGCTACAGACCGGTCGGCGCCCTGAAAGTCATCGGTTCCCTGTCGTGGTCGAGCCAGTGGCCGACGAGATCCCGGTAGACCGGGGACTCGCGGATCAGCTCCTCGTGGGTGCCGAGCAGCGGATCTCCGCCGTCCATCAGCAGGATCCGCCGGGCTCGCTGGGCCGAGCTGATCCGATGGGCCACAACGACCAGGGTTCCGCCGCGCGCCGCGAAGGCTCCCTCGACCCGGGCCTCGGCGGTGGGATCCAGATGGCAGGTGGCCTCGTCCAGGACGATCAGCCGGGCCGTCGACAGATGGGCCCGGGCCAGGGTGATCAGCTGACGTTCGCCGGCCGACAGGCGGCCCGGCTCCAGCTCGGCGTCGGTCCCGCCCAGGCGATCGACCAGTTCGTCCAGGCCCACCGCGGCCGTGGCCCGCGCCAGCTCCGCCGCGGACGCCTCAGGACGCAGGTAGCGCAGGTTCTCGTCGAGGGTTCCCCGGAACACGTAGGCCTGCTGCGGAATCAGCACCCGATGGGTGGCGGCGACTGAGGCAACCGGTCGTCCCCCGTGGCGGATGGTCCCGGCCTGGGGCTCCAGCAACCCGACCAGCAAGGCGGCCAGGGTGGACTTGCCGGCCCCGCTCGGTCCGACCACGGCCAGGTGGTCGCCGGGGGCGATGTCGAGATCGAGCTGGGACACCACCGCCTCGGCCGCAGTCCGATACCGGAAGGTGACCCCCCGCAGCACCACGCTGGCCTCCTCCGGCACCGCGATGCGGGTTGGAGGTTGCGGGTCCGCTTGGCCGCCTCCGGGGTCCTCATCCAGGCGGTCGACGGTGACCAGGAGCTGGGCCAATGGAGCCCCGATTCCCCCGACCACCGACGCCACCGCCGGCCCGAGACCCTGGATCAAGTAGGTGAGCGCCCCCAGCAAGGCCCCCTCGGAGACGCCTCGGTCGAGCAGCCACCGGGCCGCCACCAGGACCAGCAGCACCGGCAGCCGGGCCCCAACGGAGACGATGACGATCCGGACCGCGGCCACCCGGGCCATGGCCTTACCGGCCGCCACCTGCTCGTTGATCCGGGCGTCGAGGGCGTCTGCCATCTCGTCCTCGGCGCCGCAGGCCACGATGTCCCGCAGCCCCGGTCCCACCGTGATGCTGGCCAGCTCGGCCAGGCGCTCGTCGGCCAGCAGCACCCGTCGTTGCTGGCGGGCCACCTCCCGGAGGCTGGCCGCGAAGGCCCCGAAGGAGACCAGCAGCGGCACGGCGATGAGCGGGAGGACGAGCGGCGCCAGGCTCAGCACCCCGACCAGGGCCGCGATCATGGCGGCCACGAAGCTCAGCACCAACAGCAACAGCCCGGCCACGGTGTCGCGCACCAGCTCGACGTGCTGGGTGAGCCGAGCCACCGCGGCGGTGTTGGTCACGGCGTCGGGTCCGGTCGAGCGGACCAAAGCCCCCTCCACCACGCTGCGCACCAGGTCGTCCCGCAGCGGTTCCACCAGACGGGCCACGCCGAGATAGGTCCGGCGCGCTCCCCAGGCCCCCAAGGGGACCGTGGCCGCCAGCACCCCCAGCCAGGCCAGCCCACTGCCGGTCTTCCCGGCGAGGAAGCCGTCGTCGAGGGCGTGGGCCACGGCTTGCCCGCTGACCAGCGTCGGCACCGCCCCGACGAGGGCCCACAACGTGAGCAGGCCCAGCTCTCGACGCCGACCCATCGTGGCGGCGACGACGCTGCGGGCCGAGGTCACGCGGATCCTCCTCCGTTGGAACTGGTCACCAGCTGCGGGGCCGCTTCCTCGGGCCGGAAGATGGCCTGGTACTCCGGGTCGGACAACAGCTCACGGTGGGGTCCGTAGGCCCGGATGCGTCCGTCGTCCAGCCAGGCGACCAAGTCGGCACGCGCCGCGGTGCCCAGCCGATGGGTGACGATCAGACGGGTCCGCCCGCGCATCTGGTTGGTGACTGCGGCGGCGATCTCGGCCTCGGTGGCGGTGTCCAGGCTCGAGGTGGCGTCGTCGAGGATCAGCACCCGGGCGCCGTGGGCCATGGCCCGGGCCAGGCCGAGGCGCTGGATCTCGCCACCCGACAGCGGGGTGTCGGCCAGCCGGGCCGCGAACCCGTCGGGCAGCCGGGCGATGAACGGGGCGGCCCGGGTGATCTCGGCCGCGTGGCGGAGATGGTCCAGCGAGGGCTGGTCGACCCCGAAGCCGACGGCGTCGGCGATGGTGTCCCCCACGAGGATCGGACGTTCGAAGGCGTAGGCGACGGCGGCCCGCAGCGTGTGCCGTTCGAGCTCGGACACCGGCACCCCGTCCAGCCTCACCTCACCGGCCACCGGATCGCACAGCCGACCGGCCAGCGCCGCGACCAGCGACTTCCCCGCCCCGGATCGCCCGACCAACGCCACCGCCTGGCCCCCGGGCAGTTCCAGATCGAGGTCCGCCAGGACCGGTCTGTCTGCCGGACCCGCGGTGATGCCCCGCAGCTCCAGCGAACCGGGGCCGGGCGGGAGCTTGCGGCGTCCGTAGGTCACCGCCGGCTCGGTCAGGACCTCGGCCAGTCGCTCGGCGCCGGCCCGGGCCCGGGTCAGCGCGGCCAGCTCGTCGAGCATCCCGCCGATCCCGGCCGCCATCACCGCATAGCGGCTGGCCGCCAGCATCTCGCCCGGCGTCAGCCGTCCGGCCGCCACCCCCACGCCGGCCACAGCCACCACCGCCACCTGGGTCAACAGCACCACCGGTTCGCCCTGGACCACGAGACGGGCGATGGTCCGCCACACCGCGGTGCCGTGGCGGCGCAGGCTGTCCAGCGGGACCAGGACCCGGTCGACCTCCTGCGCGGTGGTACCGGCCGCGGCGATGGTCCGGGCCCCATCCAGGGCGTCGACCAGCCGAGAGGCGATCGAGGCCTGGGCTTCCAGATAGCCCTCGGTGGCGGCCCGGGCGCCCCGCAGATAGGCCCGAACCGCACCGCTGACCGACACCATCCCAACCGCGAAGGTCAGCGCCAGCCACGGATCTATGGCCGCCAGCACCACCACCGCCCCGATCGGGGGGATGCAGGCGGCGGCCAGCCCGGCCACCACCACGACGGCCTTGGCCGAGGTAGCGGTGTTCCCCACCAGCCGGGCGACCAGGTCACCGGAGGTCCCAGGACCGGGTCCCACGGCCAGGATGTGACGCACCAGATCGCGCCGCAGGGTTCCGGTGGCCCGGGCGGTTCCGGTTCCCGCCAGCAGCTGGGTGATCGCGTCAGCGCCGACCATGCAGATCATCAGCCCGGCGAGAAGGGTCAGGCTGGCGGTCGTCGAGCTCCGGGCCGAGCCGAAGATGTCATCGATCGTGCGTCCCAGCACCGCCGGGAAGGCCAGGGCCGCCACCGCGCCGAGGGCGTCGAGGACCACCAGGGGGACCAGCCAGCGACCGGACCGCCGGATCGCCGCCACCAGCAGGCGATCCCCGGACGCGGGTTCGGAGCGCGAGCTCGACGTGGGCAACGGTCAGCCATCCTCCATGGTCGTGGGAACAGGAACAGCGGGGTGGTTGGTGACCTCGACGGACGCCACCAACCAACCACCGCCTAGTTGGTTGGGTCTCAGCAGATGACCAAGCTGAGGCTGCTGTCCGAGCCACCGCAGATAAGAAGGCTCAGGCCACTGTGGTCCTTACCGCCACCACCGCCGCCTCCGCCATGTCCACCTGTAGTGGGTTCCATGCCTTGGAGATCCAAGAGCGCCATCGTGCTCACCTCCCTTCCGTCTCATAGGGGATCGAGACCGAGACCCGGGGCACCGGCACCGGCGTCGGCGCCAGGAACGGCAGGTGCACCGGTCGGTCGTGAAGGGCGCTGCCCAGCGCCAGGAGCACACCGGCGCCGCCGGTGGCCAGGTCCATCGACAGCCGCAGCAGCTGGTCGCCGGGGAAGGCCAGATGGCCCTGGTAGCGAAGGGCATGCCAACCCAGGCGGGAGACCTGATCGGCCAGGTCCGGATCGGTGGGCGCGTCCGGCCGGCGGCGGGTCCGGCTGAGGTACAGGACCATGCCGGCCCGTCCGTTGAACAGGCCAGCCTGCACGTAGAACAACGAGCAGGCCGCCCCGTGGATGTCGTGGGCCGCGGCGGCCAGCTCGTCGTCAGCCCGGTGGGTCAGATAGCGGCCCAGCACCAACCCGATGCCGGCGCTGCCCAAGGCCAGATACGGCAGCGTTCGGTGCCCCTCGTTGACGTGAAGTTGTCCGTCCTTGTCCCGGCGGACGCAGCGGCGCAGGTCCTGGCGCAGCGCGGTGGCCGCATGATCGAGCAGGTTCGGCTCGCCGGTTCGCTCGTACATCCGCATGAACAGCAGGGCGCGACCGGCTGATCCTCGCATCAACCCGGCGAACGGATGAGCCCCGCCGCTGGTCTCGGCTACGTCCTCCACACCGCCCAATCGGTCGGCGACCTGCTGGGTGGCCTGTTGCGCCGCCTGGTCCAGGGCCGGATCGCCGGTGGCGTCGGCCATGTGGGCCAGGTTGAGCCCCACGCCGGCCAGGCCTCGGTGCAGATCGTCGCCGAGCCCGTCCCAGGTCAGGTCCAGGCTCCGGTCCAGGAGCTTGAGCGCCTCGGCCCGATGACCCAGGTGGTCCAGCACGTGGACGATGCCGTGCAGACCGTCGTAGAAGCCCAGGCGGAGGTCGGCCGCGGCGTCGCGGCTCCGGCGGATCAGCCACTCCTCATGGTCCGGGGAGGTGCCGGCACCGGTGACGGCCAGGGCATAGAGCACTCCGGCGGCGCCGTGAGCCAAGGCCAGACCGCCTCCGGTGTCGAACTGGACGATGTCGCCGGGGAAGAGGCGATCGTCGCGTGGAGGAGTGGCGCTGGCCAGGATGCCGTCGCTGATCGATCGGCGTACCCGGCACCAGCCCGCCGTGGTCGGTTCCACCCGCCAATGACCGTGAACCTGCTGGTGCCGGCGCCCCTCCCGCCATGTGGCCCGCCTTCCCGCGAGCTGTTCGGGCTGACCGTTGATGACTGCCACCGCCTCGTCCAGCCAGGAGCGGCTGACCGGGAAGGTGTCGGCGATGATGTCGGCCAAGTGGGCCGCTTTGGTGTGATCGAGGCTCATGAGCCGCTCGAGCGGCAGGAACAGCGCCAGCTGGAGGCAGGCCAGGGCGTACAGGTCGATGTCGACCCCCCGCCGGTCGGGCGGGGCCACGAAGCCCACTGCCCCGAGGGTGGGGCGCCGGTCGGCGTCGGCGTCGTCGGCCACCTCGAAGTCGATGAGCGCGATCCGCCCGTCGCTGCGGACGATCACGTTGAACAGGTGGAGGTCGCCGTAGACCACCCCCCGCTGGTGGATCGCGGCGATGGCGGCGGCGATGTCGTCGTGGATCGACCGGGCCCAGGCTGCGTAGGCGGCGCGGCTGGCGTCGTCCACCGCGGCGTCCAACAGGGGACACCGGGTGGCCAGGGCGCCGTTGAGGGGCTCGCCCTCGATGAGCTCCATGACCAGGAACTCGTGGTCGCCGATGGTCAAGTAGTCGATCAGTTTGGGCACCGCGTCGACACCGGCGAGGCGGTCCAGGGCGTCCCGCTCCCTACGCAGCCGGGTGACGGCATCGGTGCCGTCGCCGGACAGACCGGCGTGGGGCCGGGCTTCCTTGAGGACGACCGCTTCGCCGGAGGACTCGTCGACCCCGCGATAGACCCCGCCGCCGTTGGAGAAGTGCAGCGCCTCTTCGATCCGATAGGGGATGTCGGCCACCGTTGTGGCCGCCCGGGCCTCCAAGTGAGGCCGCAGGAACGCCGGGGGGCGCACCCAGGGCGGCAGGGAGAACACCGGTCCCCGCACGTCGGGGACCAGCTCGCCGGCCGGATCCTCGATGGCCAGCACCTGTTCGCCGCGTTCGTCCTGGCAGTAGCGGGGGGCGAATCCGCCGTAGCGCACGTGAACCGGACCGGCGGCCCAGCGCAGGTCGCTGAGGATGGTGGGCCCCGGCTCACCGGCGAGGAGCGCGTCCAGGTCCTGGCAGGCGGTCTTCAGTTCCCCCTCGTCGTGGGGATAGACCGTGACCAGCTTGCCGCTACCGCCCCGACCTGCGTATTTGGCGTTGCGAGCCAGGACGACACGGGGGCTGGTGAGGAACTTGAACGCAATATCCCGAGGTACGCTGTAGTCCCAGACAGCCTCTATGACGTGCTCGGCATTAGCCAAAGTCCCAGCGACGTGAATCTTCCACCCTTGGGTAGGAAGCCTATGGCCCATCGGAGTGAAGATCGTCCAATGGCCCCGGGCGTCTCGCTGCCATTGTGCAGGAGCGTCGCGCCCAGCAAGCGCGTAAGGTTCAGAGGCCGGCCCGTTGCCCGGACTGTCGTAGAAGACCGGATCTGCCATGCAGAAGGCTTCGTAGTCATTGTTCATGACGTCGACGAACCTCCACGCAAGTCCTCCCGTGTAGACGGGCCGACAAGCGACGGTGGTCGTCGGCATTCCGAGCTTTGGCTGGTGCAGGAACGACCGTCGCGCCGGGTGATCGACGCGTCAACCCCCATGATCATTGAACGATTGGTGGCCTTGACGTGGCTGATAATCAAACGTATTCGAGCACTTGGTTCTCTTACGTTGTAAGGCGCGTTGGGGGTTTAAACCGGTGCATCCGTATGGTGGAATACGGCTCACACCAGTTGACGTGGGCGGAAGTCAGCTCGTGATCTAGGACTCCAGGGCCTCGCAAGGTCGGCCCGGGCGGGGACTGCTCACGTGCGAGGAGGGCAGGGCACCGCCTGCCCCGGCTGCCGCCTGTTCGGCGAGGAGCCCATGGAGCGCGGACGCGGACAGCAAATCGAGGAAGTACCGATCGAACAGTTGCGGTTCGGGCTTTCTCCCCGAGAGGAGTTCTGTGATGCCCACCACGTTGCGGCTCTCGCAGAGGTCTTGGATCAGGTGCCGCCGATCATCGTGCAGGCCCGGACCATGCGGGTCATCGATGGGGTCCACCGAGTCCACGCGGCCCTATCCGTCGGCCGAGCGGCGATTCGGGCCGTGATCTTCGAGGGGGGTGAGGCCGAGGCCCAGATCGAGGCGGTCCGCAGCAACGTGGCCCACGGCAAGCCGCTGAGCCTGGCCGAGCGGGAGACCGCGGCGCTGAACATCCTCGAGCTGGTGCCCGAGTGGTCCGACCGTCGCATCGCCCTGGTGACCGGATTGTCCCCGAAAACAGTGGCTCGTTTGCGGTCGCGCGCAACTGCGGATTCTGCCCAGTCACGCGTGCGTCTGGGTCGGGACGGCCGGCTCCGACCGGTCGATCCGTCGGAGGCGCGGCGGCGGGTGGCCGACGCGCTGCGGTCCGATCCGGGCGCTTCGAACCGCGCCATCGCCGCCCTGACTGGAGCCTCGCAAGCGACCGTCCGGGACGTGCGGGAACGGCTCAGCCGAGGGGTGAGCGAGGTGACGGCCGGTCCGCCGGCCGCGCCGACGTCGCCGGTTCCCACCGAAACGGCCGCGGCGGCGTTGCCCGACGGGGTGCCCGACGAGTTCTCGGCCTGGTTCGACGAACACCACATCGAGGACGACGAGTGGCAACAGTTCGTTGCCACCATCCCTCTCAGTCGGGTCTATGAGGTAGCTGACGCCTGCCGGCGGCACAGCGTCAGTTGGCGAGCGTTCGCCACGGCCCTGGAGGACCGGGCCCGCGCCCACAGAAGGCGAGACGAAGAAGTCGGTTGACCCACTATCGCGTCCGCCCCCACCGATTCCGGCCGATTTCCGGGGGTTTCGGGGAAGGGCCCGCCGGTTTCCTTGCAGTCGCGGGGTCTCGGCTGAGGCAACGAGGCTCGCAGGCCAGCCCCGGAGGGGCTGGCCG
>DASXTK010000498.1:0-1957 GCA_036505485.1 Acidimicrobiales bacterium
ATCTCCACGCGTAGGCTTGCCCAGCATGCCTGTCCGCTCGGCTTCTAGGCCACGGAGACGCCGCGTACGCCGGCCTCGGTGACGAACTGGGCCAGCGTGGAGACCGTGGCGTCGGGGGAGCGGACCGTGGACACCACCCGCAGGTCGGTCAGCCAGCGGTCCCGGTCCAGGTCGCACAGCAGAAAGCCCCGCCGGTTGTCGATGAACTTCCAGTGCGGGCTCTCGGCCATGATCGGGTCGTAGACGGCGTGGAAGATGTTGGGGTCGCCGTCGCCGCCCGAGGTGATCGACGAGCCGGTCAGTTCCGCCGCGATGGTGGCCGAGGCCGGGTCGTAGAAGTCCTGCTTGAGGTCGCAGATCCAGCTGGCGTGGCGGTCGCCGGTCACCACGACGGGGTTCGGCACCCGGGCCAGGTCGGCCAGCAGACGCTGTCGGGGCACGCGGTAGCCGTCCCAGTTGTCGAAGTCGTAGGTCTCGGTGGGGCCGGCGGTGCGGTCGTTCTGCGCCACCATCGTCTGCTGAGCCAGGCAGTTCCACAGGGCTTGGGAGTTGGTGAGACCGGCCGAGAGCCAGGCTTCCTGCTCCGAGCCCATCATCGTGGCTGCCGGGTCGTTGGCGCCGACCAGGTCTGCGGGCTGGTCGCTGCGGTACTGGCGGGTGTCGAGCACATCGACCTGCACCAGATCGCCCCACTTGAGCCGGCGGTTGAGCAGCATGTCGGGTCCGGTGGGCCGGGTGGCGCGGCGCAGGGGCATGTGCTCCCAGTAGGCCTGGAACGCCGCGGCCCGGCGGGCCATGAACTGATCGTGGGGCTGGTTGGCCGGGTCCTGGGGGATCTCGTCGGCCCAGTTGTTGTCGACCTCGTGGTCGTCGAAGGTCACGATCCAGGGGAAGGTGGCATGGCAGGTCTGCAGGTCCGGGTCGGATTTGTAGCGGGCGTGCCGGGAGCGGTACTCGTCGAGGGTCAGGGGCTCGGCCAGCCCGTCGTGTTGGCGCAGCGCCAGCGGGTTGGGTCGACCCTCGTAGATGTAGTCGCCGAGGAACAGGACGAACGCCAGATCCTCCGCCGCCATGGCCCGGTGGGCGGTGTAGAACCCGGCCTGGTAGTCCTGGCAGGAGGCGGTGGCGAAGCGCACGTGCTGCGGGCTGGAGCGCCGTTTGGGCGCGGTGCGGGTCCGTCCCACCGGGCTGATCTCGTCGCCGGCCCGGAAGCGGTACCAGTACACCGAATCGTGGCGGAGGCCGTTGACCTCGATGTGGACGCTGGTGGCGACGTCGGCTCCCACCCGGTCCTGGCCGTGGGCCACGACGTGACTGAAGGCGTCATCGGTTGCCACCTGCCACTCGACCAGTAGGGGGTTGGGCGGCAAACCGCCACCGGGTACGAGCGGGTCCGGAGCGAGACGGGTCCACAAGACGACTCCGCTCTCGGTCGGGTCGCCCGAGGCCACGCCCAGCGTGAACGGCGGGCTCGGGAAGGTCGGATGGCGAGGCGCCTGGGCACCGGCCCAGGCCCGCGCCGGATCGAACAGGTTGACTGCGGCAGCACCGGTGACCGCGCCCCCGGTGGCCTTGAGAAAGGCACGACGGTCCATCCGCGCAGCATCTCCCCCCAAAACGACGCCGGCCTGTCCCAGAGTTGTCCACCACCCGACGCCCCAGCAGACCCCCGCCAAAACCTACGCGATTCCCACCCCACCGCCTCGACATCAACGACGGTTATCAGCCATCACGCCGTTCACGAAGTCTGCCGGCGGTTGGTAGCCGTGGGCAGCGACGTAGTGGACGATCAAGGTGGGTGCGGCGTAGACGACACCGCGTCGGCCCGCTACACGGATCTCAGCGTCCCCGATCGGGTAGCGGATGCCCTCCAGGTCGATCTCAACCGGGTAGCTCTCGTTGCAGAACGGACACCCCTTCCACCCCCGCGTCCGATTGACGACATGCCGAACAGCGA
>DASXTK010000499.1:0-21309 GCA_036505485.1 Acidimicrobiales bacterium
ACCACTACCGGACGAAGGACAGAGTCGAGGTCGACGCAGTGCTCGAGAATAGGCATGGCCGCGTCGTTGGCATCGAGGTCAAGGCGGCTTCCACCGTGCGAGCCGAGGACTTCGTAGGTCTGCGCCATCTCGCCGAACGGCTGGGTGATGACCTCATCGCCGGCATCGTGCTCCACACCGGACGCGAGACGCTCCCGTTCGGTCCCCGCCTAAGAGCAATGCCGGTGAGCGCGCTATGGGAAGTTCGCTGAGACCAGGAACGGCCGGAGCAGCGGCGCCAAAACGAAAACCTTCGGGGTCATGAGGGGAGGGGGGTTGCCCTCATGACCCCGAGGTGCCGTGGATCTCAGGTGATGGAGATGCCGCCGTCGATGGAGATGACCTGACCGGTCATGTAGTCGGAGTCCAGGAAGAAGGAGATGCTGCGGGCGACTTCCTCGGTTGTGGCGAGCCGGGGGATCGGCAGCTTCTGGGCCATCTGGTCCCGGAACTGTTGCGGAACGCCTTCGGTCATGCGGGTCTCCATGAACCCCGGGGACAGGGCGTTGACCGTCACGCCCCGGCGGCCGCACTCGGCCGCCAGCGTCCGGGTCAGCCCGATGACCCCGGCCTTGGAGGCCGAGTAGGCGGTCTGGCCGGCGGTCGCGATCAGCCCCGACGGGGACACGATGTTGATCACCCGACCCCAGCGGCGCCGCAGCATCTGCGGCAGGGCCACCCGGGTCGTGTGGAACGTCCCCATCAGGTTGGTGTCGATCACCCGGCGCCAGTCCTCGGCCGACTGCATGGCCATCAGGGCGTCCTTGCGGACCGCAGCGTTGTTGACCACCACATCGATCACACCAAGCGAGTCGACGATCGTCTGGTTGAGCGAAGTCACCGCATCCCAGGAACCGATGTCGGCGGCGACGACCACCGAGTCGTTGGAGAGCTTCTCCTGCACGGCCCGAGCAGCATCCACGGAACTGTTGCAATGCAGCGCGACCCGGCAGCCCAGCGCGTCGAGCTCGATGGCCAGGGCCTGCCCCAACCCACCGGACGCTCCGGTCACCAGCGCGACCGGATTCTCCGGGCGCGGGCCGAACGATTTGACGCTCATGTCGCACCTCCGCCCCAACGCAGCAGCACCGAGCCCCAGGTCATGCCGGCGCCGAAGCCGGCGAGCAGCACGATGTCGCCCTTCTTGATGCGACCGCTGTCCAGAGCTTCGGTCATCGCGATCGGGATGGACGCCGATGCGCAGTTCCCGTAGCGATCGAGGTTGGTGATCAGCCGGTCCGGCGGCAGGCCGGTGTGCTCGATGATGGAGTTGATGATGCGGATGTTGGCCTGGTGGGGAATCACGTGGTCGACATCCTCGGGCTCCAGCTTGGCCATCTCGAGGGTCTTGCGGACCGACCCGACGGTGTGGCGCACCGCGTGGAGGTAGATCTCGTTCCCCTTGATCTGCGCGTAGTGGAGGCCCTGTCGAACGGTCTCCTCGCTGGTGGGCATGCGGCTGCCCCCGGCGGGGATCTTGAGGCTCTCGGTCCGAGCGCCGTCGGCCCCGAGGTTCCAGGCCATGAGCCAGCTGTCGGTCGTCGGCTCCAGCACCAGGGCTCCCGAGCCGTCGCCGACGAGGATGCCGAGGTCCCGGTCTTCGGGATCGGTGGTGAGCGAGTGGGTGTCCGAGCCGACGATCAGGATCGGACGCGGGTCCATGGCGATGAGCCCGGCCGCGGTGATCAGCGCATACACGAAGCCGGTGCACTCGGCGTTGACGTCGTGGGCACTGCCCGCGATCCCGAGGCCCTGGTGCACGAAAGCGGATGTGGCCGGTGAGAGCTGTTCCGGCGTTGCGGTGGAGACGATCAGGTGGGCGATGTCCTTGCCGGTCAACCCGGCCCGCTCGAGCGCCCGCCGGCCGGATTCGATCGCCAGGGTGGCGGTCGACTGGCCCGGACCGACGGCGCGCCGTTCGCGGATTCCACAACGACCAAGAATCCAGTCCTCGTCGACGCCGAAACGGTTCGCCAACTCGGCCGTGGTGATCGTGCGATCGGGTACCGACAGGCCCCACCCGGTGATGGCGAAGCTGGTCAAGGTTCGGCCCTACGAGGGAACGGTCGCGATGACGCGCTCATAGATGGACCGGAGCGTCACGGTCTCGTCGATCTCCTCGAACAGCGACTCGTCCGCCGGAATCTCGGGGTACTCCTCCTGGAAGCTGTACAGCCACTCCATGAGGTCCAGGGAATCAAGGTCGTCGATGGTGAGGATGGGCACATCCGGGTCGATTTGTTCGACGCCAGACACAGCTTGCAGTTGGTTGGTCACGTCCTGAAGCGTGGGAACTCCCATTGAGATACTCCTCCACATGGCCAGAATTGCTAGCCAGTCCGTCCAGTTGTCTGCCTCGATATTCAAGCTGCCTACCTGCAATGGAAGCGCAATTTCCTTAGAAACCCTGTTCAGACCCGACACGCCGACCCGAGTGAGCCTAAATAGACCCGTTTGCATCCTGTATGCAATGGGAATTAATTGATAAAACTGGTTGACACGACTTCCCATATATGCGAGAAGAGTGTCGATGCATTCACACGCGAGCGACCCTGTCGTCATCACCGGAATGGGAGTAGTGACTCCGACCGGCTGCTCGCTGGACGAGCTCTGGGACGGGCTCTGCGCCGGCGAATCGATGGCCGCCCCGATCACGCGGTTCGACGTCGACCGCCACCGGGTCCAGTTCGCCTGCACGGTGCGCGGGCTCGAGGACTGCAACTACCTCACGGACAAGGAAGCCCGCCGGCTGGACCCCTTCGCCCAGTACGCAGTGACCGCAGCGATGGCCGCGTACGAGGACGCCGGGTCACCGACCCCCGACCCGATCCGGGCCGCGATCCTGTCCGGCAACATCGTCGGCGGCCGGATGACCAGCGACACCGAAGCCCGCAACTATGTCGAGAAGGGCCCGGGCAAGGTCCATCCGCTGATGCCGCTGCAGACCATGCCGAACACGGCGCCGGCGCTCATCGCCATCCGTTTGGGCTGGCGAGGCCCAGCGATGGCCATCTCCACCGCCTGCGCCAGCGGAACCGACGCCATCGGCCAGGCGGTCCTGATGCTCCGCGACCACCGCGCCGACATGGTGCTCGCCGGCGGGTGCGAGGCCGCGGTCACCCCGGTCGCCCTGGCCGGGTTCACCAACCTCAACGCGGTCTCCAGCCGCAACGACGATCCCAAGCGCGCCTCCCGGCCCTTCGACGCCGACCGGGACGGCTTCGTGCTCGGCGAGGGCGCCGGATACGTCGTGCTCGAACGTCGAGCCGACGCCGAGGCCCGGGGCGCGACGCCCTACGCCGCTGTCACCGGCTACGCCGCCACCGCCGACGCCTTCCACCTCGCCATGCCCCCCGAGGACGGGGCCGGTGCCGTCGAGTGCATGTCCGCCGCACTCGCCGACGCCGGCCTCGATCCTTCCGACATCGCCCACGTCAACGCCCACGGCACCTCGACGCCCTACAACGACCGGGCCGAGGCCAGCGCCCTCGAGAAGGTGTTCGGACCGAGCGGCCCGCCGGTGACCTCGACCAAGGGCGCCATCGGCCATCTCATCGGGGCAGCCGGAGCGGTCGAGCTGATCGCCACCGTCCTGGCCCTGCGCCACGGCGTGGTGCCGCCCACCGCCAACCACGAGCGCACCGACCCCGACATGAAGATCGACGTCGTCCACGGCGCGCCCCGGTCGGTCCGCCCCGGGCCGGCCCTGTCCAACTCCTTCGGCTTCGGAGGACACAACGCCTGTCTGGTGGTGGAACCGCTATGAGCACCCAGGTCCTCACGACCGATACCCGAGCGGGAACCACCCGTCTCCACCGGGCCGTGAGCGCGGACGAGATCCGCGCCTATCGGGACGTGGTCCGGGCGGCCTCCGGCACCGTCAGCGTCGATCAGGGGACGGCATCACCGGTCCATCCCTTCGTGCTCGCCTGGAAGGCCTTCGACCAGGCCGTCACCCTCGTGACCTCCGCCGATGCGGACGCCGACGACGACGGCCCCAAGGTGGTGCACCTCAGCCAGGAGATCCACCAGCAGCGCCCGCTGCGGGCCGACGAGCAGGTCACGCTGGACCTCGAGATCCTCGGCGCCCGCCGCGACCCCCGCGGCGTCCGGCTGGCGCTGCAGTCGGTGCTGCTGGGCGAGGACGGAACCCCGTTCGCCGAGCTGCTCACCGGGCTGCTGCTGCTCGGCGCCACCTCCCCCGCACCCTTCGGCAACATCCCGCCGGCCCCGGCCCACGCCACCTCGACCTGGGACGCGGTGGTCACCAAGCGCATCCCGGCCGAGCTGCCCCGGCGCTACGCCGAGGTCTCCGGCGACTACAACCCCATCCACCTCGACGACGACGAGGCCCGGGCCGCCGGGTTCTCCGGTGTCATCGCCCACGGCATGAGCGTGATCGCCGTGGTGTGCGAGGAAGTGATCGACCGGTACGGAGCCGGCGACGCCAGCCGCGTACGCGGCGTGGGCGGTCGGTTCTCCGCGCCGGTCATCCCCGAGCAGCCCGTCGCCGTCCATCTCCAGCCGGACCCCAGCGACGACACGGTGCGCTTCAACTGCAAGACGCCCCAGGGCGTGGCCGTCAAGCACGGATGGGTCCGCCTCGCAGACCGGTCCGCCGGTGAAGGGAGATGAGGGGACGATGGGTCGAGCCGCGGGCATTCCCAGTGGGTTCCTCACCCAGGTCGCGCACCAGCCCGACGCGCCCGCGTTGGTCTGGCATCACGAGACGACCACCTACGCCGAGCTCAACCAGCTGGCCGCCGCGGCGCGCCAGCGGATCGAGCAGCTCGACCTGGCGGACGACGAACCCGTCGCGATCCTGGCCAAGAAGTCACCCCTGGCGATCGCGCTAGTCCTGGCCTGCCTGCAGTCCGGCCGCCGCTTCCTGCTGCCGTCGCCCACGTTGGCCGAAGCCACGCTGAACAGCGTCGTGGAGCGGGCCGGCTGCCGGGTCCTGCTCTCCCCCGACGACGAGCTGCCCATCAGCGCCCGACCCCAGGCACCCCGAGCACCCCGAGCCATCCAGCCGACCGACGTCTCGTTCATGTTGACCACGTCCGGTTCCACCGGCCTGCCCAAGGTCGTCCCGCTGAGCCACGTCGCCGTGGAGCGCTTCACCGCTTGGGCCTGCGGAAAGTTCTGCATCGGGCCGGGCCGGACGGTGCTCAACTACGCCCCGCTCAACTTCGACCTGTGCCTCCTGGACATCTGGACCACGCTCCGGTACGGGGGCAAGGTCGTCCTGGTCGATTCGGACCACGCCACCAATGGCGCCCACCTGCTCGACCTGATCGTCCGCCACCGCGTCAACGTCGTGCAATCGGTGCCGATGTTCTACCGGCTGCTGGTCGACGCGGTCTCGGACCCGAAACCCGCGCTCGACCGGGTCGAGCACGTCATCTTCACCGGTGACGCCATCCCGGCCCGCACGCTGGTCGAGCTCCCCGAACTGTTCGGCCGGGCCCGGCTCTACAACATCTACGGCTGCACCGAGACCAACGACAGCTTCATCCATGAGGTCGACGCCATCGACCTCCTCGACGCCGGGGCCGAACCCCTACCGCTGGGTCGACCGCTGCCCGGCGTGCGCACCCTGATCGTCGAGCCGAACGGCAATGTCCTGACCGGGTCCGGAACCGGCGAGCTGTACGTCTCGACGCCGTTCCAGACCGAGGGCTACCTCGACCAGACCCTGAACGCCGACAAGTTCGTGCCCCACCCCCTCGGCCAGGACCAACTCCCCTACCTCCGCACTGGGGACCTGGTCCGCCGCACGAGCGACGGCCGCATCGTGCTCCAAGGCCGCAACGACTTCCAGGTGAAGGTGCGGGGTGTGGCGGTGAACACCGCCGAGATCGAGCGAGTGCTGCTCGACCACGACCAGGTGGCGGAGGCCGCCGTCGTGGCCCTGGCCGACCCGGTGGCGGGCCGGAAGCTGCACGCCGCGGTGCGCCGGTCCGGCGACGGTCGCCTGAACAGCCTCGTCCTGCGCCAGCACACGGCCCAGCGGCTGGTCGCGGCGGCCATCCCCTCGACCATCCGCATCGTCGACGAGCCGCTGCCCAAGACGTCCACCGGCAAGGTCGACCGGAAATTGGTCGAGCGCTCGTTCGCCGTAGCGAACAACCAAGGAGAGTGAGATGTCCAACGTCCAAACCATCAAGGAGTTCGTGATCGCGGAGTTCGCGCCCGATGTGAGCGCGGACGAGATCAGCACCGACCTCGACCTGCTGCAGGCCGGGATCATCGACAGCCTCGGGCTGCTCAAGCTGATCGCCTGGCTGGAGGACCGCTTCCAGCTGTCGGTGGAAGACACCGCGCTCGACCCGGACAACTTCCGTTCGGTCGAGGCCATCGAGTCGTTCATCGACAACGCTCCGAAGCAACGCGTCGAGGCGGGCTAAGTGGACCCCCGCACAGGTGAAGCGCACGTGCCTCGACGGCCAGATGACGCCGCTCGCTGCACCGTGCCGACACCTCCCGCCCGACCCCACCCTGCCGCCCTGTGCGGTGTCGGCTTCGCCGACGCTGTCTCGTTGGGCGGACCGCTGGGGGGTTCCTGCGTCGACCCGGCACACCGAGCGACGCCCCGTCCAACCACCCCGCCGCCACCCCAAATGGCGTCGGCGATGCCGACTCGTGTCCGCTCTACTCGCCGATCCACGCACGTCACCTGCGCGGGGGTCCACTAGCCATGCACGACGCCCTGGTTGCGCTGCTCAACCGGGAACGCGTCGACGCGCCGGGCTGGCGCTCCTTCTGGGAGCAGCTCGAAGGCGGTCAGCTCGAGCGCGGGGAGGCGGTCGCCCTCCTCGCGTCATTGTCGACCCAGCTTCCGGATCACGACACGCTGAGCTGCCTCTTGAGCTCGCTCGACGAGCGACGGCCTCCGGTGACCGTGCAGTACCCCGGCGCGGTCAACATCGTGGGCACGGGGGGCGGACCCTCGACCTTCAACATCTCCACCGCGGCGGCGTTCGTCGCCGCGACGCTGGGAGCCACCGTGGTCAAGAGCGGTTCCCGGGCCTACACGAGCAGCTGCGGATCCATCGATCTGCTCGAACGGCTCGGCATCCCGCTGTCCAAGTCCTACGAGCACACCGGCGAGCTGCTGGAGCAGTTCCGGCTCGCCTTCGCCGGCTACTTCGTCTACCCCAAGGAGCTGACCCTCCTGGGCCGGAACATCCTGCCCCTGGGACTCCGGCCCTTCGGCCGCTTCTTCAACTCGGTCGGACCGTTCCTGGCCGCGTTGCCGGTCTCGGCCCAGGTCACCGGGGTGTCCGGCGATTCGCTGCTGCCCCACCTGCGGGGCCTGGCCTCCAACATCCGCGACCGGACCGTGTGGCTGTGCGTCAACGCCATCGGCGCCGACGAGCTGGTGAGCTTCGCCGACAACGTCATCTACACCAACAGCGGCGGCGGGGGCGAGATCCGGCTCTCGGCCCGACAGCTGGGCGCCGACGCCGGAACCATCGGCGATCTGCGTCCCGCCGACAACGCCACCTTGGTGGTCGCGCACTTCCTGGACGCGGTGTCGGGCCGCGGTGGGCCGGTGGCCAGCCGCACCATCTCCTTGAACGCCGCAGCCATGGTCGTGGCCAGCGGACTCACCGATGACTGGACCGCGGCGGTGACGGCCGCCAGCGAAGTGATCGAGAGCGGCGCCGCCCTCGATCTGATCAACCGCATGCGCTCCCCGGCCAAGCGGGAAGCGTCCCTCAGCAAGGCGGGCACGCCATGACCGAGTTCTTCGCCCAGAAACCCGCGGACCAGCCCGGTCTGGCCCTCTTCCTCAACGCCGGGGATCCATCGCTGGATGTGCTGCCCGATCTCCTGTGGATGCTCGACGAATGCCGGGTCGACTGCGTGGAGCTGGCCGTGCCGTTCCCCAACTCTCCCACCGACGGCCCGGTCATCCGGCGCTCGGCCGACCGGGCGCTGGCCAACGGGGTCGGGCTGGACGACGTGCTCGACGTCGTCGGCTCGGTGCGGACGACGCTCCGACACCTGCGGATCGCGCTGCTGGCCGACTGGAGCTACACCGCCAAGGGCCAGCCCCTGGATCAGTTCACCCGAAGGGTGGCCGATTCCGGCGCCGACGGACTGCTCCTCCACGGCCTGCCGCCCCGGCTCCGCGCCGGCTACTACCAGGCCGCTCGGGACGCCGTGCTGCCGATCGTCACCACCTGCTACCACAACTCGCACCCCCAAGTCGTGGCCGAGTCCGCAGCCGAAGCGACGGCCTACCTCTATCTGGTGGCGCAGTACGGCAGGAGCGGATCCAGCAGCGCCGCCGACTACGTGGCCCTCTCGGCCGCCATCGCCACGGTGCAGGAGGCGACCACCGCTCCGGTGGCGGTCGGGTTCGGGGTCCGGTCGGCCGCCGATGTCGCGGTCATGCACGACCTCGGAGCGGACGCCGCCATCGTCGGCACCGCGGCGGTGGCCCAGATCGAGCGAGCCGTGAGCCAACAGACCGACGCAGTGGAGGAGCTCTACCACTTCGCCCGCACCCTCCGACCCCTCGACCAGCTCGTTGGCGCGGGCGCCAGCGCTGGTGCGGCTGGGAGCGACGCGGCGTGAGCGCGGTCCCGGACCTGGTCGCCGGCGTCGAGCTGGACGAGCGCACCGCGCCGCTCCCCTCGACCCGGCACGAGCAGCTGGAGGAGTGGCGCGTCCTGCGCGCCGAGGTCCTCTCCCCCCAGGACGCGGCCGCGGTCGAGCGCCAACTGTCCCGGGGCAAGCTCCTGGCCCGGGAACGCATCGAGCAGCTGCTGGACCCTGGTTCGTTCCAGGAGCTGCTGATGATGAACTACACCGCCTACGTCCCCCAGCTCCGGGGCAAGCAGGCCTTCGGGGACGGGATCGTCGCCGGCTGGGGCACCATCGACGGCCGCCGGATCTTCGTGTTCTCCCAGGACGCCACCGTCGTCGGCGGCAGCCTGGGCGAGATAGGCGGGGCCAAGGTCCAGCGGATCATCGACCTCGCCATCGAGGGCAGCGCGCCGGTGGTCGGCATCCTCGACGGCGGCGGCGCCCGGATCCAGGAAGGCGTGAGCTCGCTGAACGCCTTCGGCGGCATCTTCTTCCGGAACACCCGGGCGTCGGGCGTCGTGCCCCAGATCAGCCTGATCATGGGCATCGCCACCGGCGGTGCGGTCTACAGCCCGGCCCTGACCGACTTCGTGTTCATGGTCGCCGGAACCGCCATCCTGGCCATCACCGGGCCCAAGGTCATCAAGGAGGTCACCGGGGAGGACGTGAGCCTCGAGGACCTGGGCGGGGCCGTGGTCCACGGCCAGCGCTCCGGTGTCGTCCACTTCGTCGTGCCCGACGAGCGCACCTGTCTCGACGCCGCTCGCCGGCTGCTGAGCTTCCTGCCCCAGAACTACCGGCAGCGCCCGCCGTCGAGCCCACCCCTGCCGGCTCGGTCCACCAACGGCTGGGACCCCCTCGACGTGCTGCCCGCCGGCGATGGCGGCTCCTACGACGTCCGGGCCATCCTCACCGCCCTCGTCGACGCCGCCGACCTCTTCGAGTACTCCGCCGGCTTCGCCCCCAGCATCGTGTGCGGGTTCGCCCGGCTCGACGGCCACCCGGTCGGTCTGGTCGCCAACCAACCCCAGGTGCGCAGCGGCTACCTCGACATCGACAGCTGCGAGAAGGCCGCCCGGTTCGTCCGGACGTGCGACGCCTACAACCTGCCGGTCGTCACGCTCGTGGATTGCCCCGGGTTCACCGCCACCGCAGAGAAGGACCAGGGCCCGGCGGTCCGAGCCGCGGCCAAGCTCGTGTGCGCCTGGGCCGAGGCCACCAGCCCCAAGGTCCAGGTCGTCATCGGCCGGGCCCACCATCGGGCCATCGTCCCCATGGGCGTGACGCGGGACCTGTCCGACGTCCGTCTGGCCTGGCCCACCGCCGACCTGAGCACCGGATCCGTGGTCGCCGACCCGGCCGAGAGGCTCCGGCCCAGCCTGTATGACGCGGCCATGCAAGGCGTCATCGACCGGGTCATCGAGCCCCAAGAGACTCGGGCCGCATTGATCGAGACCCTGGCCATGCTGGCGCCCTTCGAGCGCCAGCTGGCCCCCCGGAAGCACGAGAACTTGCCGCTGTAGAGGGACCCACCCCTTTCCACATCACTGACAAGGAGGCCAGAAGCCAATGATTGTTCGTCAACTGGAGGCGGTCACCACCGTCGAATGGGGAAACGGCCTGAGCCGTAGGTTCCTCCTCGAAACCGACGGCATGGGCTACACGGTGACCGACACCATCGTGCGAGCCGGCACCAAGTCGCTGCTCGAGTACCGCCATCACCTCGAGGCCTGTTACTGCATCGAAGGCTCCGGTGAGGTGGTCGACCTGGACGGGACCTCCTATCCCATCGAGGTCGGAACGCTCTATGCCCTCGACCAGCACGACGCCCACTACCTGATTGCGAGCCCGCATGAGGACCTACGGCTGGTGTGCATGTTCACCCCCGCGCTGCGCGGGGACGAACGCCACAACCTCGACGAGGACGGGTCTTCCCACTATTGAGAAAGGAACCAGACGGTGATCACGTGGAGCTCTGACCAGACCGCCTTGCGCGAGGGCCTGGAACGCTGGCACAAGGCGCTGAGCGAGGACCACATCCAGCAGGACGCCGACGCGGTCTTCCCGTGGGACAAGTGGAGGCTGATCCAGGAGACCGGAATCCTCGGCCTGCCCTTCGACGAGCAATGGGGTGGGTTGGGTCAAGACCTGCTCACCACCATGTACGTGCTCGAGGGGCTCGGCTATGGCTGCCGCAACGGCGGCCTGAACTTCTCGATCACCACCAGCATGGTCAGCACCGGAGTGCCCCTGCACCGGTTCGGCTCGGCCGATCTCAAGGGCCGTTACCTGCCACGGATCTGCTCCGGGGAGTCCATCGGGGCCCACGCGATCACCGAACCCGAGGGTGGTTCCGACGCGCTCAAGATGCGCACCCGGGCCATCCGCGAAGGGGACTACTTCGTCCTCAACGGCAGCAAGACCTTCGTGTCGAACGGCCCGGTGGCCGACCTGTTCGTGGTCTACGCCCGGACCCACCCCGATGGTGGGCCGATCGGCATCACCGCATTCCTGGTGGAACGGGACACGACGGGATTCGAGGTCAGCAAGCCCATCACCAAGATGGGGCTGAAGACGTCGCCGTTGTGTGAGCTGTTCTTCGACGACTGCGTGATTCCCGCCACCAACATCGTCGGACAGGTGGGCGGTGGATTCCTCCTCCTCGACTACGTGATGAAGTGGGAGATCCTGTGCTCCTTCATCGTCAACGTCGGCGAGATGCAGCACCGGCTCGAACGGTGCATCGAGTACGCCAAGATGCGGATCCAGTTCGGCAAGCCGATCGGCTCGTTCCAGCAGATCGCCAACAAGATCGTGGACATGAAGATCCGGCTGGATACGGCCCGGAAGTGGCTCTACGACACGGCGACCAGGCTGGCTGAGGGCGAGAACGTCACCGTCGACATCGCCATCAGCAAGTTGCTGACCAGCGAGAGCAATGTCTCGTCGGCGCTCGCCGCGGTCCAGATCTTCGGCGGCAACGGCTACATGGCTGAGTACGGCCTGGAGAAGGACCTCCGCAACGCCGTCGCCGGCACCATCTACTCCGGCACATCGGAGATCCAATACAACCGCATCGCCTCGATGCTGGGGCTCGGCAGCTAGCAGGGAGACCATGGCAATCGTGAAGATCTGCGGTGCGACGACGCACCGCGACGTCGAACTGTTGGCCGAATCCGGCGCGCATCTGGTCGGCATGTGGCACGGGGTTCCCGGCGGCCACGCCGACCTGTCGGTGCAGGAGGTGTCCTCGCTCGCGGCAGCAGCCCACCTCACCGACCGGCTGCAGCCGGTGCTCGTGACCTTCCTCCACGATGCCAAGGCGGTCCTGGAGGTGGCATCCCGCACAGGCGTGCGCTGGGTGCAGCTCCACGGCTACCAGCAGCCGGCCATGGTCCGGGAGCTGAAGGCCTCGGCCCTGGACCTCACCGTCGTGAAGGTCCTGCACGTCAAGGGCGGGCACTGCGTCGAGCGGCGCTTCATCGGCGCGTACGAGCGGGCCGGCACCGATTACTTCCTGCTGGACACCACCACCGACGACGGCCGGGTCGGCAGCACCGGGGAGCAGCTCCGGGAAGATGTGGTGGCCGAGCTCGCCGATCTCCTGTCGCGCCCGTTCCTGCTCGCCGGTGGGATCTCGGCGGACAACCGCCGCGACTACGAGGCCGTGGTCGACCATCCCCGGTTCTTCGGGGTCGACGTCGACAGCGCGGCCCGGGATGTCCATGGCCGGTTCCACACCGACCAGGTCACGGCCATCACCCGGCATTGGTGGAACCCGGCCGACGAGGAGGGGGAGGCGACCGCGTGACGTTCATCGAGTCGCTGCTGGCCGCCGAGCGGCCGGTGATCATGGAGGTCAAGCGCAAGGACGCCCACGGCAACGACCTCCTCGGCACCCGATCGGTGGCCGAGCTGGTCGCCGAGTACGAGGCGGCCGGGGCGCCGTGCCTCTCGGTTGTGACCGGCCGCTGGTTCGGCGGCACCGAGGACACGCTGCGCGAGGTCGCTCAGCTGACCGACCTGCCCCTGCTCCAGAAGGACTTCATCACCCGGCAGAGCCAGCTGCTGAAGGCCCGAGAGCTCGGGGCCTCGGCCGTCCTGCTCACCGCCGCGCTGCTGCCGGCCTCCTCGCTGGCCAAGCTGGTCGACCAGAGCCTGGTGCTCGGTCTCACCCCGTTCGTCGAGGTGACCAACGAGGCGGAGGTGACGTCCGTTCCGGTCGCCGACCAGTGCGTCATCGCGGTGAACAACAAGGACATCAAGGTGCAGGAACGCGACGCCGGTGACATCGACCGCAGCCTGACCATGCTGGCGACGGTGCTGGGCACCGGCACCCGGTGCCCGGTCAGCGCCAGCGGCATCGAGAACCCGGCAGTCGCCGGCCAACTCCTCGACGCCGGCTTCGCCGGTCTCCTGGTCGGCACCGCCCTGCTCCGCTCCGGCCGAGTCCAAGACTGGATGGCCGAGCTATCCGTTCAGGCCCGCCGCTAGCTCACCATTCCGTTCAGGCCCGCCGCTAGCTCACCATTCCGTTCTGTGACCTGTATGCCGCGTCCTGGCGCGGCATACAGGTCACAGAACGATCCTGGGTCACAGAACGACCCCTGTGTTGGCCTCGGCCACCCGTCCCCGCAGGTGGTTCCGTCGAGCGGCGCTGAGCTGACCGGACAGCGACCAGCGGGCGACCTCGTGGCGGAACCGGTACTCGGCCACGCCGGACGCGAACGCCGCCTTGGTGTCCGCCTCCACCACCAGACCCACCAACAGGGCGGCGTCGAGCGCGTCGAGCGCAGTGGGCAGGTCCAACTGGGCCGCCCGGGCCGCAACGTCCAGCTCGAAGCTGGAACCAGCCACGGCCGCGGCATGCAGGAGCCGCTCCACCTCGGGGTTCGGCGTAGCCCCCAGCTTGGCCGACACCAGATCGTGTATCCCCCGCGGCACAGTGGCCGCTTCGAGGTCCAGCAGATCGTGCCGCCCCAGCAGCTCCAGCACCATGAGCGGGTTGCCAGCGGTGGCCGACAGGAGTCGCTGGGCCAGCGAATCGGCCGCGGCGTCGTCGTGCAGACCGGGCTGCAGCTTGTCGACCAGGGCCCGGATGGCCTCGTGGTCGAGGCCGCCCAGGGGCAGACGGGACAGCAGCCCATCGCGCTCCAGCCCGTAGGTCACCTCGACCAGGGGCTGACCCGCGGCCACGTCGTCGCGCGCCGTGCCGATGACCAGCAGCCGGGAGTCGGGCGTGTGCCGCAGCAGATGCCGCAGGAAGCACAGCGTGTCGCGGTTGGCCCAGTGCAGGTCGTCGAACAGCAGCAGCATCGGTCGCTGCCGGGACGTGTGCGCCACCAGCTCGGTCACGGCCCCGAACACGTTGGCCGGGGTCTCCGACCCGTCCATCGAGGGCTGCCCGTTGGAGCTGAGCGGCCCGTCCACCTTCGGGAACAGCGCACCCAGCTCGCTGCGGGCCAACGAGCTGAGCGCCGCGAGCTCCTCGGGCGGGCTCGAGGCGACATAGCCGTCCAGGGCCTCGACGAAGGGCTGGTAGGCGATCATCGAGTCCCGGTCGCAGCGACCGAAGAGCACCAGACCGCCGTCCACCGCGATGCGATGACCCACCTCCTTGACGAGCCGGGTCTTGCCCACACCCGCCTCGCCGGTGATGTAGAGAAGCTGCCGCCGGGCCTGCACCGCGCTGGCCCAGGCGTCCTCCACCGTGGCCATCTCGACCCCGCGGTCGACGAAGGGCACGACCACCTCGGGGCGGGATCCGGCCCGACGCCCGGAGCTGGCCGAAGCCAGGGCCGGCGGGGCCGCGCCCAGCAGCTCGAGATACGCAGCCTCGGTGTCGGGCGCCGGGTCGACGCCGAGCTCCTCGGCCAGCAGCCGTCGCAGCTCCTGGTACGCCCGGAGGGCTTCTCCTCGATTGCCGGCCGCGGCGTGCGCGGCCATCCGACACCGGTGCGAGCTCTCCCGCAACGGCGCCAGAGTGGTTGCTTCCTCGGCGAGCACGAGGGCGCGGGTGGTGTCCCGCAGCGCGGCCGCAGCCCGGCTCGCAGTCTCGAGGGCGGTCAGCAACAGCTCGGCCAGGTGGTCCCGCCGGATGGCCACCCACGGCCCGTCGTGTCCGGGTAGGAACGGGGCCCGCAGGCACTCGGCGCCTTCGGAGCCGAGTCGCAGCGCGGCCTCGAAGTTGCCCGCCCCGAGCGCCTCCTGGGCCTCGATGATGGACAGCTCCGCCTGCTCGATGTCGACGACGACGTCGTCGGGCAGGCGCAGGAGGTAGCGGCCTCCCTGGGCCACGAGGGGTTGGTCGGCCGGCGGGAACGGCAGCGCCTCCACCAGGAAGGCTCGCAGCCGGCTCACCAGGCTCCGTAGGGCGGAACCCCACGTGCGGGGGAGCTGGTCAGGCCACACCACATCGGCGAGCCCATCACGGGTCGTGCCCCGCTCCCGTTCGAGCAGGAGGCGGGCGAAGGCCACCTGCGCTTGGCCGCTTTCGAGATAGCAGGGGGGCCTATCGTCCCCTCTCACGGCAATCAATCCTGCTAGGCGTATCTCCGCTCCCATCGGGACCTCCAGCCAGAGCGGCGTAAAACCGAAATGCTCTGCCTTCTTTATGCCCAATGGATCCGATTCCAGGAAGGGGGCAGACAGCGATCACCAGCCATTGGTTGCGGCGATCCATGACTGGCTGCTAGCGCCCGTACAACTGCGAGTCTTCGCTTGTATAGACCTCGGCCACCGCCGCCCGAACCGCTTCGGTCGGAGCGTCGCGAGCCGGCTCATCCCGTACGACGAGGAAGACACGGACGAGCCAACGGGGCAGGTCCACCACCGGCAGCTCGACCAGCCGGCCGTCGGCCAGATCGAGCGACACGGTCGACCGGGTGCACACGGCGATGTGGCCGCGGTGACGGGCCAGGGCGGCCGCGGTCTCGGCCGGTGAGACCGGACGCAGCGCGGTCGCGGCGATGGGGGCGGAGCGCAGCATCTCGACGAAACGATCGGCACCGTCGCCCCACACGTTCACCGCGAGCGTGTGCCCGACCAGGTCGGCGACCTCCAGCTCCCGGGCCTCGGCGAGCGGATGGTCACAGTCCGCGACGCAGACCACCGGGTCGGCGTAGAACGGCTCCAGGCGCACGTTGTGGGGATGGGGCACGGCGATGGTGAACCCGATGTCCGCCGCCCCGTCGGCCACCGCCTCGACGACGTGCTCGCTGTGGGCATCGTTGTTGGAGAGCTCCAACGGGAACTCGGCCAGCACGTCGATGAGGAACGGCATGATCGTCGGGGCGAAGCTGGAGTGCATCAGCACCCGGTAGGTCATCTCGGCGTCGTTGGCCTTCACCGCCCGGACCGCATCCTCGGTCAGGCTGACGCAGCGCTGCGCATAGGGGAGAAGACGGCGGCCCGCCCCCGTCAGCTGGACTCCCCGGTTGTTCCTCACGAACAGGGCGGTGCCCAACTGCCGCTCGAGGCGGGCCACTTTGTCAGAGATCGACGGCTGAGCGAGATGGAGCCGGGTGGCTGAACGACTGAAGCTGCCTTCCTCGGCGATTGTCGCGAAGACATGCAAGTCGTAAGTCGAGAGCATTCGCTCCCATCCTCCCCCCGGAAAGACCCTCGTCGTCGCGACCGTCCGCACGAAGGGTGGTCATCAGGCTACAGCTGAAGGAAGCCTAGATGGGACCTCGCAGATTTGGCGCGCGGCAACGGTATTTGTATGCAGTGGAACCGTGTGAAAACTGCGCACGACCGACCTCGGTTGCAACGCGCTGGCTATCCGTTCCACCAGCCCCTCGTGGATCAGACCAGGGGCGGTGTCGTCGACGGGGTTGGCCGCGAAGTCCTTTTCGGCCAGGCGGAACAGCTCTCTTATGGAATCCTGGTCATCGCGTGCCACGGCCCTGACCAATCGGGGTCGGGGATCACCCGCCGACGGATGCTCCCACCGCCCGCCGCCCCACCGCGGAGTGTGGTTGACCGAGGCGAAGTTGAGCCTGAACTCATGGCCGTCGAACCCGCACGAGTACAGCGGCGAGACCGCGACCGCGGCCCGATCGAGCCAGTCCTCGGTCAGCTGCAGGCTGTTCTGGAGCGGGGCCAGACGCTCACCGGCAACACCGAGAGTGCTGGCGTCCACCATGAGGGAATGCCCCGCCTGCGGTTGGTGCACAACCTGAAGGCCGCGCCCGTCCGAGAGATCGAGGCAGTCGTTGATCTCGTCGATGCTCCGGGTGACCTCGGCAGCTCGCGCTCGGCAGGTGGCGGCATCGCGCTGGCGGGCCGACCACTCCATGGTCAAAGCGGCCTCGGCCATCACCAGCGTCACGTGGGGAAGGGCGACCGTGGTCGACGCTTTGATGGACTCCATAGCCTGAATCAGATGGGGAGGACCGACGGCCCACCCGATCCGGAGGTTGGCCAGACCATCGGCCTTCGAGCACCCGTCAACCGACACCACGCGGTCGCGCATCCGCTCGTCATTGGCCAGGTGGGCGATCGTCGAATACGGGTCGTAGCGCGTGCGGGCGAAGACGTTGTCCTCTATGGCCATGACGTCATGCTGAATGCAGAATTCTGCGATCTGCTGCATCTCGAACGTGTGGTAGATGGCACCCGTCGGGGTGGGATTGAACACGACCACCACCTTCGGCGATCCTGCTCCCCGGGCCTGACATTGCTGCCACGCTGATTCGAGACTGTCGTAGGTCAACTTGTAGGTCTGATCTGGCGTCGGCGCGATTTGCAGACCGAGCTTGAGCAACCGACACCAGCCGACGAGACCGTGATAGAAGGCCGGTGCCGTCAGGATCACGTCGCCGGGCTGGGTGACATTGCTGAGAAACGAGACGAACAGTTTCGTGGTTCCAGCATCGATGCAGATGGAATCGAGATGATCGAGGGGGAAACCCTCACGCCACATCGTCGTATGGATGGCGTCCTCGAGCGGCTCATAGTGCTCGAGGAAGTTGTAGCGCTCCAACGGGAACCCCCGCTGATCGAGCAGCGCTCGGATGCCGGCGGCGATCACCGCCGAGTCGGGTGCCCGTAGTCCGTTGCCGTGGGCAAAGGAGATGACCTCGTCATCGAACATGGATCGACCCGAGGATCCCCCATCACGTCTGCCCCACAACACGTCTCGGCAGGCACCAACCCTGTCTGCCAGTCCTTCGGTAACCGCTACCGGTTCAACGGCGCGGTTCGCCAACCGCCCTAACCCGCCCACAGCTGCACCCCCTGTTGCTTGAGGAAACTGACTATTGCTTGAGGAACCTGAACATGAGCTTGTAGCGGCGGTAGTACTCGATCCACGTATACAGCTCGCCGTCGCCACTGTGTCCTACTGTCGGAATGAACCGGAACCTGAGTCGACTGAGATGGGACTCAAACCCGGCATCAGTGAACGCGCTGACCACGTCGTCGAGCGAATAGATGGGTGGCATGTCCAGCTTCCTCGAAAGGCTCCTGTGCCATGCCGGCATCAATGGGTTGCGGTCGTGGGTCCCCATGACCGCGTAATAGATGCCGCCCGGGCGCAACGCCCGACGCATATCGGCGGCATGGGATTGCAGATCGTGCAAGAGGTAGATGACCTCGTGGCTGAAGGCCACGTCGAAGTCGGTCCAGCCCTCGGGGAGCGAGTCGGCCACGGCGAAGGACAGCGGCCGGTTCTCGCACTTCTCCTCGGCCAGGCTGATGGACCCGGCGGCGGGGTCGTACCCGTAGCCCTGGTCCACATCGGCCTCGTCCACCAACAGCCGCAACAACCCGCCCCGGCTGCAGCCGACATCGAGGACCCGGGTTCCGGGCAGTTCGATGTCGACGGTGTCGAGCATGGCTCGCCAGACGAAAAGGTGCTCGTCCTCCATGGCACCCTCTGTCTCAGCGTCCATCCAATGTGCGGTCGAGACCGGGGCTGAGTTGGTCATCTGAGTACCCCTCCGTGTTCATTGCTTGCCTTCGTTGTCGCCACCCGCCGCCCACCCGTAATGGCGAACTCCACAAACCGTTCCATCAGCTCCACGCTGCGGGGCCGGCATTCCTCGAGCGGCAGCGGCTCGCCGGCGTAGCCGAGGTTGAGCCGCAGCGGCTCGCAGTTCTCCGCCCGGAAGTCCACCGTCCCGTCCTCGTGGATGCGCTCTATCCCGTCGAACTGCGCGCCCTCGTTGTTGATGCGCAGGGCCGTCTCCTGATCCATGCCGTCCGGCAGCACGACCCGGACCTCTCCGTCGACGATGTGAACCGGGTAGCCCCCGGGCAGTCCGTCGGGTCCCGGAGCGTGCGTGTAGGTCTCGGACTCGTCGAGCAGGGCGCTGAGGACCACCCCTGCGGTCGCCCCGGTGACATGTTGGAAGTGCGGACCGCTAGATCGCTTCAGGCTGGTCGCCAGGGGGGCGAAGACCGTCGCCGGATCGATGGGGATCTCCTGCCCGGCGGCCTGGTTGTCGGGCTCCCCCAGCCAGGCGCTCACATGGAACGGAGCCGGCCGGGGATCCCCGGTGCGAGTGGCCATGTAGTTCACGTAGTGGTGGAAGACCGCCCGGATCTGGACGTCGTCGAGGTCCACCCGGTGGTCGTCGGCCAGCGCCAGACGCACGCCCACCAGCGGGATGGCGATGTTCCCGATCCCCACGTCCGGAGACAGGCCGGCGGTGGCCAACACCGGGTGGGTGACGTCGGGATAGGAGGCGTTCACCACGGTGGCGGTGCAGGCCGAGGCTCGCACGGCCTGCATGAGCTCGTAGATCAGGGTGAGGTGCATCGGCAGCCACGGGCCGACGCAGGCCGGGGCCAGGGTGTCGGCCAGCTCGGGGGGCAGGGTGCCGATGACCCACCACGACTGCAGGGTCACCGCGGCGAAGATGATGTCGGGTCGCAGGCGCTCCAGGAGCCCGGCCGTCCCCTCGATGTCGGCCACGTCGATCTGGACCGGCTCGATGGAGATCTGCTGGCCGAACGCGGACGCGTACTGCCGGGCCAGGTTGGCGAGCCGGCGAGTCCGCTCGTTGTCCCGTCCGGCCAGCAGATAGTGGTGGGGACCAGGATTTCGCAACAACACTTCGAGGACCCGGACGCCCAGGTGGCCCGGTCCTACGAGGAGGAGACGCTTGGCCCAGGTGGCGTCGCTCATTCCGTCATCCCCCAAAGCGCGCCCAGACCGGTGATGGTGGGGAAGCCGGCAGCCGACAGCGAACGCTGATGTCGGGGATCCGGCGAGTAGCCCACGGCGGGGACACCGGCGGCCCGCGCCGCCTGGAGGCCGGTGATCGAGTCCTCGATGGCCAGGCAGTCCGACGCCGCGACGCCGAGCTCGGCCACCGCGGTCAGGTAGAGATCGGGCGCCGGCTTGGGCCGGTCCACCCGGTCGATGGTCACGATGTCGTTCTCCGCTATCGCCTGCTGCAAGCCAGCACCTCCCAGCGTGCTCAGCGCCCACGACAGGGTCGAGTTGGTCACGATGCGGCGCGGGATGCGAGCCGACAGCACGGCCAGCGCACCGCGCTCGGCCTGGGGTGTCGGACCGCAGCGGGCGAGTCGTCGAGCCTCGGCGATGAACCCGGCCGGCACCGATCCGCCCAACACGTCGCTCACTTCGTCCGGGCAGCGATCGAGGTTCTTGCCCCGGAACCGAACCATCACCTCGGCGGCGTCGATGGTGGCGCCGTGATCGGCGAACGTCTCGGCCAAGGCTTCCAGCGCCGGCGTCTCGGTGTCGACGAGCACGCCGTCCATGTCGATGAGCAGGGCCAACGGTGACGGGCTCACAGGACGGCCTCGGCGGTCATCTTGCGGCCCACCGTCCACAGACCGAGCGCCGTCGTGACGGCGCACCACAGGGCCAGCACGCCCAGGTCGCCGGCGATGTCGGCCAGATCGGCGCCGCCGATGGCGTCCCGCAGGCCGCCCATCACCCGGGACGTCGGCGCCGCCGGGCCCACGAACTGCACCCATCCGGGCAGGGTCTCGGTCGGCATCAGCACCCCGCCGATCCCGCAGAGCACCAGGGTGAGCAGGTTGGCGATGGCGGTCGCCTGGGGCAGCGTGCGGCAGATGGCGGCGATGACGGCGCCACAGGCGGTGAGCCAGCCGCCGAACACGGCGAGCAGGGCGACGACCGCCCACCAGGACCCCCGCATCTCGAGCGAGAAGAGGCGCACCCCGGCGACGATCAGGCCCAGCAGCAGCCCGGTGACCACGACGAAACCCGGCACCAGCTTGCCGACGACCAGGTCGGCGGCAGTGGCCTGAGTGGCCCGCAGCCGGGACCAGGTGCGCCAGTCGACTTCCCGCAGGAATCCGAAGGCCACGTTGGCGATCAGGAACATGGCGTACAGCACCGCCATGCCCGGGACCGCTTGGGCTGCTCCGTCGTCCGGACCATCGGTGGCCGAGAAGATGGCGGCCATGGCCGGGCGGAGGAACCACATCATGACCAGCGGCAGGCAGACGCTCAGCATGAACGGGAGCGGGTCGTGCCGCAGGATTCGGAGTTCGTGACGCACCAGGGCCGAGCTACGTCGCCAGGACATTCTCCATCCCCCGGTCAACGAGCTTGAGGTAGGAGGCCTCGATGTCGTCCGGAGCCGGCAGCTCGCTCAGCGGTCCGGCGAAGCGCACGACACCGCCGTCGAGCACGACGATCTGCCGCGGCTCGAGGGCCTTCACCTC
>DASXTK010000500.1:0-9878 GCA_036505485.1 Acidimicrobiales bacterium
CGAGGTCCGTCAGCACTACGAACGAGCCACGGGCGTCGGTGGGGCAGGTGTCGCGGGCCACGAGGCCTCGTTCCTGCATGCGGCTGATCTGCTTCGACAGCCTGCTCTTCTCCCATTGCAGTTCGTCGCCGAGCTCGTTGGCCCGGATCCGCCCGGCCGGCGCCTCCGACACGCCGACCAGGACGGCGTAGTCCGCACCTGAGAGACCTGTCTCGCGCTTGAGCTCCTTGGCGAGCCTCGACGTCAGCTGGGTGTACATCGCCAGGAACCCCCGCCACGCCGCGTGCTCCCGTTCGGCGAGCCAGCGGGGTGTGGTCACTTCCTGGTTCGACCTGCTCATGTCCTCATGCTAGGCGGTTGGTTGATGTGTCAACAATCTGCCGGTAGCGTCGACCCATGCCCGCGGTGACGGCGCCGTTCATCCTCCTCGATCACCTCGGCCCGCAGCTGAACGGCCCCTGGGAGGCGATGGGCGCGCCCTGGCACCCGCACCGCGGCTTCGAGACGGTCAGTTACGTCCCTATCTCCATGCCACGATCGCTCGAGGGGCTGAGCTGGTGCTGCCGTGGAACCCGGCCTACACGGCGATGGTGTTCGTGCTCACCGGTCAGGGCACGGTGGGTCCCGAGCACCGGCCGATCGCGGACGACGATCTGGCCGTCCTGGGCGACGGCGACCGCATCACCGTCCGGGCCGGGACGACGATCAGCGGTGGGTACGACGCACTCGACGTGCTCGTGCTCGATGCCCATCGACGAGCCGGTGATCCAATATGGACCGTTCGTGATGAACACCCGTGCCGAGATCCTCCAGGCCATCGAGGACTACAACGCCGGCCGGCTCGGTACCATCCCGGCCGACCAGATGGCCCCACGCAACTACGCCTGACCTGCTGACTGGAGCACACGATGAGCCAATCCTGCAGTCATCTCGACCAGGTGGTCCGCGATGTCGCGCCGAGCAGCGAAGGCTGCGAGGACTGCCTGCGCATCGGCGGCCAGTGGGTGCACTTGCGGATGTGCATGTCCTGCGGTCACGTCGGCTGTTGCGACAACTCGCCGAACCGGCACGCCACCGCCCACTTCCGTGCGCAGCACCACCCGATCATCCAGTCCTACGAACCAGAAGAGGACTGGTGGTACTGCTATTTGGACGACCTCGTCTTCCTAGTCGAGAACGCACCGAAGTTCGCCCACCCCTGAGCGAGCTGAGCGAGAACCGCCGGGACGTGGTGGGCGGATCCGGGCCACGCTGGTGGGGTGCTGCCGCTGCGGGACCTCAATCCAACGAGGCGCGTGCCGCTGTTCACCCTGCTCCTCATCGCCGCCAACATCGTCGTGTTCCTGTTCGTGCAACCGGGTGCGTTCCACGGATCTGTCCCTACGAGCCAGACAGATCGCGACGAGGCGTCGTTCCTGTACGAGAACGCGGTCGTGCCCTGCGAGCTCACCCACTGGAGTCCACTGTCGCCGTCACTGGTGGCGAGCTGCTCGGGCGCCCGGGTCGGTCCCGCGACCGCGACCCCGTTCTTCCCGCACAAGAGCATCGCCCTGTCCGTGCTGGCTTCGATGTTCCTCCACGCCAACTGGGTGCACCTGATCGGGAACCTCTGGTTCCTGTGGATCTTCGGCGACAACGTCGAGGATCGGCTCGGCCGCTTGCGCTATCTCGGCTGCTACTTCGCCGCTGGTGTGGCCGCCACGCTCGGACAGGTCGCGCTGACGCCCAACTCGGTCGCTCCCCTCCTCGGCGCGTCCGGCGCGATCGCCGGAGTCCTCGGGGCGTACCTCGTGCTGTTCCCGCGGGCCAAGGTGATCTCGGTCTTCCTGCCTCTGTTCTTCCTGCCGTTCGTCCTGAGCGCCCGCGTCCTGCTCCTGGTCTGGTTCGTCCTGCAGTTCTTCACCAACCCGAACTCCGGTGTGGCCTGGGCCGCGCACGTGGCCGGCTTCATCTTCGGAATCGTCTTCGCCCTGGTCGCCACCCCGCGGGCTAGGGCTCCGGCTGTCGGATCCCGTCCCGGTTCATGGTGAGATCCCCACAGGTCACGCCGTAGAGCAGTTCGATCTCGCCCGCGTCCTGGCCTTGTTGGAAGCGACCGGTGTCAGTGGCGCCGTTGGACGCTCGCAGACCGTCCCGTTCGATGATCGTGCGGCTCCAGTCGACCGTGGCGTCATCGCTGCTCGTGACGTTGAGCCCGACCAGGTCGCGCTTGCCGTCCCCATCGGCGTCAACGCAGCCGACGCCGGTGCCGTACCCCCGGAAGCCCAGGTCGAACTGGTAAGGAGCGCCAGCAGCGTCGGTGACCGGCTGCAGGGAGCACTGATCGAAGGCCCAGAGCTGCACGGTCCGGCCGTCGCTCACGAACAGCTCGACCGGCGGCTCGAGGTCGGCGTCGGCCACCAGAAGCGACAGCGCGGTGGGGCTGGCCGAGCTGATGTCCACCTTGGCGCCGCCGCCCGCGGCGGTCAGGACGCCCAGCTCGCGGCGATCATCGGGGCTGGCCAGCCAGGCGGTGTCCCGACGTCCGTCGCCGTCGACATCCACGATCTCCTCTTGATTGGCGGGCTCGCTCATCTGGGGAGCCGGGCCGGTGCAGCCGGTCGCGGGAGCCGACGTCGATGTGGACGTCGACGATGCGGTGGTGCTCGTGGTCGTCGACGACCCAGCCGAGGTGTCGTCATCGTCCCCGGAACACGCAACCAGCGACCCGATCAGCAGCGCCGGCACCGCCAACCACGCTGCACGCCAACCAAAGCCCACCATCGAAACCTACCTACCAGGTGAGGTCGAAGGCCGACATCACCATGGCGTAGACGCTGAAGAGCCCGGTGACGAACGACAGCAGAATCGCCCACGCCAGCTCTTCCCGGAGGGGATGGAGCCCTCCGAGGATCCACGGAAGCGTCACGATCGCGACCACCGCCACCGAGCCCAACACCTCGGTGACCAGCAGCATGTTGGAGCCGGAGGTCTGCGCCGCGGCTCGGACCCGAGCGGCGGTGTCGAAGTTGGCCGAGACCAGCGCCAGGCTAAGAACGACGAAGAGCAACCGGCACCAGATCGGCTCCAGGACGATCAGGGCCAGCGACAGCCCGACCGGGATGGCGTAGAGAACGAGCACGATCCTGGTGCTCGCTCGAATGTAGAGGACGACGACGTCGGTCGCATGATCCCGGCTGCGGTCGCCGTTCTCGACGAAGAAGAACACGCCGATCAGGAACAGACCGATCAGGCCGGCGGAGATCTCCGCCATCTGGAGCAGGAACTGGTCCGAAACGGTCTTCACGTCTCAAGGATCGGTCGGACGGACCCGGCGCGGTAGACGCCGATGTCATCGGCTTCTTGTGACATCCGCATCTACCGGCGCCAGCAGTTCCGCCGCAGAGTCGTCCTCGCCTGGTCAACCCACGAGGACAGGAGCCTGGGATGTCAAGCAGCCTTTTCGCACTCATCTTCTTCACGGCCGTCGCCTGCGGGATCGTCGGTGGAGCCTTCTTCGCCTTCTCGACCTTCGTGATGAAGGGGCTCGGCCGCGTCCCCGCCGCCCAGGGCATCGTCAGCATGCAATCCATCAACGTCGAGGCGATCAGAGCCCGGTTCATGGCTGCACTGCTCGGGGCTGCGCTGGCCTGCATCGCCGTCGCCGGCGTCTCGCTGGCGAGCTGGGACGAGTCCTTTGCCCCCTACTCGCTGGTGGGCAGCGTGCTGTACCTGGTCGGCACGATCCTGCCGACCAGGGCCGCCAACGTGCCCCGCAACGACCTGCTGGCCGAGCTCGACCCGGCCACGACCCAGGCCGCGAGCTACTGGCCTCGCTACCTCACGAGTTGGACCGCATGGAACCACGTGCGCACCGCCGGCGCCCTCGCGGCATCGGCCTGCCTGATCTGGAGCATCCACGTCGGCTGACCAGCAGCCCGGCGCTCGTCAAACAGGAGGAAGTCAATGATCGTCACCACCAGCCCTTTCACCCCTACTCACGACAACAACACCCACAGTGTCACCGGCGTTGGCCGCCAGCGGCGGACCGCAGGTTGGGTCCTCGGCTCGGCCATGGTCGCTACCGGACTGATCGCCGGCCTCTTCTACTCCTACGCCGTGTCGGTGATGCTCGGTCTGGCCAAGACCGACGACCGCACCTTCGTGTCGGCCATGCAGCGGATCAACGAGGCGATCCAGAACGCCGCGTTCCTCCCGGTCTTCTTCGGTGCGTTCGTGCTCCCGGCCGTCGCGGCGGTCTTGCACCGGCGCTTGGGCATGCGGGACGCGTCGCGGTGGATCCTCGCCGGGGCCATCCTCTACGGGATCGGCCTCGCCATCACCTTCGGGATCAACATCCCGCTCAACAACGAGCTGGACCAGGCCGGTGATCCCGATCGGATCGCCAACCTGGCGGCGGTCCGCGACCACTTCGAGGGGCCGTGGGTGGCCTGGAACATCGTGCGGGGCCTGTTCTCCACGGTGGCGCTCGGCTGCTTGGGTCGGGCCCTGATCCTCCACGGCAATTCGCCTGGACGCGGCTGACGGCTCGGTTCGGTGGCGCTCGCGCTCCCGGTGATCGAATCTGGACGGGGACGGCTCGTAGTCTCGGGCCGTCTCCGTTGGTCGTCCTGGATGGTGATCAGGCTGAAGGATGTCGAGCCGCTCGGGCGTCTCCTGCGCCTGGCCACACCGGGTGCGATGGCGTACGCCGCGGTGTTCCCGCTGGTCCAGGTCGGTCTCATCGCTGAGTCGACGCGGTTGTGGCGGGGCGGCGGATACGCCGACGGGGCCTGGGCGCTGCTGGCCACCAGCAGCCTCTTGCCCCTGCACCTCCGCCATGTGCGGTACGCGGCCGAGGGGTCGCGAGCACCGGGAGGTGCGTGGACTCTGGGCGCTCTGACGGTCGTGGTCGTGGCGGCGCTGCCTCTCGGCGACCTCTGGCTGCCAACGTTCCACGTCATCGCCGTGTCCGCCCTGCTGGTGCTGCGTCCTCGCTGGTCGTTGCCGGTCGTGGCCGCGGTGGTCGCGGTGCAGGTCCCGCTGGCGCTGCTGCTCGACAGCGAGGTGCAGGCAGCTCCCTCGTACTACGCCGTCACCGTCCTGTGGCGCTCGGCCGCGGTGTTCGTGCCGATCTGGCTGGTCGGTGCGGTCCGCCGGTTGGAGGAGGCTCGACAGGCGTTGGCCGACGAAGCGGTAGTGCGCGAACGGCTGCGCGTCGACGCCGAGCTGCGGGGGACCCTCGGGGCCGGTCTGCGCTCCATCTCGACTCGGGGACAGCAGGCGATGGCCCTCGTCGACGGCTCTCGTGCCCCGCTGGAGGCGGAGCTCCACGGCCTCGTGGGGGAGGCGCGCCGGACCCTGGCCCAGGCTCGGCAGATGATCAACGGCTACCAGCACGCTTCGTTGTCGGCCGAGCTCGATACCGCGGCGACCCTCCTCACCGCGGCCGGCATCGAGACCCAGGTCGTGCTTCCGGTCGAGGGAGTCCCCGACACCGCGGACGAGTCCTTGCGATCAGTGCTGCGCGCCGACGTCGCCCGCGTCCTCCGGGACGACACCACCGGGAGCTGCATCATCACCGTGACCCACCGGGCCGGCGGTGTGTGGGTTGAGGTGAGTGCACCATGAGCGCGGCCGCCAGCAGCCCGGCCGCGTTCCCGCGGTGGACGACGCGGCACGCGCCATGGCTGCTCGTGGCCCTCCACCTTCCCTTCGTGGTCGCCCCGCCGGTCTATGCCATCAGCCGCCACCCGAGCCTGTCCATCGGCGAGAGCACGCTGGTCGTGCTGGCGGCCGTGGCCCTCGGAGGGCTTCAACTCCGGCACAGCCTGGCTGCGGTTCGGGGCGAGCGTCCCCGGCATTGGCCCTGGACCCTCCTGGCGGTCACGCTGCTGGCCTACGTGCCGACGTGGTGGTTCAGCTGGGACTGGGCCGACACCCAGTGGTTCGTGCTCGCCTCCGCCGCCATGCTCCTCCGGAGCCGGATCGTGGCTCCCGTCGAGGTCGGCATCATCCTCGGCAACGCCGTCGTGTTCGCCCGGAGCTTCTGGACGGGCGGCGGCGACGTGGGAGAGGTGGTCTTCTGGACGCTGTACTGGCTCGCCATCGTGGTCATGGGTGGCGTGGCGCTCTACGGGTCGGCCCGGCTGGTCCGTGTCGTGGAGGAGCTCGACGCCGCCCGGCTCGAGCTGGCCGAGGTGGCGGTGGGGCGGGAGCGGCTGCGGCTGTCCCGCGATCTGCACGACCTGCTGGGCCAGAGCCTGTCCGCAGTGTCCCTCAAGGGGGACCTGGCCCTGCGCCTGCTCGCCTCCGACACCGAGGCGGCCCGAGCCGAGATCCAGGGCTTGACCGAGCTGGCCCGAGGTGCGCTGCGTGACGTCCGAGCGGTCACGCACGACCAACACGTCGTCTCCCTGCGCACCGAGATCGACGCGGCCAAGACGTTGCTGGCCGCCGCCGGAATCGACACCCGGATCGACGTCGACCTCCCCGAGCCCGCCGCCGGGCCCGCCGCCGTGCTGGCCTGGGCGGTGCGGGAAGGCACCACCAACCTGCTCCGGCACAGCGAGGCCCAGACGTGCTGGATCAGCGCCGGCCGGCGGAACGGTGCGGTGCGGCTGGAGATCGTCAACGACGGAGTGCGGGGACCGGCCGGTCGGGGCAGCGGCCTCCTCGGTCTGGCCGAACGGGCCCAGACGCTGTCCGGCTCGATGACCGCTGGGATCCTGCCGGACGGCCGGTTCCGGCTGGTGGTCGAGATCCCCGAGGTGGAGGTGGAGGTGGAGGTGGAGGAGCGCACATGATCCGGGTCCTGATCGCCGAGGACATGCACCTGATCCGGGGTGCCCTGGTGGCGTTGCTGTCGCTCGAGGACGACATGGAGGTCGTGGCCGAGCTGGACCGGGGCGACGAGATCGTGGCCACCGCGCTGCAGACCCAGCCTGACGTTGCGGTCCTCGACATCGACCTGCCCGGTCTGGACGGCCTCAGCGCCGCCGAGCGGCTGTACGAGCAGCTGCCGCAATGCCGGACTCTGGTGCTCACCGGACTCAGCCAGCCGGGCAACCTTCTCCGGGCCCTGAAGGTGCACGTCCGGGGCTTCATCATCAAGGACGCCCCCGTCGACACCCTGGCCGACGGCATCCGCCGCGTCGCCGCCGGCGAACGGGTCATCGACCCCGACCTGGTGGCCGCGGCGCTGGAGACCGGCAGCAGCCCCCTCACGGCTCGGGAGACGGACGTGCTGCGGGCGGCCGAGGACGGCATCACCACCGACCAGATCGCCACCCAGCTGTCCTTGTCGCCGGCCACCGTGCGCAACTACCTGTCCAACGCCATCACCAAGGTGGGCGCCCGCAATCGCATCGACGCCATCCGCATCGCCCGCAACGCCGGCTGGCTCTGATTGGGCGTTCCGACGAGCTCAGTACGGCTTGACGGCCGGAGTGTCGGTGGAGGTCACGCCGATCCGGGCCGCGGCGGCCTGGGCCTTGCGCTGTACCGGAACCCCTTCGAACGCTGCCGCCAGCCCGAAGACCGGCATGTTGCCGTAGATGGTTTCGTAGTCGCCGGCGCGGACCCGGTAGGTCTCGTGCCAGATGCCCACGTCGCCCGAGTCCCGCACCGCCCGGTTGAACGCTCGCCAGGGCTCGAGGTGCGGCAGGTCCTTGTCGCGCGCGAAGCGGTCGAGCGAGGCGAAGTCCTTCCAGTACTGGACCGTCAGCGTCGTTCGGGCATACCACTCGTGATGGCCGAGGCAGCCGAGCTCAGGATGCTCGTCGAGAACCCGCAGCATCCTGGGCATGGCCCGCGCCACCGGCAGCCATTTGTGGACCTTCAGCGGCTTGTTCATCCGCATCCCGATGAGGAACACGACGAAGTCGTCGCTGACGTCAGCGGTGTAACGACCGGGCTGGACCTTCATGACAAGCCTCCTACAGCGGACCATGACCAACTCACGCAGTCTCTCGGACAACCCCCGCCCCGACTAGATGCCGCTGTCAACAACTAACGATGATGTCCGTCATGCCTCGATCGATCTCCCGACCCAGCCGACGGCTCTCCTGGCTACTCCGCCACGGCGCCGGCACGAGCGGTTTGGCGATGGACCATGCCGGGTGGACGTCGGTCTCGGATGTGCTCGAGCTCACCGGGATCACCCCGGCCGAGCTGCAGCGAGCCGTCGACGAGAACGACAAGGGCCGGCTCCAACTCGATGGAAGCCGGATACGGGCTTGCCAGGGCCACTCGCTCCAGGACATGCCAGTGACCCGTGAGGGGCTCGAAGCCAGCTGGGAGGTGGCCAAGCCGGAAGCACCGCTCTGGCACGGCACGACCCTCGCTGCGCTAGCAGGCATCGGACGAAGCGGTATCCAGCCGGGGGCTCGGTCGCACGTCCACCTAGCTGCCTCTCCGGACAGCCGCACCGGGAAACGTGCAGAGGTTGAGGTTCTGCTGGTCGTCGAATCCGCCCTTCTCCTCAGGAGCGGCATCACGGTGTTCCGCTCTCCCAACGGCGTCCTGCTCGTTCGCGAGGTCCCCACGAACGCAATCGTCGACACTCGCCCGGTGCGCGCCGCCCGCGATGTTGCCGAGCGGGCCTGTGCCGCCGCTGGCCTTCCCTTCAGGTCGACCGCCTAGCGCCGGCGGTTTATCGAGCGGCCAGTTGTAAGGTCGGGATCGGCCAGCCGGGGTACGGCGATGTGGGCCGACTGACCAGCGTGGTTCGGTGGCAAGGGGTTCGACTCCCCCCACTGGCCCCACTCGCAGGGTTTCAGCCCAGTAATTGGTGTCAGAGCGAAATCTGGCGATTCGGCTACCCAGCCGCCGTCACCACGTACTGCCGGCGAATCGGCGTACGTACCGCGCCTCGCGATCGCTGCGCTGCCTCGCGTCTGGTCGAGACAACGACGGTTGAGTCCCACGTCAAGCCCTCACACCCCATCCCAACTTCGACCAGTGAAAGACAGTGAGGGCTATCAAGCACCGGCGCTATCACAGGCCCAACTTGCGATATCGGGGACAACTCCGTCGTTCAGCAAGCCGGTGTAACACACCACGTAGTTCCAAAAGCCGCCACGGGAGCCCACCAGGCACATTTCCTTCATGTGGTTGGTCATTCGGTAGTCTCCGAGCACTGTCAGGACAAACGCGGCTCTTCGGATTTCAGCGGGGTGTGATCGTCGCGAGTAGGTCCCAGTTGGGGCGGCCGGCGTAGAGCAGGGCGCGGATGCGGTAGTGCCGGAAGACGGTGAGACCGAACGCGATCCGCTTGATGCGCTTGATGCGGTTGTTGACGGCTTCGATGGGGCCGTTGGTGACATGGGCCTTGTGCCAGGCGGCGATGTGGTGCCGCCAGCGCAGCAGGGTGCGGCCGAGCCGGTTCGCCTCGGGCGGGCAGGACTCGTCTTGGAGGTCGTGGCCGAGCCGCTGCACGAACTCCAATGCGACCTCGTGGTCGGTGTGCTGGTAGATGGACCGGACGACCTCCTTCGCGTGCCACGCAGCACGGACCTCGCCGCGGGGATCACCGGCGTCCAGCAGGCCCACAAGCTTGCTGCGGCCGGTGTCGTCGAGGCGTTGGTCGGCCTTGGTGAGCAGCCGGCGGGCCCGATACAGCGGGTCGTCCTTGCGGCCGCGGTGACCGAGGGTCTCGTTCTGCACCCGGCGCCGGCACTCGTCGAGCGCCTGGTTGGCCAGCTTGACCAGGTGGAACGGGTCAGCGACCTGGATCGCTCGGGGCAGCATCGTGTCGAACACCGACCGGTACGAGCCCCGACATGTCCAGACAGGCGTAGCGGCAAGTTATCGCGAATGTCTGATGACGATCGCGGTGACGTCGATGTCGCTGGCAGCCAGTGGAGCGCTGTTCCGGGCTGCCGGAATGGTGGCCTCGA
>DASXTK010000501.1:0-23142 GCA_036505485.1 Acidimicrobiales bacterium
CAGGAACAACAAGGCGACCAGCAGACCGGCCAACGAGCTGATCATCCCGACCCCGCGGTCGGACGGCCGGGCCCGTCGGGTCAACTCCCGATCTCCGCCACCTTGTCGCGGGTGTGCTGCTCGGCGTCCTGCCAGATGGTCTTGAATCCGACCCACATCAGTGCGCCGATCCCAGCCATCACCAGGACGGCAATGGCAGCGGAGATGACTCCTTCACCCCGATCGTCTCGTTGGAGACGCAGCCGGGTGGCCTGCCAGACCAGCAGGACTTCGACGGGCAATGGCATCACGCCCTCCTTGAGGCTCAGGCCCTGCCGAACATGCGCAGGGCTTCGACGAATGGAACGGCCAGGAAGATCACCCCTGGAACGAGGGTGGCGACAGTCACCGGGATCCAGACCTGCTGAGCCCGCCGCTCGATGGTGGCGACCAGCTCACGGTGCACATCTCGCCGCATCGACCGAGCCTCCTCGCTGATCAACCGGTCGAGGTCGCCGGCCTGACGGTTCAGCGAAAGGACGCCCACCAGCCGGTGCAGCGCGGCCACATCGGCGAGGGCGGCCCATTCCCGCAAGGCCGTCACCTCGCTCAGGCCGAGTCGGATCCGCTCGCACACCCGGGAGATGTCCCGACCGCAGACCCCTTGACCGCGCTCGGCCACCCGGTTGAGGGCGCCGCCCAACGAGTAGCCCGAACCGAGCAGCATGCCCACCTGCTCGGCCACCACCGGCAGCTCGAGCACCAGGTGCCGTCGCCAGCGGTCGGACTCGGCGACCGACCGCTGCTCGACGACGAGGAACGCCAGCAGCGGCCCACCGACGATGAAGCCGAAGGCAAGGCCCCCCGGAAGAGGGATGATGGCTGCCACCAGCGTGCCCAAGCCCAGGCCCGCACCGGTGCAGGTCAGTTGGCGGAACCGGAACTCGGTGGTGGTCATCGGCGAGTGGACCCGCTCCAGCCGTTGGTGCAGCGGCTCGGTCACACCGAAGAGCCGAGCCAACCTCTCCCCGGTCGCCTGCGCCAGCGGAGACGCCAACTCCCGCCAGGTGGCCGCGATCGAGAGATCGGACCCCGGTCGCGACGGCCCGGCCGCCGGACGTCGCGGCCCGAGAAGATAAGGCGCGATGCGATCGACTAGGGGCCGGCGACGGAACCACGGCAGGCCCGCGAGCACCAGGGCCCACCCGGCGAAGGCGGACAGTCCGGCCAGACCAGCGAGGCGACTCATCGGAAGACCCGTTCCTCGGCCGGCAGCTTCAGCAGCCGCCCCGCCCACACCCAGCAGATCGCCACGACGGCCAGACCGGCCGCCACCATCATCTGGCCCCAGGTCGTGCGGTAGGCGGCGCGTCCGGTCCCGATCGTGGTCCCGACCAGCGCCATGCCGCAGGGGACGAGCAGCACGAACCGACGGCTGAAGCGCACACCGGCCTGTGCCGCCCGGGCATCCTTGCGGCCCTGGACATCGACCCGGCGATCGTTGACCAGGGCCTCCAGCCGGCGGTCGAGGTCGCTGCCCCCCAGCTGATGGGCCACGAGCAGGGTCTCGCACGCCGCGTCGGCGGTGGGATCGGCCAGGCGGGACTTGAGCACTCCGATCGTGCGCTCGAAGTCGATGGACAGCAGCCACTCCCGATGCGCGGCCTCGAAGCCCGGACGCATGGGCCGAGGAGCCCGTCGCCCGGCCTCGAACACCGCCTGGGGCACCGACCGGCCGAGGTTGGCGGTCAGGATCCGGATCTCCTCGAGGATCTGGGGCCAGGCCTCCTGGGCCGCGGCCTGCATCCGGTCACGGCGCACCCGGCACGACGCCAATGGCCAGCCCACGCCCACCCAGACCGCCACCACGACCGCCGGCAGCACGGCGCCGAACACGGCCAATCCGGCCAGTCCGCCCACCGCGGCCAGGCTGGCGGCCCCACCCAGCAGCTCAACGGGCCGGATGCCGACGAGCCCGACCTGAGCCACGAAGTCCTGCCACGGTTCCGCCATCCGTCCCCACGAGCGACCACCACCTCGGTGTCGCCGGCTGGTCCATCCCAGCACCAGCCCGGTGTAGAGCAGGTAGGTCCCCACCACGGCAACGGTCGCGGCCAACAGCGCGGCCAGGTTCACGTCGGGCCGCCATCCTGGAGGAGCCGACGGACATCGTGTCCGGCGTCGGCCAGGCGACGGCCCAATCGCAGCGGCAGCTCACCGCTCCGGCTCAGCGGTTGACCCAACCCCGAGCGACGGAACAGCGGCGTGGTCGTGAACTGGGTGGCCCCGCTGCTCGCCGCCAGATCCTCGACTGCGACCACCTCGGTGACCCGCGGCCCGACATGGTCCCGGCCGCAGTGGACCACCAGATCGACGCTCTCGCTGACCAGGGTGTTGAGGGCGCCGAGCGGCAGACCGCCGGACGTATCGGCCAGCTGGCAGATGAAGCGCAGCCGGGTCAGGGCCTGGTGGGCCGAGCCGGCATGGATGGTGGTCAGACCGCTGACACCGGACGACAGCGTGAGCAACAGCGGCAACGCCTCGCGATCACGCACCTCACCGACGATCGCCACATCCGGCGCCATGCGCAGGAAGCCGGCGACCAGCCGACGAAGATCGACCCCGGAGCGGTCGCCTCGGGCCGTGCGGGTCTGCATCTGGGCCACGTTGGGCAGCGGCACCTGGGTCTCGAAGACCTCCTCCGCCACCACCACCCGCAGCGTGGGATCGATCTCGGCGGCGGTGCACGACAGCAGCGTGGTCTTTCCCGACCCCGGCGGCCCGGAGAACACGATCGAGCAGCGGGCCGCAACACAGGTCCGCAGCAGGAGGGCCACCTGACCGCTGAGCATGTCCCGTATCACCAGCTCGTCGAGGCTGCGGAAGGGCAGGGCGGTGAACTTGCGGATGTTCACCAGCAGATGTCCGCCCCGGGCGACATCGGTGTGCACGATGTGGACCCGGGACCCGTCGTCGAGCTGCGCATCCTGCAGCCCCTCGGACGGATTCAGTTTGCGGTGGGCGCTGGAAGCGTCGTCGAGCAGCCGGGTCAGCGTGCGTTCGACGTGCTCGTCGTCGTGGAAGACCTCGTCGACATACCCGGACGGTCCGGAGTGCCGGCGCACGAAGATGGAGTCCGGGCCGTTGACCATGATCTCCCAGACGTCATCGTCGAGGAGCAGCGGCGTGAGTGGCCCATAGCGGGCCAGATTCCGGAACGCCCGTCCGGCCACGGCCTCGGGATCGGCGAGCTCGATCGAGTGGATGCCGCGCCGGAAGTCGTCGTCCCAACGCAGGATCTCGGTCTCGATCAGCGACCGGAGGGTGGCCTCGCTGCCCGGCGACGACATCTCCAGGTGCAGATCCTTGGCCCGCTCCTGGACCGCCCGTTCGATCTCGGCCAGGGGCGACACGGCCACCGAGCCGTTCATCACACCGCCTCCTCGCTGAACGGGGACCAGTTGGGCAACGACCCGGGCGCCACCGCCACCAACTCCGGCGAGACCGAGCGGTCGCTGGACTCGACGGCCTCGGACGTCAGGTGTTCGAGCACCGCCCACACCGGGTCGGCGATTCCGGTCACGAATCCGGAGGGCACGCCACCCTCGTCCCGCACGACGTCGTCGAGTCGTCGGCGCTCGCCCACGAACAACGGACCGGCGGCCAGCACCACACCCGGCGTCACTGCGTCGAGCAACGTGACGAGGCCCCGTCCCAGCTCCGCCCGGGCGCGTGGATGGCGCGGTGCACGGTTGATCACCGGGAGCAGCCGGCCGGCCGGAACACCCAGATCGAGCAGGTCTCGCAGGACCAGGACCTGGGCGTGGACCCCGGCCACCCCGCTGCGGCCGACGACGATCACCAGGTCGGCGGCCCGGAGGCTGGTCCGGGCCAGGACATTGCGCTCCTCGACCTCGGTCGAACCGCATTCGGCGTCGCCTTCCACATCGGCGTCGCTGTCGGTGACGACCAGGCGGTAGGCGCTGCGCAACCCATCCAGAGCGGCGACCACCGCTCGACCCCGCAACGCCGCCCAATCCCGCTGGCGACGCAGACCCAACAGCAGGTCGTAGCCCCGAGGAACCTCGAAGCACATGCGCCGCACATCGATCGGGGCCAACGAAGCGACCCGACAGGCGCCGACCAGCTCGGACAGCCCGGGCACGACGTCACCGGCATCGTGCAGCAGGCCCTGTTGCGCCCGCAGCGCCAGATCGGCGAGGACCACCAGCCCGTGGTGGCGGGGATCCCGGGCCCACCCGGTGGCCAGGGCCAGGGCAACAGTGGACCGCCCAGTGCCCGCGGCGCCGGTGACGGCCACGATCCGGCCCCGCCAGCGAGGCTCGGCCGGATCATGCGGCGCCGCGGACCTGGCCACGGCATCGGCACGAGCCACGGGCTGGGCGACGCTGCGCAGGACGGTCAGCAGCTCCTCTCGGCCGAAGTCGGGCGGGAGGACCGCAGCCACCCCCAGATGGGCCCACGAGGTGGTGCCGGGGCGGTCGTCGGCCACCAGGACGGCGCAGTCGCTGGCCGTGGCCAGCTCGATGAGGTCGCGGTCACAGGCCGGCAGGCTGGCGTCGATCAGCAGGGCCGAGAAGCGCCGACCGGATTGCAGCCGGGCCCGCAGCTCTCCGCTGGTCACCGCCTTGACGAACTCCGCCGGCAGGGCACCAGAAGTCGACCAGCGCGCCACGTCGAGGAACCAACGGGACTGCGACCGCGCCAGCCCGACGAGCACGTAGCGCTCGCCGTTCATCCCCCGCCCTCCCCGACTCCGGCAACGACCGCATCGGTGCTGCGGACCAGAGTCACCTCGCCGGCCCGAACGGCGTGGACCAGCTCGGTGAGGTTGCGGGTCGTGTCGTCGCTGACCGGGATTCCCAGGGTCACCGTGACGGTCTGGCCCGCCGACGAGAACCCTTCGCCGGCCGCTCCGGCCACCCGGACGACCTGGACCCCGGCGGCAACGACCAGCGTTTGATCCGGATAGGTGACATAGACGTCGACCCGGTCGCCGCTGCGCAGCTGACCATCGACCGCCCGATCGGTGGGGAGGGCGAAGGCCAGCTCGACGCCGGGAGCGGCCGACCGGCCCTCGCTGAGCTGGCTGGCCTGCACCAGCTCGGCCTCGCCGATGGGGCCGAGAGCTACCCGTCCGATCAAGGCGGCGGGATCGCCGAACGCGCCGGCAGCCACGCCCCGAGGTAAGTCGAGCGCCGACACCCGCAGGTCGGCCGGACCCAGACGCTCGCCCGGATCGATCGGCCGAGCCGCGACCACGAACGACTGGTGGGGCGTGTGGGCGGCATGCTCCCAGGCCATGAACGTGGCCACCCCGGACAGGGCCAGAAGGAGCCCTCCGACGATGGCCCGGGTGTTGGGGACCAGGGGGCGACCGAGCACGTGGTGGCGGCCGCCGGCGAGACGGGAGGCACCTGCTGCGGTCTCCTCGACGCCGCCGCCCGTCGCCGCGGCGCGATCGACCGCATCAACAGCCACTGCACATCCCCCAGACGCCACACCTCGCCACAATCGTCCCGCCTTTGCCCGTCGGTCGTTTCCGGCGGTCCGCCACTCAGGCGAGCCGTGGCAACACAGTACGCGCTCATTGCGGGTGGGGAATGCGCTGAAACGGAAATAAACGTCACTATTGGAGAGGCCACCGCCTGACTTGCGGCGCTGATCAACACAGATCCGGCGAGAATTGCACTGAAAGGACCCAAAAGAGCACAGCGGGGGTGTAACCTCACCTCCGTGGCTAGCGATGAGATCGAACCCGTAGACCTCCCGACCAGCGGTGATCGCTCTGAGGACATCGAGTGGCTGTCGACCCAGGAAGCCGCTCGCCGGCTCGGGATCACGCCCCGGACCCTCTACCGCTTCATCGACCACGGTGAGCTCCCCGCCTACCGTTTTGGTCGCGTGATCCGGTTGCAGGCGAGCGAGGTCCACAGCTTCATTCGGAGCTCGAGGATCAAGCCGGGCGAGCTCGAGCACCTGTATCCGGAACCTGTGAGCCGCGACGAAGAAGGCTGACCGGCCACAGCATCACGCTCGTGGGATCACCGAATAGGGCGCTTATCCACAGAGCGCGGGCGCGCGCAGCCCAATTCACAGGGTTGCCCTACTCGTACCGCACAGCCTGGTCGTCGTACCGTCGACCCATGCCGTACTTCGAGCTGGTCCTCAGCGATGGTGCCATCGAAGTGATCGATGGGGCGGACGCCTACCAACAGGAAGGACCGATGACGACCTTCTTCCGCTGTGGCACCGACCGGGACGCCATCGACGCCTGGAGCACCCGCGTGGCCAGCATCCGCACCGCCGACCTACGCCTGATCCGCCGCCACGAACCCCACCCCACCCACGCCCTCGCCAGCTAAGCGCCGGCTGGCGGTCCTCTTGACCGCCCACTGGCCGTAATTGAGACAGTTTCCCTGCATATAGCGGCTTTTCCGTCCCAATTTCGGCAACGACCACCGAGGGGCTAGAGGTTGGGGATCACCTCCCCGATGGTGGTGATGGGGAGGTAGGCGTAGCCGGCGGTGGTTGGGGTGTCGGCGTCGAGGCGGATGACCAACACGTCCTGGCCCACCGAGCGGACGGTTCCGCAGACCGGGCTCCGGCCGTCGAGGGGCACGAACATGGCCCGTTCCCGCTCCTCCGCCATCCCGATGATGCGCTCGACCAGCCGCACTTGGGGAGCCACCACCCGGTCGCCGGTCACCGGCGGAACCCCGGGCCGGGTCCGCACCGACGAGATCACCGCCGTCGACACCAGGACCGGGCCGGCTCCAGGCACCACCACCTGCACGAAGTCGACGCCGACCTGGTGGATCCGTCCGCAGTGCAGCCGCCCGCTGGTGGTGGTGATGGCCACCTCGGTCTGCCATTCGGCCAGGTCGACCAGGATCCCGGTGAGCGTGGCCTCCTCCTCGGCCTGCTGGCGCAGCCAGCGCTCGGCGGAACGTTCCTGCACCGCGGCGTCCACCCGGGCCTCCGCGACCCAACGATCCAGCCGGCCCTCCATGGCCTCGCCGAGCAGCTGGTCCAGCTCCGCCGAGCCGACGGCCTCGGCCCGGGACGGCAATCCCAGCCACCCAGCATCGTCATCTGGGGACGGCGGCACGGCATCCGAGGCTAGAGCGGGGGTCTCGGGCCGACCGCCGGCTGACGGGGTTTTGTCGCGCGCAGCGCAGGAGCCGGGGCTCTAGGCTTTGGCTGCCGTGACGAGCACGCAGGTCAAGATCTCCATCCCTGGCAACCACCTCATGGCCGACCTGCTCGGCCATCGCGACGAACTCTTGCGAGTGGTGGAGGAAGCATTCGAGAACGTCGAGATCCACGTGCGCGGCAACGAGATCATGATCGCCGGCGACGAGGCCGACCGGGTCGCCCGACTGTTCCAGGAGCTGGTGTTGCTGTTGGAGCAAGGCCAACACCTCGAGCCGGCGACGGTGACCCGCACGGTCGAGATGGTTCTCTCCGATGAGCGGCCCTCGGAGGTCCTGACCGCCGAGGTGCTGCGGGCCTCCCGGGGACGATCGGTCCGACCCAAGTCCAGCGGCCAGAAGCACTACGTCGACGCCATCCGCGACAACGTCATCACCATCGGCATCGGCCCGGCCGGTACCGGCAAGTCGTGGCTCGCGGTGGCCATGGCGGTGCAGGCCCTGCAGGCCAAGACCGTCGATCGGATCATCCTGACCCGCCCCGCGGTCGAGGCCGGCGAACGACTCGGCTTCCTGCCCGGCGATCTGACCGCCAAGATCGACCCCTACCTGCGCCCGCTGTACGACGCGCTGTTCGACATGATCGAGCCCGAGGGCGCGCAACGCCTGCTCGAGCGGGGCATGGTCGAGGTGGCCCCGCTGGCGTTCATGCGGGGGCGGACCCTCAACCGCAGCTTCATCATCCTCGACGAGGCCCAGAACACCACGCCCGAGCAGATGAAGATGTTCCTGACCCGCATCGGTTTCGGCTCACGGGCCGTGGTCACCGCCGACATGACCCAGGTCGACCTCCCGGTCGGACGCAGCGGGATGACCGGGTTGGACAAGATCCTGGCCGGCATCGACGGGCTGTCGTTCGTCTATCTCACCTCCCGCGACGTGGTGCGCCACCGCATCGTGCAGGACATCGTCAACGCCTACGAGCGCGCCGAGCCCGCCGCCCCGGCCGCCCCGGCCTGATGAGCGGACCCGTACCCGAGCGGGGCCGTCCCGACGGAGACACGGGCGGGCCTCAACCATCCCGTCGCCCCCGGCGCCGCGGTCCCGAGGGCGCGGTCCAGGTCTTCGGCGCGGACGAGCAGTCCGAGCAGCCGGTGGAGGTCGACCGTTGGGTCCGTCTGGCCCACGACGTCCTCCTCGCCGAGGGTGTGGAAGGCGAGTCCGAGCTGTCGCTGCTGTTCGTGGACGAGGCCGCCATGGCCGAGCTGAACCAACAGTTCATGGAGAAGTCCGGACCGACCGACGTGCTGGCGTTCCCGATCGACGACAGCGGGCCCATCGGCCGCTGGCCCGACGCCGGGACCACCGGTCCGGATCGGGCCGAGCCGGAAGGCGAAGATCTGCCCCTGCTGCTCGGCGATGTGGTCGTCTGTCCCTCGGTCGCTGCCCGCCAGGCACCTGAGCACGCCGGCACGTTCGAAGACGAGGTCGCCCTGCTCGTGGTCCACGGGGTGCTGCACGTGCTCGGCCACGACCATGCAGAGGATGAGGAAGCGGAACGCATGCAGGCCCGCGAACGCGAGCTGCTCGACCGCTTCCATCACCAACGCAGTTCATGACCCATGACCGGCGCTGACCTGGCCCTCCTGGCCGCGGCCGCGGCATTCCTGGTGGTCACCGGGTTCCTGGCCGCCGCGGACGCGGCTTTGGCGCGGGTGACCCGGGCCCGGGCCCTCACGCTCGCCGACGAGAACCGCCGCGGTGCGTCCGCCCTGGTCGATCTGGTCACCCAGCCCGGCTCGTTCGTCGTTCCGCTCCGGCTGCTGTGGCTGATGGGTCTGCTCTCCGAGGCCGCCCTGGTCGGAGTGGTGGGCGACCGCCTCTGGGGCAGCGTGGGGGCGCTGGTGGCGGCGGTGGTGAACCTGGTGGTGGTGTTCGTGCTGGCCGAAGCCACGCCGCGGCGCTGGGCAGCGCGGCGACCGGACCGGGCCGCGCTGGCCGTCTCCCGGCCGGTGCGCACGCTGGTGGGGCTGGCTCCGGTCCGCCGGGTCGGCGATGCCCTGATCTGGTTGGCCAACGTCGTCGCACCGGGATCCGGTGGGGACCAAGGGCCGTACCTGGCCGGCCAGGATCCGCTGGCGTCGGCCATCGGCATCGACGACGGGGTGATCGAGCAGGACGAGCTGGAGCTGATCGAGTCGATCATCGACTTCGGCGACACCGTCGCCCGCGAGGTCATGGTCCCGCGGCCCGACATGATCACCGTCGACAAAGAATTTCGCGTCGCCGATGTCATCGAGGTGATGCTGCTCAACGGCTATAGCCGGGTCCCGGCGTGCGGGGAGGGTATCGACGACGTCGTCGGGCTGGTGTACGCAAAGGACCTCATGCGGGCCGAGCGCGATGGCAACGAGGACCGACCGGTGGCCGAGTTCCTGCGGCCGGCCACGTTCGTGCCCGAGACCCAGCGGCTGCCCGAGCTGCTGCGCGACATGCAGCAGCACCAGTTCCACATGGCCATCGTGCTGGACGAGTACGGCGGCACCTCGGGGCTCGTGACCCTCGAGGACATCATCGAGGAACTGGTGGGCGACATCCTCGACGAGTACGACGTCGAGGACCCGATGATGGAACCGCTGCCGGGTGGGGACGTGCTGGTGCGGGGCCGAACCCCGCTCGACGAGGTCAACGACCTGCTCAGCACCAACTTCCCCGAGGGCGACTGGGACACCGTGGGCGGTCTGGTCTACAGCCGGCTGGGCCACGTCCCGGTGGAGGGCGAGTCCGTGGTCATCGGCGGCTGGGTCCTCACCGCCCAGCGGGTCCAGGGTCGACGCATCAGCCGGGTCCGCATCTCGGCGCCCCCGGACAGCGACCCGGCCGAGTCCGCCGGGTCCGGTCAGGCCTCGAACGGGGCGAGTCCGGCCAACGCCGACGGTCTGCGAGGCGAACGCTCATGACCCGGGCGGACGAACCGCCGGATTCCGGACAGGTCGGCGGGATCGAGGTCATCCCGCTGGGGGTGCTGGTCTTCGTGATCGGCACCCTGCTCATCGCCAACATCTGGGCCGTCATCGACGCCAAGGCTGCGGTCGACAGCGCGGCCCGGGAAGCCGCCCGCCACTACGTGGAGGCCGAGGTCGTCCGAGCCGGCGACGAACCCGGAGCCCGCCGGGCCGCGGTCGACGCCGGCCTGGAAGCACTGGCGGCGCATGGACGTGACCCAGCCGCGGGCGAGGTGTGGTTGAGCGGCGGCAACGGATTCGTCCGCTGTGCCCGAGCCGAGTTCACCGCCTCCTACCGGGTTCCGGCCCTGACGCTGCCGTGGATCGGCGGTTTCGGCGAGGGCTTCGAGGTGACCTCGACCCATAGCGAGCTGGTCGATCCACTCCGCGATGGCGTGCCCGGAGAGGCCTGTCTGTAGCCATGCGGGGCGGGCGGGACGACGGCGGCAGCGTGACGATGCTCATGCCGGCCTGTGTGCTGGTGGTGCTGGTGCTGGCCTCGATCGCGGTGGACATGACGTTGGTCCACCTGCGCCAGCGGCAGGCCTTCGACGCTGCCGCGGCGGCGGCCAACGACGCCGTGGTCGCCGGGGTCGATCCTGACGGCCTGCGGGGTGGCACGTACCGGCTCGATCCTGTCCGAGTCCGTCGGCTCGTGGGCCAGGCCATCGACGCCAGCGAGATCGCGACCCATCTGGCCGCTCCACCGGAGATCACCGTCGAGGCCGACACCGTGGCTGTCGTGCTCGAGGTGGAGGCTGACTACCTGTTCACGGCGGCGATGCCGGGAGCACCGGACGGCATGGTGGTGACGGCGAGGGCATCGGCCACTGCGGTGGCACCATAAAGACTTTAATTATTCTCCATACCTTCTCGACATACATCATAAGGTTCAATACCGTGCCCATGCATGAGCACGCGGGTCACCACGGCATGGCGGGAAAACGGACTCGTGGCCATCAAGGCCGCGAGCACCCCCGAGCAGATCGCGGACCTGGCCGTTGAAGCGGGCCGGCTGCGACAGGCTCGGCATCCCGGGGTCGTCGAGCTGGTCGATCACCGGGTCGGCGACGAGCGGGCGGAACTGCACCTGTCGTTCGCTGGGGAGCCCTTGGACGGCTGGCGGGGCACCGTGCCCCAGGCGGCCGGTCTGGTGGCCGCGATCGCGGCAACCGTCGCCGACCTCCACGATGTGGACGTCGTCCATGGCCGGATCGACCAGTCACATGTGCTGATCAGCAACGACGGTCGACCCCGGTTGTGCGGCTTCGCACCGCTGCCGAGCGGTGCCTCGCCCGTTGACGACGTGGCGGCGCTGGGTCGGCTCCTGGAGGAGCTGGGGGAACGGGGCGCGGCGATGGACCGGGGTCGGCCGAGCGCGTTCCGGTGGCCGCGGGTCCACGTCGCCGAGCATCGGGCCCTGTCCCAGCTGGTGCGGCAGGCCACCGACCCGACCCCGGCCCGACGACCGACGGCGCGGTCGCTGGCCCGCCTGATCCTGGCGGCGTTCCCCCAGGCCGAACTGGGTTCGAGCCGGCCGGACCAGACTCCGCCAGCGGCGCCCGGACGAGGCGGTCGCAGCTTCACCGTGCCCATGAAGAACCGCATCGACCGGCTGCGGCGCGCGGCCTCGGAATCCGGCGACGACGAGTTGGGGCAGCGCATCGGGCGCCTGTTCGGAGACCAGACGCTGATCTCGCCCGACGACGTGTTCGTGGACCGGGCCTGGGTGCCAGCGCCTGACGTGGAACCAGCCGACCAGGACCTCGCACGTCACCTCCCACCTCTTCCCCGCATGCCTCGACGCACCCCGGGGCCCCGACGGCCGGTCTGGGTCGTCGGAACCCTGGGATGCATCGGTCTCGCCGTGGTCGCCGTTGGCGGCCTAGCTCTCAACGCCAGCGGCCCCGGCGACGGCGGCGCGTCAGAGTCGGCGGTCGCCCCTTCCCCGGCGACCGACCGGCTCTGCGCGCCGGCTGGGGGACGGACCGCCGATGTCGACGGCGACGGCTGTCCGGACGTGGTCGAGATCGTGGACGGCGTGGTCGTTGCTGCCGGCCAGCGCTGGGTCGTCGGCGATCCGGGCGATGCGCTCGCGGTCGGCGATTGGGATTGCGACGGGATCGCCACCCCGGCGCTCTACCGGCCATCCACCGGGGACGTCTTCGTGTTCCCGGACTGGGCCGCCGCCGGCGCGCCCCTGGCAGTCGTCGCCGTGGCCCAGGTCAGCGGTGGTCGCGCGCTGGCCACCGCGCCCCGGACCACGACGGACGCGACCTGCGACGCCCTGGCGGTCGAGCTGTCGTCCGGAGCTCAACACCTGGTGCCGGTCGGGCCATGAGGACCCGGTCTGTCTTCGCTGGGTTGGCCGCAGTCGCCGGTGTCGGATGGGGATTGGCCCATCGGACCCCAGAGGCGTTCACCATCCCCTTCGATTCGCTCGCAGCCTGGCAACGCTGGGCGGAGAGCTGTCCTCCGCCGGTGATGGCCGGTGCCGTCCTCCGGCTGGCTGCGCTCCTCGCCTGCGGCTACCTCGCTGGAGTGCTGGGGCTGGCGTTGCTGGCCGAGGTGATGGGATGGCGCCGGCTTGGGCTCGTGGCCGTTCACGCCCTGCCCAGGGCGTTGCGACGGACCATGACCGGCGGGGCGCAGGTCGGATTGGTTGCTGGCGTCCTCGTCGGGTCAGCAAGCCCCGTCGCCGCCGCTGCCGGCCGACTCAGCAGTCCACCACCTACCGCCACCGCGACCATGTCGCAGATCGCCGGCCCCTCCGAGCCTTTCGTGGCTCCGCCGGCGACCGCGACGATGGTCCAGCTCGGGCCGGCGGGCGAGGAGCGGGCGACGACTCCGCCGCCACAACCAACGTCGCCTCCCTCCCCGCCCGGCCCACCTCCGACTGCGACCACCGGCGAATGGGTCGTCCAACCCGGCGAGTCGTTCTGGTCGATCGCTGAGTCGCGAGTCGCCGGCGACGTTGCTCCGTATTGGCGCCAACTCATCGCCGCCAACCGCGATCGGCTGGTCGCCCCCGACCACCCGGATCTCCTCATTCCGGGCCAGAACCTCGTAGTCCCCCCACCAAGCGAGCCGCAATAATGAATCGAGATGACCCAGATGCTCACCATCCCGTTCCCGCGGGCCGGGGTTTGGACTCGTGAGGCCTATCACGCGCTTCCCGAGGATCTACCCGTCGACTTCGAGCTGGTTGACGGAAGCCTCGTCGTGAACGCCAAGCCCTCGATTATGCACAACCAGATCGCTTTCAGGCTGGCGTCCATACTCGACTCCTCTCCGCCGCCTGAGTGGCAGATCGGGTTGGACGCGGACGTCCTGTTGAGCGACGACGCAGATGAACCCACCGAGGTAGCCCCCGATCTCGTCGTCTGCTCGGCGACGCACAACCCGAAGACACGCCCGATCCCGGTGGCGCTGGTGAGCCTGGCCATCGAGATCGTCTCGCCAAGCAGCACGCGCAAAGATCGCCGCTTCTACCCCTTGCGATACGCCGAAGCTGGCATCCCGCACTACTGGCGGATCGAGACCCCGATCACGAGCGACGCCCTGCGAATCCACACGTTCAGGCTGCAGGAGGGGGAATACATCCCGACCGGGGAGTTCACGGACGTGCTGGACGTCAGCGAGCCGTTTCCGATCGCTTTCGAGGTCGGTTCACTCCTCGATTAGCCAGCGGGCGGTTGCGGTGTCGAGACGGCGGGTGCGGTCGCCGACCACCGCGATGTCGAGGGCCTTGGCCACGGCGAGGTCGAGGGCGTCCTGGCCGTCGGGGATCACCTCGTCGGCGATGCCCAGGTCGACCAGATCGGACGAGGTCAGCCGCAGCCGTTCAGCCACCTCCGGCGCCTTGGTCGGGTCACGTTCCAAGATGGCGGCGGCACCCTCGGGTCCGATGACCGAGAAGATGGCGTGCTCGCTGATCAGCAACCGGTCGCCGCAGCACAACGCCAGCGCTCCCCCGCTGCCGCCCTCCCCCACGCACACCGACACGACCGGGGTCGGACATGACGCAAAGGCCGCGAACGTTCGGGCCAACTCGATCCCCACGCCGTCGAGCTCGGCCTCCGGTGAGGGATCGGCGCCGGGGGTGTCGACCAGCGTGACCACCGGCAGGCCGAGCCGACCGGCCAGGCCCACGGCCCGCTGGGCCAGCCGATAGCCACCGGGGACGGGGCGACCCTGGCCGTGGTACCGGTCGGTGGCGATGACGACACAACGGCGGCCGGCGATGGTGGCCAGACCGGCCCGTACGGTCGGATCGTCGCCCCGCAGCTCGCTCCACGACCGGCACAGCCGGGCGGCACGGTCGATGCCGCTGGGCCGTCCGATGGCCCGGGCCCGCAGCACCTCGCCCCAGGCTCCGCTCACTTCAAGGTCATTCATCACCGGCAGCGGCCGGGTGGGGAGTGGCCGCAGCATCCGGCCCAAGGCGACATCGATCCAGACCGCCTCGTCCCCCGGATCGACCAGTTCGTCGAGAAGTCCCTGGTCGTAGAGGGAGCGGGCGGTGTGGGACCCCGGCGGCAGGCGGGTGCCCAAGGTCCCCTCGGCCACCCGCGGTCCGGCGAACCCGATGGTGGCGCTGGGATGGGCGGCCCGCAGGTCGACCAGCGAGGCGTACGAGACGAACACCCCGCCGGTGGTCGGCGATCCGTAGATCCCCAGGGACAACAGTCCGGCGTCGGCGTGGCGTTCGGCCGCGGCCGCGGTCCGGACCAGTTGGACCAACGCCACCATGCCCTCTTGCACCCGCGCCCCGCCGGTCCTGGTCGTGACCACCATGGGCAGGCGCAGGTCCCGGGCCCGGTCGTAGGCCCGCACCACCTTCTCCCCCGCGGCGGCGCCGAGCGTGCCCCCGTGGATCTCGAAGCGGCTGTCCACGAAGGCGTAGCCGTCCGTGCGTCCGGTGCGCACCGACTCGTCCGATCCGGCCTCGGCCAGCCGCTGGGCATAGCCGGGGAACTCGAGCGGATCACCGGCGGTGAGGCCGGCGTCCCATTCTTCGACCACCGGATGGAACGGCACGGCCGCAGAGTCTCGCGTCGGGCACTGCGGTCACACCAAGATGGTCAAGAGTCACCAGGTGGCTGCGGTCGTCACCGGAGGCGGAGAGCCACCTCGTTGGCCAGAAGGCGCCCCCGGACCGTCAGGACCGTTCGGTCGCCGGCGAGCCGGAACAGCCCCTCCAGCGCCGGATCCTCGAGCGGAAGGGCGCCGAGGGGAACGCCATCTCGTGTGCGCAGCGCGAGTTGCAGCGCCTCCAGCCGCCGATCGGCCGGCTCGAGCTGCTCGCCCGCGGCCACGGGAGAGATCCCGGTCTCGATGGCCTCGATGTACCGCTCGGGGGTGCGGATGTTCCAGAACCGGCGCCCGGCCCGGTGGGAATGACCGGCACAGCCGATGGCCTGGTACTCGCCCATGGACCAGTAGAGGTGGTTGTGGCGGCACTCGTGGCCGGGACGGGCCCAGTTCGAGATCTCGTACCAGCCCAACCCGGCCGCTTCGAGGATCTCGCAGGTCAACAGATACTTGTCGGCCTGGTCGTCGTCGTCAGGATGCCGGAGCACATCGTCGGCCAGCGGAGTCCCGGCCTCCACGGTGAGCGCGTACGCGCTGATGTGCGGCGGCTCCAGGCTCAACGCCTCCTCCAGCGTGTGGCGCCAGTCAGCGACGGACTCCCCCGCTCCGCCGTAGATCAGGTCCAGGTTGAACGTGGAGAACCCCGCGGCCTTGACCAGTTCGACGGCCCGACGCACGTTGGCCGGATCGTGGGTCCGCCCCAACGCCGCGAGGACGTGGGCGGACATCGACTGGACCCCAAGGCTGATCCGATTCACTCCGGCCGCGACGTACGCCGCGAGGAGGTCCTCGGTCACCGTGTCCGGGTTGGCCTCGACGGTGACCTCACTATCCGTGGCCCGGGGCACGGCGGCGAGCAGCGCGCCCAACGCCCGCGGGTCGACCAGGGACGGCGTACCGCCCCCGACGAAGATGCTGGTGGCCTCCGGCATCCCCTCGACCAGCAACCGATCGAGGTCCCGACGACAGGCGTCGAGGTAGGACCGCTGGAGGTGATGCCGGTCGGTCCATGTGGCGAAGGCGCAGTAGTCGCAGCGCGCCGCGCAGAACGGCACGTGGACGTAGACGCCGAAGGGCGCTCCCGATCCCGTAGATCCAGTGGTCAGGATGCGCCCTCCGGCAACAGCATCAACGAACCAGGCTGAGACCCAGGCTGTTCAGCCGGGCCGGTACCTGGTCGGGATGACAATCCAAGATGCACGCGATGGCACGCAGGTCGTCTCGCCGGATCGTGAGCACCCGGCCGTTGTAGTCACCCCGTTGCACCTGGATCATCCGCAGATAGCGGGCGATCATCTCGCCTTCCTGCCCCCGTACGTGCTCGACCGCGGTCAAATCGATGGTGACCGGTCGGTCGTCGCGTCGGGCAGCACGGGCTCGCTCGGTGAGATCGACCACCTGCTCGTCGGGTCGACGCACGAGGTCGTCGTCGGCCGGCAGCATCTGGTCGACAGGCACCTGGTAGAAGCGGGCCAAGCGTTGCAAACGCGGCACCGAGATCGCTCGCTCGCCTCGCTCGTACGCCCCCAACACGGATGCCTTGAACTCGTGATCGGAGGCGGCTTCCACCTCCTGGAGCGACAAGTGTTTCTGGCGGCGGATCGCACGAAGCCGGGCTCCTACACGCACGGCGTAGCCGATTTCGCGCTCGCTCTCGAGGTCGCTGTCCATCCTGATCCTCCTTGGCCGCCTGCGGCGGTCGGCGGCCATGCCCGCCCACCAGGAAACGCGAAACGCGCGGTGGGACTTTGCCTACTCTACGCACCGGAGACACGACGAACAATCACGGCCCGTGCGGGTCTCCTACCTGGGGTGGAAATAAGGGATCTACCAGCCCGCTACGCAAAGCACCCAGCAATGCGCCAGCTGTGAGTGCTGCGGTCTCAGCCCGTAGGACGTGTTCACCGAGCCGCACCACTGGCAACGCAACATTACGCTCAGAATGCGACCAGCCGCCTTCGGGACCGACCAACACTGTCGGTGTTGACAATCTCAGCGGAGTCCCAGACGGATCGGCCAGCGCCGCCCCCGGCAGCGCGGCCACGGCGGCGAAGTCGGCGACCGGTGCCACGACAGGAAGCCAGGTCCGCCGGGATTGCATCGCCGCTTCCCGAGCGATGGTGGCCAACCGCCGCACGTTGCGCTCGGACTTGGCCTCGTCCCAGCGCACCACCGAGCGTGCGGCCACGAACGGGACGATGCGGTCCACGCCCAACTCGGTCAGCTTCTGCACCACCAGCTCGGGGCGCTCACCCTTCACCAGGGCGAAAGCCACCGTCAGGGTGGGTTCGGGTCGGGGATCGGCAACCGGGTCGCCGATCGGCTCCAGCTCGACACCCGCGGTCAGCCTACAGGGACGCCACCGTCCGTGACCATCGGCCACAGTGACCTCGTCGCCGGGCGCCAGACGCAGCACCCGCGACAGGTGGCGGTGGTCGTCCTCGGACAGGCTCGGCGCCGCCAGGTCGTCGACGAAGACGTGGGCCTTGGCGCTCAGCACAGGCGCACTGACGGGCTACTTGAACGCCGAGCGCAGTTTCGACATCAGCCCGCTCGGGGGTGGCGCAACCTCGTCGCCCCGCAGCTCGGCCAGCCGGCGCACGACGTCCTCTTCGTCCTCGCTGAGCTCGGTGGGCACATCGACCACCACCGTGACCAACAGATCGCCGCGGGCCCGCCGGTCGAGGTGGGGCACGCCCTTGCCCCGCAGCCGGAACACCGTCCCGGAGGCGGTGCCCCGCGGGATCTCCAGCTCCTCGGAGCCGTCGAGGGTGGCGTAGTCGACGGTGCTACCCAGCACCGCCTGGGTGTACGGCACCCGCAGCTCGGAGACCAGGTTGACGCCATCGCGCTGGATGGAGGCATGCGGCCGCACCCGCAGGTGCACGTACAGGTCTCCAGGGGATCCACCTCGTGGGCCGACGGCACCGCGGCCTGAGAGCCGCAGCGTGGAGCCGGTGTCCACCCCCGCGGGGATGTCCACGGTGTAGGTGCGCTCCTCGATGCGCCGGCCCTCGCCACGGCAGTCGACGCAGGGGCTGGCGATGACCTCGCCGCTGCCGCCACAGCGGGGACAGGGCGACGTGGTGACCATCTGGCCGATGAAAGACTGCCGGACCCTCTGCACCTGGCCGGTGCCCCGGCATTCGACGCACGTGACCGCCTTGGTCCCCTCAGCCGCCCCGGTGGCGTCGCAGGTGGCGCAGGCCACTGCGGTCTTCACGGCGACGCTGTGCTGGCACCCGAAGACGGCCTCCTCGAACTCGAGGTCGACGACCTCCTCCAGGTCCGCACCCCGCGGCGGGCCCGACGGCCCCCGGCCCCGCCCACCGAAGGGGCTGCCGCCGAAGAACGCCTCGAAGATGTCGTTGATGTTCCCGGCCATGAACGGGTCGCCCATGCCGCCGCCGTTCACCGCCTCGGGACCGTAGGTGTCGTAGCGCCGGCGCTTCTCGGGATCCGACAGGACCTCGTAGGCCAGCGTCACCTCCTTGAACCGAGCCTCGGCCTGGGGATCGTCGGGCCGGGTGTCGGGATGCAGCTCGCGCGCCAGCCGGCGGTACGCCCGCTTGAGCTCTTCCGCGCTGGCATTGCGGCTCACACCGAGCAGCTCGTAGTAGTCCGTGGACACCTGGTGTTCTTGCCCTCTCGTTTCAGTCGCCGTCGGCCATGCGGTCGGAGAGCCGGTCGCTCACGACCGCCACCGCCGCCAGTGCCTGCGGGTAGTTCATTCGCGTTGGGCCGAGGACCCCGATGGTTCCCAGGCGCTCGCCTTCGATCTCATAGGTTGCGACAACCAGAGCACAATCGGCCAGAGGGGCAACACCGGTTTCTGAACCGATGGCCACCTGTAGGCCGCGATCGAGCACGTCACGCACCAGGGTGACCACGACGAGCTGCTGCTCCAGGATTCCCAGCACCGCCCGCACGGTCTCGATGGCGTCGAAGGCCTCGGCGAGCCGGGCGGTTCCGCCCACGTAGACCTGCTCGACATCGATCCGCGGGGGCTCGGACATGACGGCGATGGCTCGGTGCATCACCAGATCGGTTTCCTCGTCGCCGGTTCCCGGGACCATCGGGATCCGGGTGCGGGGCGCCCCGGCCAAGTGGGCGGAGAGGTGGGCGGTCGCTGCCCCGAGACGCTCGTCACCGACTTCCTCGGGGGGATGGATGGCGTGCTTCTCCACCGTGCCGTCGCTGAGCACCAGCACCACCAGCGCCGCCGTGGCGCTGAGGCCGACCAGCTGCACCGATCGGATGGTGGTCTGGGCTGCGGTCGGAGAGACGACCACACTGGTCAACGCGGTGAGGTTGGAGAGCAGCCGACTGGTCTCGGCCAACATCTCCTCGACCTCGCCGTGGGCCCGGTCGAAGAACGCCCGCACCTGTTCGGCGGAACGGCCAGGCAGTCGGATCGGGCTGCGCAGATGGTCCACGAAGAAGCGATAGCCCTTCTCGGTGGGGACTCGTCCGGCTGAGGTGTGCGGCTGGAGCAGATAGCCGTCGGCTTCGAGCTGAGCCATCTCGTGGCGGATGGTGGCTGATGACACATCGACCCCGCGCGCCGACGCGACGTGACTCGAGCCCACCGGTTGGGCGGTCTCGATGTACTCCTCCACAACGGCCCGGAGGATCGCAGCCTTGCGTTCATCCAGCATCTGGCACTCCACTCTACCGACTGCCAGTTACCAGGAACCGGTCCCCCACCAGCGCTCAGTCATCTAGGCGGAGGGCGCTGATGAAGGCTTCTTGGGGGACTTCTACGCGGCCTATGGACTTCATCCGCTTCTTGCCCTCCTTTTGGCGTTCCAGGAGCTTGCGCTTGCGGGTGATGTCGCCCCCGTAGCACTTGGCGAGAACGTCCTTGCGCTTGGCCTTGACCGTCTCCCGGGCGATGATCCGCCCACCGATGGCGGCCTGGATGGGAACATCGAACATCTGCCGGGGAATCAGCTCCCGCAGCTTCTCGGCCATGCGCCGGCCGTAGTCGTACGCCTTGTCCTTGTGGATGATGCTGCTGAAGGCATCCGCCGCCACCCCGTTGAGCAGGACGTCGACCTTCACCAGGTCGGCGCGGTCGTATCCGGCGACCTCGTAGTCCAGGCTGGCATAGCCCTGGGTGCGCGACTTGAGCTGGTCGAAGAAGTCCCGCACCACCTCGGCCAGGGGGACCCGGTAGACGAGCTCGATGCGCTCGGGCGACAGGTACTCCAGCTTGAGCATCTCGCCCCGCCGATCCTGGCACAGCTCCATCAGGGTGCCGGTGTAGTCCGTCGGGGTGAGGATGGTGCAGGTGAGGTAGGGCTCCTCGATGTGGTCGATCTCCTGGGGCTGGGGCATGGCCGAGGGGTTGTCGACCTCCATCTCCTCCCCGTCGGTGCGGTGCACCCGGTAGGCCACGGACGGTGCGGTGGCGATGAGGCTGAGGTCGAACTCCCGCTCCAACCGCTCCCGGACGATCTCCATGTGCAGCAGGCCGAGGAAGCCGCAGCGGAAGCCGAAGCCCAGCGCCCCGGACGTCTCGGGCTCGTAGGTGAAGCTGGCGTCGTTGAGCCGGAGCTTCTCCAGCGCTTCACGCAGATCGCCGAACTGGTCGCCCTCCACGGGGTACAGCCCGCAGAACACCATGGGCTTGGGATCCTGATAGCCCGCCAGCGGCTCGGGCGCGGGACGGCCGGCCTCGGTCACCGTCTCGCCGGAGCGGGCCTGGGCCACGTCCTTGATCCCCGCGATCAGGTAGCCGGTCTCGCCCGGTCCCAGCCTGGCCACGGGTGTGTTGTCCGGACGACGCACGCCCACTTCGTCGGCGTCGTGGATCTTCGAGGTCTGCATGAACCGCAGCCGCGACCCGGTGGCCAGAACACCGTTGACCACCCGCACCGAGGACACGACACCTCGGTAGGAGTCGTAGTGGGAGTCGAAGATCAGCGCCTGGAGCGGCGCCTCGGCGTCGCCCTGGGGAGCCGGAACCCGTTCGATCACTGCGTCGAGCAGGTCGCTGACCCCGGCGCCGGTCTTGGCGCTGATCCGGAGGATCTCTGACGCCGGGATGCCCAGGACCTGCTCGATCTCAGCCGCGTACCGGTCCGGATCGGCCGCCGGCAGATCGATCTTGTTGAGCGCGGCCACGATCTCCAGGTCGTGCTCCAGGGCCAGATAGCAGTTGGCCAGCGTCTGGGCCTCGATCCCCTGGGCCGCGTCGACCAGGAGGATCACGCCCTCGCACGCGGCCAGCGAACGTGACACCTCGTAGCCGAAGTCGACGTGACCGGGCGTGTCGATGAGGTTGAGGGCGTAGCCCGCGAAGTCCAGCCTTACCGACTGGAGCTTGATGGTGATGCCCCGCTCCCGCTCCAGGTCCATGGAGTCGAGGTATTGCTCGCGCATGTCCCGAGGATCGACCGCACCACAGAGCTCGAGGAACCGGTCGGCCAACGTCGACTTGCCGTGGTCGATGTGGGCGATGATCGAGATGTTGCGGATGTGGGCCAGGTCCATAGGCGGGCTGATCCAGGCTAATGGTGGTCCACGTGTGACACGGTGCGCGGTCCGCCGCTACCCTGGCTCGACTCGATCGCGTCGTAGGAGCATGTCTTTCCCGTGGCCAACATCAAGAGCCAGATCAAGCGCAACCACCAGAACGAAGTGCGCCACGAACGCAACAAGGCCGTCCGTTCGGAGCTGAAGACCCGGGCTCGCACCGCGGTCAAGGCGGCCGAGGCTGGCGCCGACGACACGGCGGCCAAAGTGACCGCCGCGGTCAAGCGTCTCGACATGGCCGCGGCCAAGGGCGTGATCCACAAGAACCAGGCCGCCCGGCGCAAGTCCCGGCTGATGGCCAAGGTGGCCAAGGCCGAAGGCTGATCGCCCGGTTCCGGCCCGAACCGGCCGGAGCCCTAGCGGCTCAGTCGAGCCAGCCGAGCCACCAGCACCTCCATCACCAGTGATTCCGGCCAGGCCTTGCCGCCGCGCAGGTCGAGGTCCGCGGTGGCGAGCAACTCCATGGCCTGGACGACCCGATCGTGGCCCAACTTGCGGGTCTGCGTGAGCGCCTTGCGGGCCGGGAACGTCGAACCCTTCATCCCCAGCAGCTGGGCTGCGTCCTTCTCCCCCGTCACCGTCGCACCGTCGAGCCTGAGCATGCGGGCGTACTGACCGTGCAGGGTGGCCATGACCTGCAGCGGATGACGGTCACCGCCGTCGAGCATGCGATGGAGCTTGTCGAGGGCCGTGGCGATGTCGCCACGATCGATGGCGTCGGTGAGCTCCCACGGTGGGACCCCACCCGCTTCTCCGAGGAACGGGTCGATGTCGCCGGCCCCGAGCCGGGCACCGGGACCGAACGCGCCGACCAGCGTCTCGACCACGCCGACCAGACGCTGGGGATCGTCGCCCAGCCAGTCGACCAGCTTCTGCTGAGCCGCTCGATCGAGCCGCAGGTCGGCCCGACTCAGCTGCTCGTCCACCCAGCCGGCGATTTGACGACCGGGGCTGGTGTCGATCTGCTCGGCTCGGGCCGCCTTCAGGGCGTCGGTGAGGCTCTTGGGGATGCGACCACCGGGCCACACCAACACCAACGAGGTGGAGGGCAGAGGGTCGGCCAGATAGGCCACGAGCGGCGCCACTTGCTCGGCCCGGGTGAACATGTCCAGGTCACGGCCGACCACCACCCGGCGGTCGGTCAGGAAAGGCGGTGTCTGGGCGGCGTCGATCAGAGCCGTGAGGCTGGGAGATGTGGCGTCGCTCGGCTGATGCCGTTCGCGACCCACCTCCTCTACGGTCAGGCTCTGATCGCGCTCGCCGACGAGGGCGTGGACCAGGTCACGCACGGCAGATCGCAGGATCACCTCGTCGGCACCGCGCAGGAGGTAGGCGGGGGCGTCGAGCTT
>DASXTK010000502.1:0-2180 GCA_036505485.1 Acidimicrobiales bacterium
AATTCCTCTACGACACCGAACACAACGGAGATCCGTCCGGTGGTCTTCGTCCCGGGGAGGTGGTCGTGGTCGATGAAGCGGCCATGGTCGCCACCGCCGACCTGGCGGAGCTGGTCGATGTGGTCGAGTCGGCCGATGCCAAGCTGGTCCTCGTCGGGGACCACCGCCAACTCGGCGCCGTGGAGGCCGGCGGGCTGTTCCGCCTCGTTGTCGCCGACAGCCGTGCCGCCGAACTCCATGAGGTGCACCGCTTCGTCGGGAAGCTCAGGCGACTCTCCGGCTGCGCGATGGTGACGACTCGGTCCTCAACGACTACGAGGTCCGGGGTCGGATCACCGGTGGGAGCCGGGAGGAGATGATCGACGCCGCCTTTGCCAGCTGGCAGGCCGCCCGGGCGGCGGGTGATTCGATCGTGGTGGTCGCTCCCGATCACGCCACCGTCGACGCCCTGGCCCTGCGGGCTCGGGCCGCACGGGTCATCGCTGGCGAGGTCGAGTCCGGCGGTCTCGCCGTCGACGGCCAGGTCGTCGGGCTGGGTGACGAGATCGTGACCACCCGCAACGACCGCCGCCTGGTCACCACCGGCGGGTTGCGGGTCCGCAACGGCGACCGCTGGCACGTCGACGCCCGCCGAGAGGACGGCGCCCTGGTCGTTTCCCACCTCGACGGCCATGGCGGGGTCGTCCTACCCGCCGACTACGCCGCCCACGACGTCGCCCTCTCCTACGCCGTGACCGTCCACAAGGCCGAAGGCGTCACCGTCGACAGGGCCGTGCTCCTCGCCGACGAGGCCACCACCTGCGAACACCTCTACGTCGGGATGACCCGCGGCCGCCACGAGAACCGGGTCTGTGTGGTCACCGACGCCGCCACCACTGGCCACGGACATCCCCAGGGGCCCGACCCGATCGAGATCCTCACCGGCGTCATGCACCGCTCCTCCGCCGAAGTCTCCGCCAGCGAGACGCTCCGTGCTGAGCTTGCGCGAAGCGAAGACCCCACGACCCTCCATCGGCTCTGGGAGCGCATGGCCGGGAGGCCCGTGCGCAACCGTTGCAACTACATCGAAGCCGGCGCCGGCCCCGACCGGCGCCCCGAGCGAGGGGTCCACCACGGTGACGCTGGTGGTCGATACGGTCGCCCGACCGTCCCTGGCCTGACCCGCTTCTCTACTGGCCTCGTGCCCTGACTTAGCTTAGACCAGTCGGCCAGGGACGGATGGGTGACGCGCCAGACGGGGTGACCTGATAGGAGCTCGGCAGGCGTCCCATAGCAGTACCGTCCCCCGACTGGCGGGCCCGCCACCTCCCGGCACCTAGGACGAAAGGCAGCGGCCGCCAGCATGACAGACCGTCACCGCACCCGTGTCGTAGTCGGCGTCGACACGCACAAGGATTTCCACGTCGCCCACGCCAAGGATCACTTGGGGAAGCAACTCGGTGAACTGAAGGTTCCGGCCGACCCCGATGGCTACCGACGGTTGCTCGAATGGGCCCGCAGCCTTGGCCGCGTCGAGGCGTTCGGGATCGAAGGGCCGGGCTCCTACGGAGCCGGTCTCGCTCGTTACTTGACCGCTTCCGGCGTGAAGGTGCTCGAGGTGGGCCGACCCAACCGTCAGCACCGAGCTCGGCACGGCAAGTCGGACCCCGCCGACGCTGATGCCGCCGCCGGCGCCGTCCTGGCCGGGAACGCCCTCGGTGTCCCGAAGTCGGGCGACGGACCGGTCGAGGCCATCCGGATCCTGCACCTGACCAGGGCTTCGGCCGTCAAAGCCAAGCGGTCCGCCATCATCACCATGAAGGGCCTACTCGTCACCGCTCCACCGGAACTCCGGGAGCGCTTCAAGAGCCTGAGCGCCTGGAAGCTGATCCGCGCCTGTGCGGAACTGCCCGTCGTCTCACACCCGTCCACGCCGGCCCAGTCGGCGGGCTGTGCCCTGCGAGCGCTCGCCCATCGGGCGCTGGCCCTCGAAGCCGAAGCCAAGGCGCTCGAAGTCCAGATCAGCACCCTCGTGCGGACCACCTGCAGCCGACTGCTCGACATCACCGGAGTCGGCCCCGAGATCGCCGCCATGATGCTCATCGCAATGGGCGACAACCCCAATCGCCTTGGCTCTGAAGCCGCCTTCGCCCGGATCTGCGGCGTCTCCCCAGTCGACGCCTCCTCCGGCCGGCTGATCC
>DASXTK010000503.1:0-13129 GCA_036505485.1 Acidimicrobiales bacterium
CACGCCGCTGGGGCGCGATCTGTTCGACTCGGCCACCGTCGACAACCTGGTCGACGCGGTCGGGGTGCGGCCCCGGCCGGTGCTGGTGGTGCAGCTGCACCGCCGGGTCGGCCTGTCCCCGGAGTACCGGGGCACCGTCGGGCGCTGGCAGGCCCGGGGCTTCCCGGTCGACGTGGCCTACGACCCCACCGAGGACGACTGGTGGCAGGTCCATCCGGGCTGGTCGCCGTCGGATGAGGTGCTCTCGGTGACGTCCCTGTGGCTGGCCTCGCGGTTGGCCTCGACCGCGAGCGGGGGCACGGTCTGATGAGCTCGAAGCGGTTGCGGGTGGTGCACGTCATCGACTCGTTCGCCGGATCCGGCGGGGCCGAGAACCGGCTGGTGGAGGAGGTCATCGCCCTCGACGACCGCTTCGACCAGGTGGTGGTGCGGCTCTACGAGCGGGACTTCCTGCAGACGAAGCTGACCGACGCCGGCATCGAGGTGATCTCGCTCGGCTTCACCGGCGCTCGGGCGGCCCGCACCTGGCCGCTGGCCGCGCTGAAGCTGCGACGGGTGGTACGGCGGTTCCGGGCCGACGTGGTCCACACCTCGCTGTTCAACGGGAACCTCATCGGCCAGCTGGCGGCCACGACGCTCGGCGTGCCCGTCGTCTCGACCTTCAACCACACCGGTGAGCGCCGGCTGCAGCGGGACCTGCGCACTGGGGCGGCGAGCTGGAAGGCTCGGCTGATGCAGTCCGTGGGTCGATGGACCGAGCGGCGCGGCGACGTCCACTACCGGGCGGTCGGCGGCTATGCCCGCAGCACCAACTGCGAATGGCGGGGTTTGAGCCTGGACCAGGCCACCGTGGTTCATCGAGGAGTCGAGGTAGCCGAGGACCAGGTGGTGATCGACCGGAGTGCCTTTGGGCTTCCCGACGACGTGCCCTTGTTCGTGAACGTGGCTCGGCGGGTGCCGGAGAAGGCCCAGCACCTGCTGGTCGCGGCGTTCGCCAAGGTCCGGGCCGAGCTGCCCGAGGCCCGGCTCGCCATCGCCGGCGCATCGGGATCCAACGATTCTGCGGTGAGCGCGGCCATCGATCACGCCGGGCTGGCCGACGCCGTCGACCTGCTGGGGTTCCGCAGCGATGCCCGGTCGCTGGTGGCGTCGGCGGATGTGTTCGCCTTCAGCTCCCGGTCCGAGGGATCGCCCGGGGTCGTGGTCGAAGCCATGGCGGTGGGGACCGCGGTCGCCGCCTTCGACATCCCCCCGGTGGCCGAGCTGACCGACGGCGGCCGGCACGCCTGGCTGGCGCCCGACGGATCGGTCGACGACCTGGCCAAGGCCATGTTGGCGGCCTATCGCGCCCCCGGCCGCGCCGAGCGAACGGAAGCGGGACGGGGCTGGGCCGAGCGGTTCCGGCTGAGCGCCGTCGCTCAGCAGCTCGGCGATCTCCTGGAGGAACGGGCCGCCAGACGCGACCGGGGCGACATCACCACGGGGGCTACGACCAAGACCAAAGGACAGGCAGCATGACCACCACGACGCTCGCCCGCGGCGCTTGCGTCATCTCGATCGACACCGAGTTGGCCTGGGGCCTGGCCCACCGCCGCGACGCCGCCGGCGAGGTCCAGGCGCTGCATCGCTTCGACCTGGAGCGGGAGGTGATCGGGCAGACCCTCGACGTCTTCGCCCGGCACGACATCGCCGCCACCTGGGCCATGGTCGGCCACCTGTTCCTCGACCACTGCGAACCCGACGGCGAGGGCCGTCTCCACCCCGAGGTGGTGCAGCCCACCTACGACTGGCTCGACGCCGACTGGTTGGCCATCGACCCCTGCTCGACCCTGGACGAGGGCCCGTTCTTCTACGGGCGGGACATCGTCGAACAGATCGCGGCCTGCCCGGTCGAGCAGGAGATCGCCAGCCACGCCTTCTCCCACGTCATGGCCAACGAACCGGGATGCAGCGCCGAGGTGTTCGCCTCGGAGCTGGCGGCCAGCCGGAAGGTCGCGGCCGACGCCGGCGTCGACCTGCGGTCGTTCGTCTTTCCTCGCACATCGATCAACCACCTCGGCACCCTGGCCGCCGCGGGCTTCAGCAACTATCGGGGGAAGCGGCCGGTGGCGTTCCCCGGCGTGGCGGGATGGAGGCGCCGGGCGCTGAGCCTGGTCGACCAGCTGCGGCCCCTGTCGGGCTCGGCGGTGCAGCCGGCCCCCGGGCCGGACGGGCTGTGGAACATCCCTCAGACCTATCTGTTCGCCCCGGCCACCAGCCGGAGCCGGCTGCCGGTGAACCTGTGGTGCGTCCAGCCCATCGCTCGGCTGCAGCAGGCGGTACGGGAGCGCTCCCTGTTCCACCTCTACTTCCACCCCTACAACATCACGGCGGCGCCAGAGCGGGCGATCGCCGCCCTGGACCGCATCTGTGCCGCCGTGGCCCGGGCCCGGGACAGAGGTGGCCTCGACGTGGTCACCATGGGCGACCTGACCGAGCGCCTGAGCCGCGGCAATTAGTTGCGGTTCCGGTTCCGGCCGCGGAAGTGTTCGCGGTGCCATCCGAGCCAGTCGCGGCGGGTGGCGAGCCAGGGGCGGCGGAGCCGATGGCGGGGGCTGCGCAGCTCGTAGCCCAGCTCGGACAGCAGGTCGCCGGCCAGCGCCTCGAACCGCTCGATGGCGTTGCGGGGCAGGTCCCGGCGCCAGTCCCGTAGCGCGGGCATGAGCCGATGGGTGACGAACCGGTTCTCGTGGGGCCGACCGCCGGCCTTGGCCGCCCGGGCCGCGCTGGCCCGGTGGTCGAGCATGGTGCGGGCGAACGGCAGCTCCAGGTCAGCGCACAGCAGCCGCAGCGTGACCTCGGGCGTGACCACCAGGTCCTCGTAGCGCACCTCGTGGTAGCGGCCGACACCCAGCCGTTTCCCGGCCCGTCGGACGGTGCGCACCCGCTCCCGCCACTCCAGCGCCGCGCGCTCGATCCCGTCGGCCCAGCCCAGCTCCATCACCGATGCGGCCAGGTCACGCCCGTCGCGCAGCAGGTGGACGACCCGGGCTTCGGGGAACGCCGCGGCCACTTCGCCCAGCTCACGGGGATGGCTGGCCAGGACCGCGCCATAGCTGGGCTTTCCGCCACGCTCCTGCGCTACCACCGCCAGCACCCGCCGCGCTCCCTCCGACAGGTTGGTCGGGGGATCCGTCTCCATCGACCGCTCGACCCCGACCCGGTGGGTCCGCCAGCTGGTGAGACCGGGCTGCGGGAACAGGTCGTCGAGATAGGTCCGCCACTGGAATGGCTGGCCTGGCGCCGCGACCGCGGACAGCAGGACGGCATGGGCGCCCAGGGGCACGGCCAGGGACGGGTGGCTGTCGAGCATGGCCTGGAGCAGACCGAGCCCGGACCGTCGAGCCCCCACGACCAAAGGAAACGGCACGGTCGGAACCGCGGCCCGTTGCTCCCCCTCACCCCCCACGGCGCCGGACGTTAGCCGGCACTGTGGGCCATGGACCGGCTAGCGCCAGGCGCTTCCGATTGGTCCGGCGAGCTTCTCGAACAGCACCAGGTCGTCGTCCAACCGTTCCAGCAGCTCGGCCCGCAGCTCGGGGGTCACGGTGGCCGGCCCTCGGGTCTCGTCCGGTTGGCGCTGGGCGATGGAGGTCCGCAGCAGCTTCTTCTTCAGGCCCTTCGGCGTGTGCCGCGCCACGGCCTTGACCAGCGGATTCCCCTTGGCCGCTTGGACCGACGGTCGCAGGCTGGAGCGGGAGCTGGTCACGTAGTACTCCCGGTCGAGCTCGTCGGTGGTGAACTCGGCATCGACGCCGAGGAAGCCGTAGATCCGCTTCACGGTCTCTCCCCGGCGATGCTTCAGATCGTCGGCGTCCACCACCAGGATCCGAGCCCGGTCGAAGTGCTCCAGGTACCGCTCGAGCTGGCGTCCGTAGCTGCTGGTGTCGAGGTAGACGGGATCCTCGACCACGACCTCCTCGATCGGTCGGGTCTCCGCGTTGGTCACGACCTCGTGGTCGTAGTGCGAGCGGATCCGTTCGATCGGATCCCGCACCATGTACACCAGCCGGGCATCGGGCAGGGTCGCGGCGATGCGGGCCGGAGCCTCCGGGTAGAGGTGGGCCTTGGTGTAGTCGGTCGAGGCTTCGCCCCGGGCCGGGACATCCGCGGCGTCCCTGAAGTACTCGGAGTACCAGTCGAGGCCCCGAGCCCAGTTCTCGTCATGGGAGAAGAACCGCAGTTCCTTGGGGGTGGCCATGGAGATCTCGGGGTGGCTGAGGAGATACCGGGACAGGCTGGTCGTCCCGGCCTTCATGGCCCCGATCACGAGGAAGGTGGGCAGCACCCGACTGGTCGAATCCACGCGGACACCCTAAGCGCCCGGGTGGCGCGTTGCCCCAGCGTGATGCTGTTCCCTGTCCGGCCGACGTCTACCCTGAGCAGGGCGGAAGTCAGGCGGAACGAGAGCGGGAGAGTCCATTGGCGTTACGAGACCGGGTGCGGTCGGCTGTCCCGTTCAGCGCGCGCCATCGCATAGCCAAGGCCCGGCTACGGCTGCGAGTCCCGACCGGAGCGTTGCGGGCGATGCCCAGGGGGCTGATCATCGGCACCCAGCGTGGCGGGACCAGCTCGCTGTACCGCTACCTGAGCGACCATCCCGGCGTGGCGTCACCGCTGCGCAAGGAGGTCGAGTACTTCAGCCGCAACTACGGACGGCGCCAGCGCTGGTACCGGGCGCACTTCACCTTCGCTCCCAGCCGGCGGTTCTCCTTCGAGGCCACGCCGGACTACCTCCTGCACCCGCTGGTGCCGTCCCGGGTCGCCGCCGGTCTGCCGGAGGTCCGCTGTGTCGTGCTCCTGCGGGATCCGGTCGAGCGGGCGTACTCCCACTTCCGGCACATGACCCGGTTGGGATACGAGACGGAGGACTTCGAGGATGCCCTGGCCGCGGAGGACGGGCGGATCCAGCCCGACCTGGAACGGCTGGCCGAGGATCCGCTGTACGACCCGAAGGAGTTGCTGCGGTACTCGTACGTGGCCCGGGGTCGCTACGCCGAACACCTGTCCCGCTGGTTCGAAGTGCTGCCCCGGGACCGGTTCCTGATCATCCGCAGCGAGGACTTCTACGCCGACACCCCTCGCTGGTTCGGCGAGATCACCCAGTTCTTCGGTCTTGCCGACTGGCAGCCGGCCAGCTTCAGCAACGTCTCCATCCCGGCCAGTCGGGCCAAGGGCATCGCCCCGGCCCGCCAATCCAGCATCGCCGACGTCACCCGCAAGGAGCTCACCGAGCTCTTCAGCGACCCCAACCAAGCCCTCGCCGACCTCCTCGGCGACGAGGGCCCGTGGTGGTGACCGCTACGCCCACTTAGGCCGAGGTGAAGGTGGCGTTCCAGTCGTTGTTGCGCTGACCGGGGCCGCCTTCGGGGTGGAGCATGATCGAGCCGTGGGCGCCGTCGACCACGTGGATCACGGAGCCGTCCGGGATCCCCGGGTCCAGGAAGAAGGCGTTGCCCTCGAACGAGCAGTTCACGATCTCGTACATCTGCCGGTTGTCGCCTCCGGTCGCCCACCCGATCTGGGCCGCGTTCCCGCCCTTGAACACCCCGTCGGAGATGCGGGTGGTCAGGTCGCCGTCGAGGATGTGCTCGGTGATCTCCACCGCGTAGTCCGACAGCCCGACCTGGTCGATGTACATCCCCTCGTAGGTGATGATGTTGGTCGGGGACGCCTGGTCCCCGCCGGTGGTGGCGTGAATCGTCAGCCCGCTGTTCTTGCAGGCGTAGATCACGTTGTCCCGGTAGGACACGAGGTTGCGGTAGGCCCCGGCGAAGATGCCGTTCGAGTTGTGATACGCCGTGAACCGGTCGACGATCGTGCGGGCGGCGTGGTTCTGCCAGTAGTAGATGCCCGAGAACCGGTTGTTGTGGGCGACGTTGTCCTCGAACGTCCAGGTGTTGGTGTCCCGTGAGTGGGAGGACCAGCGGAATCCGCAGGTGCCTTTCGAATGGCCGTCGACGCCCGAGGCCCGGCAGTTGCGGGCCACGTTGCCGCCGCCGGCCCCCATGAGGAACCCGGTCGTGGTGTGCTCGTTCAGCCCGATGTGGACGTAGCTGGCGACACAGCGGTCATAGAGGATGTCGTTCGACGGGATCTCGTCACGGTCCTGGTCGCCCTGGACGAGGTCCCACCAGAAGGCGTCGTCGATGACGTCGTGGGCCACGCAGTCGGTGAGCGACACGCCGTTGGACAGGTGGGTGACGAAGGCGTGGTTGCCCAGGTCGGTGCCGACCACTCCCTCGACGGTGGAGCCCCGGACCCCGTCCTCGCACATGTGGAAGTGCAGGCCGTAGCGGCCGAGCACGCCCTGGGGCCCCATGTGGCGCAGGCCTACCCAGCCGATGGACTGCGCCGCCATGGCGTGCAGGAGGATGACGTGGGCCCGGGCGTCGGGAGCGCCCTCGATCCGGACGTTGCGACTCAGGTTGAGCACCTCGGGGGCGTGGGTCACGCCGTCGCGGACGGTCACGAACGGGTGCGGGAAGTCCAGCGGACGATCCAGGCTCACCTGGTTGCCGGTGACCGCGGTGATGACCCGCCGGTCGTGGTGGGTCCAGTGATCCTCGTCTTTGTGGGCCGGCTCCGTCGGCGTGACCACGATCTCGTCACCGAGCTGCCAGCCGTTGGCGTCGTTCACGATGATGGTCGTGGCGCCGGGTCCGGCCTCGGCCGACAGGTTGGTCCAGGCGGTCTTGGAGGCCCCGAACAGGTCGAGGACGCCACCGTGCTGCACCCAGACGCCGACGTCGCCGTCGATCGGCTCTTCGGTGTGGCCGCCGGTGAAGCCGCCCTCGTTGACCCCGACGAAGGACAGCAGGTGCTGGATGGTGGCGTTGGCCGGCCGCATCTGGAGCCGGCCGTGCACGACCACGTTTCCGCTGGTGCCCAGGGTGTGGGTCACCGCAGGGTCGTAGATCAGCTGGCCCGTCGGCTCGATCTGGACCCCGCCGACCTGGGTGTCGATGTCGAGGATCACCGGGCGGTCGATCACGGCGATGTCATCGGGACCGGGAAGCTCGCCACCCCACGTCGCCGGATCACTCCACAGCGCCGGCGGAGGAGGAGGCTCGGTCGTCGGTGGCTGGGTCTCGGGCGTCGCGCTTCCGCCGCCCTGGCGGTCCCCGTGGGTGCGCCTGTGGCGCTTCTTGTGCCGGACCGGGTCGAAGATCGTCTCGCGGCTGATCACGTAGCCGCCGACGCCCAGTGCGGCACCTCCGGCGCCGAGCAGGCCGAGCACTTGGCGCCGGCTCATGCTCTTCTGGGCCTCCGTCACCGGATCCAGATAGTTGTCGCTCTCCGCCTGGACCCACTGGTCCAAGGCTTCATCGCGCGTGTCGCGTCCGCGATCGCCTTTTCGTTTCCCCATGTCCGCCCGCCTTTCGCCGGGTACTGCCCTCGTCCACGCTGCCGCCCCCCGGCACTGGGCTGTAACGAAACCTTAGTGTTTCACCACCGGGCGCACCCGCGGTGATCCAGGTATCCGGTCTAAAACAGCTCGATGTCGCCGAGAGCGAGATTCCATCGCTCGCTCGGTGGCGGCTCGGCTTCACATACCGACCGCCACACCAGAGTCGGACCTTGGCCGGGCACCGGCAGGAACCCGAGACCGGGTCGAGGCCGGCTCAACATGACCGCATGATCGGCGCCGCTGCCCTTCAGAACCCGCCGGAGGAGCCGTCGGGTGAGGGCTGTGTCGCCGTCGGGCACCAACAGTTCGCACACCGCAGCCTCGGTCGCCGCGCCGCGGCGGCGCAGGCGGAACACCACCAGCCCGTCGTCGACTCCTCCGGGTGCGGTGAGAGCTCGATAGCGCAGCGGAGGGAAGCCATAGCGCCACAGGAGATGAGTGGGGCTCCGTCGGGTGCGGATCACCCCTGGACCCTCGGTTGCGCCGATGGTGCCTTTGCTGGCCCGTTCCAGCAGGCGGCCGACCGCGGCGGTGTCGGCCAGGACCTCGGGGGCCGGTTGGCCGGTGTCACATTCGGCCGACCACTTGTCCGCCGGAGTCCGGGCCCGAGCCAGGCGGACCAGCGACAGCGGCGACCGGGGTCGAGCCGCCACCGGCAGCCGTTCGACCAGCTGCCAGCCCATCTTGAGGTAGCCGGGGCGGCTCTTGTCGTTGGGGGTGTTGAACACGAAGGCCACGTTGGCGGCGGCCAACTCGTCGAGGGCGTGTCGGGTCAGCAGGGAGAAGATGCCCTTGCCCTGGTAGTCCGGATGGGTGGCGGTGTCGACGGCCCGCACCGCCTCGACGGTCGCCCCGTCCCGCTCGAACTGCCAGCGCAGGAAGGTCCGGAACCCGACGATCTTCTCACCGTCCATGGCCACCCACGCCGGTGAAACGCCGAACGGGTTGTCCCGATGCTTCCACTGGAAGAACTGGGCGTACTGCTCGTCCGGAACCCACCCCATCGACGCCTGCAGCAACTCCAACACCGCGGCATCATCCGTCTCCGAAGCCGCACGCACCTCCACCGCCGGCACCCTAGCCCTCGAACCCCAGGACCATCGTCGGCCGGGCCGTTCCGTTACTGTTCAGAATCGATGCCGAAGGCCATTTGGTGGGTGGTCATCGTCGTTGCGGTCGGGCTTGCTGCGGGTTGCGCGAGGGAGTCGACGAACGACGCTGTGGAGCGGAAGGCGTACGTCGACGCCATCAGCGCGGCGTCGTTCTACAACCATCCTTCTCACGTGTCCCACCAAGGTCGCCGTTGCCTGGCGCGCGCCTATGTGGGCGTCATCGGTGTCTCTGGCCTGCGGGAGGAGGTCACGCCGCAGAGGATTCGGGATCACCCGGACGACACGCCGAGCGATTGGGGCATCGAGCTCGACGACGAGCACGGCAAGTCGTTGTACAAGGAGGCCAAGCTGTGCCTCGATCTTCGAGCTCCCGTGCTTTCGTTCCTCGCCGGCAACTTCCCGTTCACGCTGGTCGACGCCCAGGTCGCCTGCTTGGACGAGAACCTCGAGGACGGCTTGCTCTCGACACTGGCGTTGGCGTCACTCGTCCAGGGCCCGGACATGCGACTCAAGGAGGGCCCGGCTCGGGCGGTCTACCGCTTGTTCAACTCCTGCATCGGGATGCAGGGCTACCTGGTCTTGACCCTCACTGATGACAGTACGCCCGAGGCGATCGAGGGTTGCCTGCGCCTGCAGATCAATGAGGACCTGTCTCAACGGGTGTGGGTCGAGGTCTTCAAGAGCGGCCGCGACGGTGACCCAACGGGCACCGAGCCGATCGCCGAGTTGCGGCAGATCGCCGACGCCTGCAGCGCCCTGTCCTGACCCTCGCCTAGCTCTGGGCTCGGGGGCGGGGGCTGGGGAGGCGGTTGACGAGGCGGACCCGGTAGTTGGGGCTGCGGTCGGAGGACCAGAGGGCGTAGGGCGCCATGACCAGCCCGGCGATGGCCAGCAGGGGGGTGTCGTAGTTGACCCGCCAGCCGGCGAAGTCCCGCCAGGCCTGATCGCGGTCGGGCTTGATCGGCACGTCGACCGCCTCCAGCTCGGCCACCATCTGGTCGTACTCCTCGCGGGTGATGGAGATCGGATCGGTGGGTGCCGGGTCCGAGTCGAACGGCACGTCGTAGACGTCGGCGATGCTGCGCAACGCCAGATAGCCAGCGCGGATGCAGATCTGGGCCTGCCACGAACGAGGCAGATCGATGGTGGACAGACGCAGGCTGGCGCTGTCGAGCACACAACCGGCGGCGGTGATCCACGACCGCTCGTGACGCGGGCTCCGGAAGAACGGCAGCGCCGGATACGAGGTGTGTGACTCCTCGATCTCCGCGAACCAGCGCTCCCAGTCCAGCCAGAAGTCGTCGAGCTGGTCGACCCAGCCGATCCGCTCGGCTCGGCGGAACAGAGCCAGCGGACTCGGCGGAGTCCCGGCCCGGGTGTCCAGCTGGGAGACCAACACCTCACGACGGGAGAACTGCTGGTACATGCTGGGCAGGAAGCTGATCAGCAGGGCGACGAGACCCAGCCCGAGCATGGCCTCGACGATGCTGGCGGCCACCACCGGCCCGTGACCGTCGAAGGAGAACCCCAGGGTCACGACGGAGGATCCCGAAAGGACCAGGGCATCGCGGGGGACATCCACGCCGAGGGCCCAGTAGATGGGGACGAAGCCCAGCAGGACGACGGCCATCCACGCCCCGGGGAGCATGATCAACCCGAACGGCGAGAATCGGGCCATGATCCGGTCGGCGTCCTGCCATTCGTTGGTTCGGCGCACCAGGAAGTCGAACAGCTTGCGCAGGCTGACGAACACCCAGCGCGACAGGATGGCCGGCTCGGCCCGAGGCACCACGACGGTCTTGATCGCCGAGGCCAACGTGGTGAGCACGATCGTCGCACCGGCGAGGAACGCCAGCACCCGGGCGGCGACGAGGAGCACGGCCGGAGCCTACCGATGCACCCCTACCCCGCCGGCCAACCTCCCACTCTTTGAACCCTCGTGGTTGCTGGGCAACCACGAGGGTTCAAAGAGTGGGAGGCCCAGCCACACTGTCAGACCTCGCTGATGTAGTTCGAGCCATGAACGATGCTTCCAAGCTCGACCGAGACGGGGTTTTCCAGCACGGCCTCGTGACCCTGAAGCAGCTGGACGAGGCCGACGTGAGCCGCCAGGAGCGGCGGACCCTGGTCCGGCGGGGTCTGATCCTCCCGGCAAACCATGGCGTCTACCGCACCTACGGCACTCCGCCCGGCTGGGAGCAGGAGGTGCACTCGGCGTGTCTCGCCGCCGGTCCGGATGCAGTGGCATCCCATCGAAGTGCCGCCCTGCTCTGGGAACTGATCGATCCACCGGCTCCGGTCGAGCTCACGGTTCCCTATGCCCGGCGGCCGGCGCCGGTCGGGGTCATCCGACACCGAAGCCAGGCCTTGCGCCCGGTCGACGTCGCCACGCGGCACCGAGTGCCGGTCACGACCCCGGCTCGGACCCTGCTCGACCTGGGGGCGGTCGCTGCCCACCTGGTGCCGTCGGCGCTGGAACGGTGTCTGTACAAGAGGCTGACCACCACCGCCGGACTGTGGCGACTCCTCAGCGAGCTGGCGAAACCGGGCCGTCGAGGTGTCCGCCCCCTGCGTCAATTCCTCGAGCAACGAGCCCTCGGCGATGCCCGCCCCGAGAGCCTGCTGGAGTCGATGTTCGCCGGTATCGCGGTGAGCTCTGGCCTGCGGTTCAAATACCAGTTCCCGGTCCACCTCGATGGACACCGGTACGTCCTCGATTTCGCGATTCCACAACTGCACCTGGCGTGCGAGGTGGATGGACTCGAAGCCCACGGCACGCGTGATGCGTTCGACAACGACCTGGAGCGACAGAACCGCCTGGTCCGTCACGGCTGGATGGTGCTGCGCTACACGTACACGGCCCTTCGTCAGGATCGCCGCGCCGTGCGGGCCGAGCTGGTCTCGGTCGTTGCCCAGCACCGGAGCACACTTTGAACCCTCGTGGTTGCCTCGCAACCACCGAGGTTCAAAGTGTTGGGGCGGGGCTAGTCGTCGACGGCTACTGCGACGGATTTGCAGCGGAGCTCCCAGGCGGCGATGTAGGTGTCGTAGACGTCGTCGGGGCCGGTGCCGGCGGGGAGGTGGATGGTGGTGGACACCGCCTCGTCCACGCAGGCCTGCACCGCCGCGGCCATGGTCAGGTGCCCGGTCGGATTGGCCCGCCCGTTGGTTGCGACCCGCACCGGGTCGATCCCGTTCGACGCTCCCACCAGGGCCGCGCTCTGGGGGGTGGGCGGAATCGCCGTGGTGGCCACGTTGCGCAGCAGCCCGGACTCGGCGACCCGGTCGGCCAGGGCAGCCCAGTCGCCGTTGGTCACCGAGCGCACGTCGATGACGGTGAACCGGCGCAGGAAGTCCGGGTCGGCGTAACGCGATCGCCCTCGGGCCACCGCCGGACACGGGTCCCGCCGCACCGCCAGCTCCACCGAGGCCAGCTTGGCCACATAGCCGACGTAGGCGAGGACCTCCTGGGCGATGACGTGGCCCTGCAGGCTGTCGTAAGGGACGCCGGCCAGGTTCAGCAGGTCCGCCAGCCCGCACACGCCCAGCGCGATCTTGCGATTGGCCCGGGTCAGCTCGCTGGACAGCGCGGTGGGATGCAGGGTCAGGCCCACCTCGACGGCGTCGTCCAGCGCCCGCACCAGGGTGTAGACGGTCTCGGCCAGGGCGTCGAAGTCCACCGGGATCGACCGTGGCGCCTCCCGATGGAACCGCGCCAGGTTGACCTGCCCGAACACGCAGGTCTCCCCGGCCAGCAACCCGACCTCGGCGTACGGGCTGGTCGACATGTACGGCCCCAGGAACGGTGTGGGGTTGCTCTCCTCCAACCGGTCGATGAACACCAGCCCCGGCTCGGAGCAGGTGTGGGCGGCCCGGGCGGCGGCGAACAGCAGCGACCGCTCCCGGCCTGGCCGGCGCAGGGCCGCGTGGATGTCGGCATCGTGGACCCGCAGGGCGATGTTGAACCGCCAGGCCTCGCCCTCCGACGAGGCGCCGACCTTGCTGGCCACGAAGTCGTCGGCCCGAGGATGGGACAGCGACAGCAGGGCGATGTTGCCCATCGGCTGCTTGGCGTCGGCGATCGGCAAGCCCAGCTCCATGTCGGGCGGGGCCGTGGACCCGGAGGTCCCCGAAGCCGCGCCCGTCGAAGTCCCCGTGGTCCCCGTCCCGACCGCGGCGACGTAGTTGAGGAACTGCAGCATGGCGACGGGGTCCTCGAGGCCGTCGAGGTTGAACCCGGTGCCCATCCCGGCCTGGTGGTAGCGGTCCACGACCGACTGGATCGTGCGCAGGTCGCTGCGCAGGTTCACGGGCGGGGCCGCGCAGGTGGCCAGAGGGCGCGGCGGGCCCCGCCCGGCGTTGGCCATGATCGTGGGGGAGAGGACGATCCGGCCAGCGTCGATGTCCTGTCCGAGGCGTTGGGCGAAGTCCTCGGACTCCCGGGGCGAGGGGCTGAAGTGGCGGTCCACCGTGGCCAGCGCGGCGACCACCCGGGTCACCATGTCCGGCGCGGCCTCGTCGAGCGCCGTCATGCCGCCGTGCCGAAGGTAGGTCTCGACAACGGGGC
>DASXTK010000504.1:0-2302 GCA_036505485.1 Acidimicrobiales bacterium
ACGAACGGCGTGAGCGCGTTGGCGAGCCAGTGCTGGCCGGTGTTGATGCCGACGAAGCCCCAGTGGATCGGGATGCCGATCTGGTAGACCTTCTTCCCGTCGATCTGCAGCGGCCCGAGGCGGTTGGTCACCACCGCGCGCACCTCGAGCTTGCCCCGCTTCGACCAGACCCGCACCTTGTCGCCGTGCTCGATCCCCTTCTCGCGCGCGAGCTCGGCGGGCACCTCGACGAAGGCCTCCGGCTGGAGCTGGACGAGGTGCTCGACCTGCTGGGTGATGTAGTGCTCGTGCTCGGTGAGCCGGTAGCTCGTGGCCACGTAGGGGAACTCGTCGCGGGTGCCGAAGCGGTTGGCCCGGCCGGCCTGCTGGTCGTAGAGGAAGGCCACCGGCGTCGCCGAGACCTCAGGGTGCAGGGGGTTGTCGACTGGGGATTCGATCGGCTCGTAGTGCTCGGGGAACGGCCCGTCCGCCACCCCGTTGCTGAACAGCCGCCCCGTCCCCTCGCCGGTCATGATGAACGGCAGCGGGGCCTTGGGGTCCTTCGGGCCGACCTTGGGCGGGTAGTCGGGCACGTCGCCGACCCACTTGCCGGCGCCGGCGTCCCAGCGGATCCCCGGCCGGCTGGGGTCCCATGGGCGGCCCTCGGGGTCGGCCGAGGCCCGGTTGTAGAGCACGCGCCGGTTGACCGGCCAGCTCCACGCCCAGTTGTGGTAGAAGCCCATGCCCGTCGGGTCGTTCTTCTCGGGGTCCTGGACGCCGTCGCGGCGCTTGGTCAGGTTGCCGCTCTCCGGGTAGTGCCCGGTGTAGATCCAGTTGCCCGCGGTGGTGGTGCCGTCGTCGGCGAGGTCGGCGAAGGTCTCGAGCCGCTTGCCGGTCTTCAGGCTCTTGCCGTTGACCTCCTGGGCGATCTCGTCCAGGTCGGGCTTGCGCGGGTCCTCGTACGGCATGGTGAGCTCGAGCACCGGGTCGGGGTACTTGCCGCCCTGGTCGCGGTAGAGGGCACGGACCCGCTGGAAGAGCTCGGCGAGGATCCAGTGGTCGTGGCGGGCCTCGCCCTCGGGGGGCAGGACCTGCTCCTTCCACTGCGCCCAGCGGCCGCTGTTGGTGAACGACCCATCCTTCTCGATCCAATGGGTCGCCGGCAGCAGGAAGACCTCGGTCTGGACGGTGGCGGGGTCGATGCCCGGGGCCTGCCAGAACTCGCTGCTGGTGGTGGGGAAGGCGTCCATGACGCAGAGCCACTTGAGGTTCGAGAGCGCGCGCAGGACCTGGTTGGAGTCCGGCCCGATGCTGGTCGCCGTCATCCCCGACAGCATCAGCCCCTCCATCTTGCCCTGGAGCGCCTGGTCGAAGATGGAGATCCAGGACGTGTTGCCGGCCGGCTTGGGGAGGTGGTCGAAGGCGAACTCGTTGTCCTTGGTCGCCTTGTCGCCGTACCAGGTCTTCAGCAGGCTCACCATGAACTTGCGGTAGTTCTCGCCGAAGAAGTTCACCGCGTCGGGACGCAGCTTCTTGCTCGCGCTCTGCTCCACGTAGTCGTCCAGGTTGCGCTGGCCCGGCGCGGGGATCCGCAGGTAGCCCGGCAGGATCTCCCAGGAGATCGCGTGGTCGGTGTTGCCCTGGATGTTCGCGTGGCCGCGCTCGGCGTTCATGCCGCCGCCTGGGCGGCCCATGTTGCCGAGCAGCAGCTGCAGCACCGCCCCGGAGCGGATCAGCTGCACGCCGGTGGTGTGGTGGGTGAGCCCGACGGCGTAGACGATGGTCATCACCTTGTCGGGCTTTCCGGTCTCGCCGACGAGCTTGGCGACCTGGAGGAACTGGTCGGCGGGGATGCCGGTGATGCGCTCGACCATCTCAGGGGTGTAGCGGCTGTAGTGCTTGCGCAGGAGGTTGAGGACCGAGCGGGGGTGGTCGAGGTCGACCTTGGCGAAGCCGTCCTTGCCGGTCTCGTACGCCCACTCCTTGGCGTCGTAGACGCGCTTGTCCGGATCGTAGGCGTTGAACAGCCCGTCCTCGAACTTGTAGCCCTCCTTGACCACCAGGCCGGCGTTGGTCGCCCAGCGCACGTACTCCCGGTGATACAGCTTGTTCTGCAGGACGTAGTTGATCAGCCCGCCGAAGTAGGCGACGTCGGTGCCGGTCCGGACGCGCAGGTGCACGTCGGCGACGGCTGAGGTCCTGGTGAAGCGCGGGTCGGCGTGGATCATCTTCGCGCCCCGCTCGAGCTTCGCCCTCATCATCCACTGGAAGCCGACCGGGTGGGCCTCGGCGGGGTTGGCGCCGTTGATCAGGATGAGGTCGG
>DASXTK010000505.1:0-5251 GCA_036505485.1 Acidimicrobiales bacterium
AGGCCGAGCGCGAGGTGCTCCTGGGCGTCGGCATCTCCTCGCCGGTGGTGACCCAGCGCTGGCACGGGGTGCCCTACAGCGATCGCCCGCTGGCCCAGGTCCGGGAGTACCTGACTCTGCTGCGGCTGTGCCTGTCGGGCGAGAAGGTGGACTTCGCCGGCGACTTCTACCAGGTGAAGGGGTTCCGGCTCGGCGTGCGACTGGGCGACCGGCGGCCCCAGATCGTGCTGGGTGCGCTCAACCCCAAGATGTTGGCGCTGGCCGGTGAGCTGGCCGACGGGGTTCTGCTCAACTATCTGCCGGCCTCGCACGTGCCGTGGTCGGTGGCCCAGGTCCGGGCCGGAGGTGCGGCCACGGTCTATGCCTACGTGCATGCCGGGGTGTGCGCCCGGGAGGAAGGCATCGAGCTGGCTCGGCGGGACCTCTTCTCCTATGCGGTGGTCGACAGCTACGCCGCCAACTTCACGCGGGCGGGGTTCGGCGACGAGGTGGCCGAGATCCGGGCCCGGTTCGAGGCTGGTGACCGGGCCGCAGCGGTGGCGGCCGTGAGCGACCGCATGGTCGACGCCATCGATGTCATGGGCGACGAGAACACCGTGCAGGCCACCATGCAGGGGTACGTGGACGCCGGGGTCGAGGTGCCGGTGCTGATGCCGCTGCCGTGGGGTCCGGATCGTCGAGCCTCGGCCGAGCGCACGATGCGGGCCGCCGTCGGGGCGGTCTGAGGGTCGACCAGTCCCTACGATGCTGACCCATGGATTTGGGCGGTCGGATCTGCATCGTGACCGGTGGAGCGCAGGGCATCGGTCGGGCGCTCTGCCAACGATTTGCCGTTGAGGGGGCGCGGACGGTGGTCGTGGTCGACCGCGACGCGGCCGGCGCCCAGGCCACCGCCGATGACTTGGGGAAGGTGGGGCGCGCCGCTGCGGTCGACGTCACCGCCGAGGCCGAGGTCAAGGCCATGATCGAGCGCACCGAAGCAGAGGTGGGGCCCATCGATCTGGTGGCGTCCAATGCCGGCATCCTCAGCGGCTACGGCGTCGAGGCGCCCGACGATGTCTGGAACCAGGTGTGGTCGGTCAACGTCCTGGCCCACGTCTATGCCGCCCGGGCGGTCATCCCCCACATGCTCGAACGGGGCGAGGGCTACCTCCTCAACACCGCCTCGGCGGCCGGACTGCTGAGCCAGCCCGGCGATGCTCCGTACTCGGTCACCAAGCACGCCGCGGTGGCCCTGGCCGAATGGCTGGCCATCACCTACGGCAACGCCGGGATCAAGGTGTCGTGTCTGTGTCCGATGGCGGTGGACACCGCGATGTTCGGCCCCGGAGCCGGGAGCACCCGAGCCAACGCCGCGGCGGTGACCGGCGTGCTCAGCCCCGAGGAGGTGGCCGAAGCGACGGTGGAGGGCTTGCGCGACGAACGCTTCCTGATCCTGCCTCACCCCGATGTGGCGCTGTTCGAGCAGCGCCGAGCGTCGGACCGGGACCGCTGGCTGGCGGGGATGCGCCGCCTGGCCTCCGGTTAGCGCGAGTCTGGACTCATGGCAGGCGGCAGCGGCCTCGACGACCTCGGGATCGAGCCCGGCGACCGGGTCCGGTGGCGGCGCCGCAGTGGCGGCCACTGGCAGGAGGGCGTGGTCATCCGCCGCGAGGCCGATGGCAGCGTGGCTCTCCGTGACGCCGACGGCCGCTGGCGATCGATCGTGGTCGAGCGGCTGGAAGCCCAACACATCGGCAAGCGCGGCGCCCGGGTCTGGGAACCGCTACGAGCCCGAGCCGACCGCGCCGCCCAGCTCAGTCTGTGGCCGTGATGGATCAGGCCACCGTCGATGTCTACGAGGAGGGGGCGGCTCGGTACGCCGAGCTGCGCCGGGCCTATGGGTCCGAGCGGGCCGAGGAGTTCGGCCGGCTGTTGCCGGTTGGTGGGCGGCGACTGGACCTGGGGTGCGGTCCCGGCCACTACCTGCCCCATCTGGGGGCGCCAGTGGTGGCCGCCGATGCCGCGGTCGCCATGCTCGAGGAGGTCCGACGGCGCCCGGACCTCACGGCTCGAACCCCTGGGGTGGTCTGTGACCTGGAGGCTTTGCCGTTCCGCCGTGGTGCGTTCGCTGGAGTGTGGGCCAGCAAAAGCCTCCAGCACGTGCCGGCTCCGCAGATGCCGATGGCTCTGGCCGGCCTGTACCACATCATCCCGGTCGGAGGCCTGGTCGACATCACGCTGTTCGCGGGCGACGGCGCCAATGTCACCACCTCCGACGACGATGACGAGTTCCCCGGTCGGCTGTTCACCTGGTGGCAGCCCGAGTCGCTGGCCCATCTTCTCGTCGGTGCCGGTTTCGACATCGAGGAGTTCCCGACGGTCGCCGGTGATGGCTCCACCGATCACCCGCGGCTCACGGTGCGAGCCCGCCGGGCCCGGAGCCTGGCCGACACGGTGGGGCCGGGCATGCGGATCCTGATGTGCGGGCTGAATCCCAGCATCTACGCCGCCGATGCCGGCGTGGGCTTCGCCCGTCCCGGCAACCGCTTCTGGCCCGCGGCCCGCGCCGCCGGCGTCGTCTCGGTGGACCGTGACCCGGTCGGGGCCCTGCGGCAGGACGGCGTGGGCATGACCGACCTGGTCAAGCGGGCGACGGTGGCCGCATCCGAACTGACCACCGAGGAGTACCGGGCCGGTCTGCGCCGCATCGAGCACCTCGTGGACTGGCTGCAACCCGGCGTGGTCTGCTTCGTCGGCTTGGCCGGCTGGCGCGCTGCTTTCGACCGAAGAGCCCAACCCGGCGTACAGCCCAACACTCTCGCCAACGTCCCGGTCTACGTCATGCCCTCCACCAGCGGCCTCAACGCGGGGTCGAGCCTTGCGGACCTCACAATCCACCTCCGGCAGGCGGCCACTCTCGCCGACCACCACACCTGAACGAGTCCTTCGCGCCTATCCCATGTCGAGATGTCCCCGCTTCGACCGGCCCAATCGCCGTTCCGCCTCACGAAGAAGGCCGCTGTCGATCGGAGGCACCTCGGCCCGGAGTCCACGCTGACGCACGACCCATTCGACCAGCGGGGCATCAGGGGATTTCTGCCAACGCTTCGGCCCGATCGTGTCGGTGGCGGCTTCGGCCACCACTGGATCGGCGTGGTCGAGCGCCTGTGACGCCGCCCGGCGATTCGCCTTGTTCACCAGCTGCTTTCGCCGGCGAACACCGCGGCGGGATCCCCCCGTCGACTGTCCGTACATGTTGCGACCGTCGCGCTGGTAGCTACGGATCTTCTTCTCCTGCGGAGACACCCGCCGCTTGCAGACCATACGTCCAGCCTGCCCTCGTCGTCCCCCACCCGGCAATGGCCATCGGCTTGCCATCGAAGTGTTCAAGGCCGTCCCCGCGGGTGTCATACGACGGCGACGGCGTCGATCTCGATGAGGAACTCGGGGCCGAGGCCGGCGACGACGTGGACCGTGATGGCCGGCGGGGGGTCGGCCGGGTTCCATGCCTGCTGGAAGGCGGCGACGCCTTCGTCGAACGAGTGGCCGTCGACCACGGCGATGGTCCAGTGCACGATGTTGGCCAGGCTTGCCCCTCGCTCTCGAGGATGGTGGCGAGGTTGCGGAACGCCTGGCTCGCCTGTTCCCCGACGGTCTGGCCGACGACCTTGCCGTCGGCGTCGACGCCGTTCTGCCCGCCGATGTAGATCGTCTTCGTCGGCTGTTCGACCACGACGGCCTGACTGAAGGCCGGGCTGCGGTGGAGTCCCTCGGGGTTGACGTGCCGTGTGCTCATGTCTCGCTCTCCTTTGAACAGGACCGAACTGCACCGATCGGGCGGCGGTACGGATCGTAAACGGCCAGCCCGGCCCCCAGCGTGGCCATCGTCTTCCCGGGCCTTGGCCGGCCCGAACAGGCTCCCCGCTCCTACGACGTGCTCAAGGGACGTTGGCGAAGAGGGACTGTGGCCTCGCCAACAGCGTCGACGTCTGCTTCGGGATCGCCAGCGGGGGCAAGGGCCTGACCGCGCTGACGGTGATGAGCCTCATCGAGGAGGATCCTCTCGGCCTGACGACGACGGCCCGGTCGGGGATCGGTGACCATCTGGACGAGGGCCCGGACCAGGACATCAACGACCACGTCCTGCCGGTCGCGGAACGGACGGTGCACGATCCTGACCGGAGGCAGCCCCACATGGTGCTCGCCAACACCTCGCACCGAGCCTGGCCCATCACCCGCCAGCTCGACCAGCTGCTGGACATCTGATCTGCCTGGAGCTGCGGTCCGGTGATCGTTCCCCACTTCGGACGGTCATGATGCTCATGCAGGCGAGGCAGCGCGACCCGAAAGCCCTGCTGCGTGTCCTTCCACGGCCGGCCCCGCTCCTCCTCCTCGTCACCTTCATGGTCGCGATGGGGCTGACCTACCTGTCGACGCTCTTCGGGCCCGACGGCACGCCAGAGAAGCACGACGGGCGCTACTACGAGAACGACAAAGGCGAACTCACGGAGATCAGCCACGACGAGTACCGGAGGGGGCAGGCGTGGGACCAGCGGCGGATGAGCTCGATTCCGGCCGCCTTCTACGCTCTCGGGACCGCCGCCGCGTTCGCCGCCCCGAAGTTCCTGGACCGCCGACCACCACCCCCCATCGACCGCCGACCACCAGCCTCAGTGACCCGCAACCCCCACCTCGACTCCCCCGCTGACACTCCCGGTAGCTATTCCTCTTCGTCAGCCGGGGGGTCGACGCCGAGGTGGGCGAGGATTGCGGTGACCGCCCGGCGTAGCCAGGACAGCTCTCGGTAGAGGCCACGGATGTCCTGATCGTGCGCTTGACTGCGGCGTTCGAGGCCGGCGACTCGCGGTTCGAGCGTGCTCATTGACCATGAAAGTACACGACGTCAGAGGACCGTGACTGGGTCTCCGAGGGAAATTGTGCCCGGGGATTCGACGGAGGCGTAGACGCCGGCGCAGGCCCAGGTGCCGAAGCCGGCGATCTCCAGGCGGTTGTGGCGGGCGACGGCCCTGAGCGTGGCCCGGTCCTGCGGCAGGTCCTCCTGGGCCAGGGTGGTCATCACGCAGCGCATCGTGGGCATGACCACCGAGGCCACCAGACCCGAACCCAGCCCGACCCGCCCTCCGACCCAGTCGTTCTCCACGAAACCCGAGTCGTCGGTCTCCACCAGGACGTTGGGGCGATAGCGCCGGACGTCGAAGGTGGCGGCCGGCTCCAGCTCCTGCAGGTGGGCCAACGTGGCCGTGGTGAG
>DASXTK010000506.1:0-3593 GCA_036505485.1 Acidimicrobiales bacterium
GCATACGGGCACTATCGCCTCAGCCTCCCGATGGTGGGCACCATTGCCTCGCCAGACGAGCAGCCACCAGCGGTGGGCGGTCACGGGTCGGCCTTCAGGCCGGCTGCGGCTTGCCGCAGCTCGCCCTTGACGGCCCACCTCGTAAGGGACTGCCAGCCATCATGGGATCGGCCAGCCCCTCTGGGGCTGGCCTGGGAGCCTCGTTGCCCTTGTCGTTGCCCTTGGCCTAACCCCCGCCCCAGACCTCGTCCGCGGTTTCGACGATGAGGCGGAGCTTGGCTACCTCGTCGTCGTAGGTGAGCTGGTTGCCTTCGACGGTGGAGGAGAAGCCGCATTGGGGGGACAAGCACAGTTGGTCGAGCGGGACATAGCGGGACGCTTCGTCGATCCGACGCTTCAGGACGTCCTTGCTCTCCAGCGTCGGCCGCTTGGTCGTGACCAGGCCCAGGACGACCTGTTTCCCCGGTGGTACGAACCGCAGGGGCTCGAACCCGCCGGAGCGCTCGTCGTCGTACTCCAGGAAGAACCCGTCCACTCCAAGCTCGCTGAACAACGCTTCGGCCACGAAGTCGTAGCTGCCCTCGGCCGCCCACGAGGAGCGGAAGTTCCCCCGGCACATGTGCGTCGTGACCGTCATGCCCTCGGGCTTGGCCGCCAGCGCGGCGTTGATCTGGGCGATGTAGCGCAGGTGCTGGTGCTCGGCGTCGTCGCCCCGGGCCGTCAGCTGGGCCCGCTGCGCCGGGTCGTTCAGGTAGGCCAGGCTGGTGTCGTCGAACTGCAGGTAGGTGCAGCCGAGCTGGGCCAGCGCTGCCACCTGCTGGGCGTACGCCGCGCTCAGGTCGTCCCAGAAGGCATCGATGTCCGGGTACACCGCCGGGTCGAGGGCGGCCGGTCCGCCGCGGTAGTGGACCATGCTCGGCGACGGGATGGTCAGCTTGGGCGTGACCGTCTTGGTCATCCCGGCCAGGGCGATGAAGTCGGCGCCGAAGATGGTCTCCGGCAGCGAGATGCGCTCGTCCACGACCAGGGCCGGAGCCTGGAACGACAGCTCGCCCTCCTCGTTGCGGAACGCCACCTCCAGCTTCTCTTCGCTGGGCCGCACGCCGCCGAGCCGATAGATGAAGTCCATGTGCCAGGAGGTGCGGCGGAACTCGCCGTCGGTGGCCGACTGGAGCCCGACGTCCTCCTGCATCTGCACGACGTCCCGGATGGCCTGGTCCTCGACGGCACGCAGTTGACCGGCGTCGATCCGTCCGGTGGCGAGATCGTCCCGGGCCCGCAGCACCTCCGGGGGCCGCAGCAGGCTCCCGACGTGGTCGGCGCGGAACGGCGGCGAGGTTCGATGAGCCATCGGTGTTTCCCCCCTGTCGCTCGAATGAACTGAGTCTTATCATCGCCAAAACGGGCCCGAAATGGGCGCCTTTCTCGTCTGCTCGGGTTCGTCCGTCCCAACGGATCGGAGGGGGAACATGACGATGAACGCGCCCAAGACGGAATGGCGTCAGTACATCGGCGGGGAGTGGGTGCACAGCCCGGAGATGTTCGACGACCTCAACCCGTACACCGGGGAGGTGATGGCGCAGATCCCGAGGGGGACTCGGAACGATGCCCACCAGGCGGTCCATGCCGCTACCGACGCCTTCCCGGCCTGGGCCGGGATGCCGCCGGTGGCCAAGCAAGACCTGTTCCTGGCCGCGGCCGATGTCGTGCGGGCTCGGCAGCAGGAGCTGGTCAACCTGGCTACCCGGGAGACCGGCGCCACCTTCGGCTTCGGCATGTTCCAGACCGATTTCATCATCGGTCTGCTGCGGCAGGCCGCAGGAATGGTCTACGCCCCGGTGGGGACCGTGATCCCGTCGGACATGCCCGGGATGCTGGCCATGGGTCTGCGGCAGCCGGTGGGTGTGGTCGCCGGTCTGGCCCCGTGGAACGCACCGCTGATCCTGTCGCTGCGTAGCGTCGTCGGACCCCTGGCCTTCGGCAACACCGCCGTCCTCAAACCCTCGGAGCTGTCGCCGCTGGTGGGCGGGCTCGCCCTGGCCGAGGTGTTCCAGGAGGCCGGTTTCCCGCCGGGTGTGCTCAACGTCGTGACCCACGGGCCGGGCGAGGCCGGCCCGATGGGCGACGAGTTCCTCGAGAACCCGCACGTTCGCCGGGTCAGCTTCACCGGTTCCACCGCCACGGGCCGGATGCTGGCCGAGAAGGCTGGGCGACAGCTGAAGCGCATCGTGCTGGAGCTGGGCGGACAGAACCCGCTGCTGGTGCTGGACGACGCCGACCTCGACTACGCGGTGGACGCGGCCTGCTTCGGAGCCTTCCTCCACCAGGGCCAGATCTGCATGTCGACCCGACGGATCCTGGTGGACCGGAGCCTGGCCGACGAGTTCGTCGATCGGCTGGTGACCAAGACCGCGTCGCTCAAGACCGGCAACCCGGCCGAGCCCGACACCATCATCGGTCCGCTCATCGACCACGACGCGGCCGACCTGGTGCGGCGGCGGCTGGACGAGGCGGTGCAGCGGGGTGCCCGGGTGCTGGTCGGCGGGGAGATCGACGGCAACGTGGTCCAGGCCACGCTGGTGACCGACGTCCCCGACGACACCGAGCTGGGTCGGGAGGAGACGTTCGCGCCGATCGCCACCATCACCACGGTGGACGGTGTGGAGGAGGCGGTGCGGCGGGCCAACGACACCCGCTACGGCCTGACCGCCGGGATCATCACCTCGGACCACGACCGCGGGGTGGCGCTGGCCCGGCGGCTGGAGGCCGGCATCGTCCACGTGAACGACCAGACGGTCCACGACGAGCCCCAGATGCCCTTCGGCGGCATGAAGGACAGCGGGTGGGGCCGGTTCGGCGGCCTGGCCGCCATGGACGAGTTCACCGAGCTCCGCTGGATCACTGTCCAAGCGGGCGCCCGCCCCTTCCCGTTCTAATGGTTCTCGGTGCGGATATCCCCCGCTGAGCGGGGATATCCGCACCAAGAACGCAGTCGGTCAGAACGGCAAACCGACGTAGTTTTCGGCCAACGCGTGCTGGGCCGCGTCTGAGGTCGCCAGGTAGTCGAGCTCGGCTTCCTGGAGGCGGTAGCCGAACTCGCCCGTGTCCGGGAACCGGTGCATGAGCGTCGTCAGCCACCAGGAGAACCGCACGGCCTTCCAGACCCGGGCCAACGCCCGGACGGAGTACTCGTCGATCCCGGTGGTCGAGCCAGTGGTGAGAGCGTCGACGAGGGCGCCGGCCAGATAGTGGACGTCGGACACCGCCAGGTTCAGCCCCTTGGCCCCGGTCGGGGGGACGACGTGGCCTGCGTCTCCGGCCAGGAACAGCCGTCCGTAACGCAGCGGCTCGGCCACGAAGCTGCGCAACGGGGTGATGGACTTCTCGATCGACGGACCGGTCACCAGCCGGGCCGCGGGCTCGGGGGGAAGCCGAGGGCGCAGCTCGTCCCAGAACCGCTCGTCGGGCCAGGCGTCGAGGTCGTCGTCCAGGTCGCACTGGACGTAGTACCGGCTCAGCATCGAGTGGCGCATCGAGCACAGGGCGAAACCCCGCTCGCTGTGGGCGTAGATCAGCTCCCGGTCGATCGGCGG
>DASXTK010000507.1:0-4140 GCA_036505485.1 Acidimicrobiales bacterium
CCCCGCGTCCGATTGACGGCATGCCGAACAGCGAGGCTTGCGAGCCGATCCACGAAGCCGGGTGGCGCAGGACCCTTCGAGAACTCGTGAGCCGCCTCCAGCCATCCAACGGTCAAGGACCCGGCATCGTCGGGGAGAAACGCGTACGGAGACAGGTCTTTGAAGTACACCACCGAGGCACGCTCCGCTGGTCAATTCCCGAAGGTCGCTTGGTATCCCGGGTAGGAAGTTCCGCCGACGGCGGCTGCCTCGAGAGCGAGCCCGGTCGGCGTGACATAGCCACCGGCAAATGGAGATCGCAGTCCCTCAACCAGACTCTGGGATGCATCGCTCTCCGCTATGGCCTCCCCACCGAATCGGAGGAGATCCGCTCGGAAGTTGGCGAGGAACGACCCTTCCGTGGGGCTCAGGATCGAATGCACAGTCTCGTGGGGAAGGGTCTCTGTGAAGTCCCTTGGTGACAGCCCGGGTCGGATCGTGATGCTTCGGCTGAATGTCCCGGGACCTCCTGTGCTGCCGGCTTGGGGGGTGGGGGTTGTTGGTAGGGCGGTGGTTAGGGAGGCGAGGAATTGGTAGGCCGTTACTTCGGCGCCGCATAGGACCATGAAGTCGTTGAGGTTGTTCATGGCCTTGCGGAGCTGGTTGTCGAGGGCGGCCGAGAGCTCGTCGTCGCTGAGCTGGCCCGAGTTGTAGGCGTCGAAGATGCTGCCCTGCTCGTCGAGCAGCGAGGAGGACTGGTTGAAGTAGTAGAGGGCGGTGGAGACGCACTGGCCCGACGGGTCGACGAAGTTGGTCGGGCTCCCACCGACATAGGCGTAGAGGTTCGGGTCGCCCGCGGCATGACCGAGCGGGTCCTCGGAGATGAACCGGCCGGTCTCCGGCGCGTAGTACCGCGACCGGTAGTAGTAGAGGCCGGTCTCGTCGAGCTCTCGTCCGGTGAACCCGAACGGGTTCGAATCGTCGTCACCTCGCGCCCGGGTGCCGCCGTAGGGATCGCTCGCATAGCGGGTCGCGATCGAGCCGTGCCGATCGACCAGCCCGAGGGTGGAACCGAGTCCGTCGGCCAGGTAGGTGGAGATCCCGCCGTCCCCATCGACGCGGGCGTAGACCTGGTCGACCTCGAGCCCGGTGAGGTACGTGACCGGGTCCTCCGAGCCGACCCGTTGCTGGAGCATGTTGGGGCCGTCGTAGAGATAGAAGGACGTGGTTCCGTCCACGGTCTTCGAGTTCCGGCGTCCGAACGGGTCGTACGTGAATGACGCCGACGCCGTCCCATCCGCGCCGGCGATGCCGGTGAGCTGGCCTCGAGCGTCCCAGGTGTAGGTGTTGGTGCCGTCGGAGACCAGGTTCCCGGCGGCGTCGTACGACAGGTCACGACCGTCGCCCGACTGCGTCAACCGGTTGCCGGGGCCATAAGCGGCGTCCGACAACGGCGAGGGCAACTCGGTGTCGGCCAGGCTCCCGGTCAGCCCGATTCGGCGTCCCGCCGGGTCGTAGCGGTAGCCGACGTCTCCCAGCTCACCGTCTCCGGCCTGGTAGTCGATGCCGCTGAGCCCGCCCGCCGCGTTGTACCGGTAGTCCACGCTGACGTCGTTGGGGAGCCGCAGGCTGGCGAGCCGTCCCAGCTTGTCCGGGGTGATGCCGACCCGCATCGCGCCCTGGTTGATGGCTGCCAGCCCCAGGTCGTCGTAGGCGTACCGGGTCTCGGGCCCGCCGTCGAGGGCCATGGCCGTGCGCCGCCCGAACTCGTCGTAGCTGTAGCTGATCCGCCCGACCGGGTTGGTGTCGGCGGCCAGGCGGTCCAGGTCGTTGTAGTCCAGGTGCACGGGGCCGTAGGTGGAATCGACCACGTCGCTCAACCGGCCGGCTGCGTCGTAGGCGTAGTCGATGGTGGACTCGGCCCCGGACCCGTCGGCCCGGACACCGAACGCGGCGTTGGTCTGCCGGCCCAAGGAGTCGTAGGCGAACGCCGACACGACACCCCGGCGGTCCGTGTGGGTGAGCAGGTTGCCGACGAGGTCGTAGCCGTAGCTGTCCACGGCACCCAGCGGGTCGACACGGGCGAGGACCCGTCCGACGGGGTCGTAGCCGACGCTCGTGGCGTTGCCGTTGGCGTCGGTGATCGACACGAGCCGACCCATCGCGTCGTACCCGTAGCCGGTGGAGGCGCCCGCCGGGGTGGTCACGCCGATGAGCTGGTCCAGGTCGTCGTAGCTCAGCCGGGTCTGGTTGCCGGCCGGGTCGGAGATGACCGCCGGACGGCCGACGGCATCGAGGTACGAGGACCGGCGGTTGCCCTGCGGATCGGTGACCGTGACCTGGTGCCCCAGCGAGTAGCCGACCTCAGTGGTGTGGCCCGTCGGGTCGGTGGTCGAGGTCAGCCGGCCGTTTCGGTCGTAGCTGTAGGTGGTTCGGCCGTATGGATCGTCCTCGACCACCCGGTTGCCGTGGTGGTCGTAGTCGTAGCGGACCGAGCGGCCCAGGGGATCGGTGATGGCCGCGACCTGGTGGAACTCGGGCTCGTAGCTGATCTGGGTGGTGATGGCGCCCGGTGTGTCGGACAGCTGTGTCACCGCTGTCGGGAACCCGAGCTCGTCGTAGGCGTAGTTGGTGCGGCGTCCGACCGGGTCGGTCATCACGGTCACGAGCCGGGTCAATGCCTCCCGATCGACCATCACGCTCCGCTCCACCGCGGTTCCCGCGCCGGAGGTGTCGGAGAACCAATAGCCACCTCGAAGACCGATCCGCCGCATGATCCCGTTCGGGTCGGTCATATCGGTCTGCTCGACCAGCCCGTTGTCGTCCAGCGTGTAGCTGAACTGGTACGCCGTGCCATCGGCCAAGACCTGGCTGACCACCCGCCCGTCATCGTCGTAGGAGTTGGTGACCTGCGGAGTCCCGTCCGGCCCGGTGACCGTGACCAGCCGATCGTCGGAGTCGTAGCTGTAGCCGACGCTGCGGCCGCCGGGATACGTCACGCCCGCCAGGTGGTCCCCGTCGTCGTAGCTGTAGCTGACGGTGCGGCCGATCTGGTCGGTGGCCTGGACCACCCGGTTCTGGTCGTCGTAGCTCAGCCCGAGCCGGCGTCCCGACGGCGAGTACACCTCGACGACCTTGCCAAGCTCCGGACCGGAGGACTCAGCCTGCCGGCGGACCACGATCTGGTTCCCGCTGGCGTCCCGCATGGCTCGCAGCGGAGTGCGGCCGTCCTGGCCGAAGACCAGCCGAGTGCCGCCGGTCATCACCACATCCCAGCCCGCGCCGGTCCACTCGATGCGCGAGCCGTTGAACATGGTCGGGTTGTCCGGCGGCTCGAACACCGCGGTCTCGACGTCGAAGCCCTCGTTGACCCGGTCGAACGGCACGACCGCCCCGTTCGGGAGCTCCAGGTCGGCGATGCGGTGCCCGGCCCCGACCCGCAACCACATGTCGAACTCCAACGCTGCGCCTTTGCCGAAGGCCCAGCGGCCGGTTCCGAACGGGGTGAGTTGGTACGAGCGGCCCAGCACCAGGGGCAGCACGTCGTCGACCACGAGGTCGGTGGCCTGGCTGGCCAGAACCCCGGTCGACAGGTTCACCGGGAACGCGGCGGCGCCACCCCAAGGGCCGTCCTGCTGGGCCAAGGGACCCGGCTCCAACTCCACCGGCTCGCCCACACCCTCCGGCAAGCCACCGCTGCCGCTGGAAGACGGCGGAGGCTGGTCTCCCTCCCGGGCCTGTCGGGCCTGCTCGTCGGCCGCGGCCGCCTCTTCGTCGGACAGCTCGTGGATGGTGACGTCGAGGGACTTGATCGGCTCCGACACCGCCTCGACCACCAGCGTGTAGGTGCCGGTGACCGGGAGGGGAGGGGGTGGAACCGGGAACTCAGGATCTTCGCCGCAGGCCGGCGTCGTCTCGCCCGCGCTGTTGAAGGAGACGATCTGCTCCAGCCCGCCTGGCGCCCGCAACGCGAACCCGACGCAGCTCCCGCCCGACGCCTCACCTTTCAGGTCGACGCCGATGCGTTGACCCCGACGGCCCTTGAACACCACCAACCCGATGTTCTCGGGCTCATCGATGGCGACGGTGGTGGTCCTTCCCAACGAGGTGCGGGACGTGAACCCAACCGCGTCCGCGGTCCAGGGCTCAGGGGCGACGAAG
>DASXTK010000508.1:0-2647 GCA_036505485.1 Acidimicrobiales bacterium
GGCCGGACCCGTCGACTTCACGACCGCGACCACCCCGGCAAGGACGCACCACGCCGTCACGTCGTCGACCGCGGCGCACGTCATCGTCAGCACCCCGATGCGGGTGCGATAGAGCCCGGTCTCCTGCAGGACCCGGGCCAATACCGGGAAGGCGGTTATGGCCATTGCCGCGCCGAGGAACAGGATGAAGCCCACACGGTTCACTCCATTGCCGAAGCGGGGATAGAGCCAAAGACCCAGCACCGATCCCAGCAGGATCGGGGCGATGATGGAGGCATGGCTGATCAGCACGGCCTTGTGCCCCTGACCGCGCAGCTTGGGTAGGTCGAGCTCGAGGCCGATCAGGAACATGAACGTCACCAGCCCGAGCTGGGCCAGGACCTTGAGCGCCCCGATGATCTCGGTCGGGAAGAGGTAGGCAACACCATCGGGCCACACCAGGCCGAGCAGGCTCGGACCGAGGATGATCCCCGAGAGGATCTCGCCGTGTACCTGGGGTTGGCCGAGCTTGGAGATCAGCCATCCGAAGAATCTGGCGGCCACTATCACGGTGGCGACCGCAAGCAACATGCGGACGTTCACCTCGGCCGACGTCAGCGTTGCGGGGAGCATGGATGGCCATGCTCATGAGGCAATGCAAGAGCCGCGCAAAGCAAGGAATGCAGCCCGACCAGGGCTTGCGCCTGGCTTGCAGGGGGCCTCGCACCCTTACGCCGTCAGCTCCACGCGAAGACGGAGGCTCCCATGAGCGGATACGACATTGTGGACGAGGCAGTCCTCGACGCCTCAACCGACACCGTATGGAATGCGGTCCTGGCCGAGTTTCGTGGGGCTCGCCGCTGGTGGGTCCCCTGGGTCACCTTCAAGCCCGGCACCGCGTCCTTCGACCGGGTCGGCGGCGAAGTGCACGCCACCATCCACACCCGAGGCGAGACGAAGCGCGGCCTGCGGCTGCGGTTCACGGCCCGGACCCGATCGGTCGACCCCGGACGACGGCTCGTAGCGGACTACGTGGCCGGCGCCTTCCGCGGCTCGGGCGACTTCGCGGTCGCTCCGGTCGAGGGCGGCCGGACCCGGCTGACGATGCATTGGCGAGCCCAACCCCACGGCTGGGTGCGGGTGCTGGCCAAGGTCGTCGACATCGGCAAGGAACATTCCCGGACGAGCCAAGAGGCGTTGGCCAACCTGGCCACCGTGGTCGCCGGCAAGGAACGAGTCACCCAGGGCGGTCGGTGATCATGGCCGGCACCGCTCAGCTTCGAGTCGCCGAGCCCCAGACCGACACCATCACCGACCTGTGGGATCTGCGCGAGTTCGGTCCGCAGCAACCGCAGCGGGACGGAGCCGTCCTCCTGCTGCCCGGCGCCATGTGCACCTCGGCCTTCTACGACCAGGTGGTCGCCGACCCCCGAGTCGGCGGCGGTGACACCCGCTGGATCGCGGCCACACCTCCCGGTTTCGGGGGACGCCCGGTCCCGCCCAAGTTCATCCCCACCATCGAGGCGTACGCCGAGATCACCAGTGATCTGGCCGCTGAGCTGGGGGTCGACACCATCGTGGCCCACAGCTACTTCGCCAACGTCGCCATCGAGATGGCCGCGACCGGCCGGTTCTCGGGCCGTCTGGTCCTCATCTCCCCCTGCTTCTCGACCGAGGACGAGGAGAGCGACACCAGGTCGCTCGGCAAGCTGGCCGGAACCCCAGTGGTGGGTCGTGTGGTCTGGACCCTGCTCCCCAAGATGATGGGCGTCGGCATGAAAGGCCGGTTCCCGGAGGATCGCCAGGCCTCGCTGGTGGCCGAGATGAAGCGCTTCAACGGCAAGGTCACCCGCCAGCTGGTGCGCTACTACTTCGAGCACCTCGAGGCCCACGAAGGATCCATCGCCACGCGGCTGTGTGGCTCGGGTCTGGAGTCCTGGGTGGTGAAGGGCGCCGACGACGAGGTCGGGTTGTCCGACCAACCCCGCGCTCAGATCCAGGGCTGCGCCACGATCAAGCTGGTCACCGTCCCCGACGGCCGGCACTTCCTGATGGCCGACCAACCCGGCGCGGTGGTGGACGTCGTCCTGCAAGCGATACAGAGCGGCTACGGCCGCTGAGCGACGAGACGTGTCGCCAGAGGAACCGGAGGAACACTCATGTCCCGGCCATCGGCGCCCCTGGCGATACCGTCCGTGGCCCGGCGCGAGCTCGAGGACATAGCGGAGTCACGCAAGTCGCCGATACAGGAGATCCGCCGGGCCCGCGCCCTGCTGCTGGCCGCGGACGGGCTCAGCAACGTGGAGATCGCCGAGCAGTGCGGCTTCACCCCCCGGACTATCGCGAGCCTGCGCATGCGGTTCCGCAGCGGGGGCATACAGGCGGTGCGCTGGGATCGCCGGGGCCGGGTGCCGCCGGTGGAGATCCCCAGCGAGCTGGTCCATGTGCTGCCCGATGGCGTGCTGGTGGTCAACGGGATCGAGGCCGAGGCCATCGGTCTCTACCTGGGCCCGGCCCAGCGAGCCATCGCGCTCGAGGCCGGCGGTGGATCGGACCCGGTCGTGGTCGAGAGCCGATGGGGCAGCCATCGCCAGTTCCTGTCCTTCCTCAAGATCCTCGACCGGCAAGTGAACCGGACGCACGACATCTATCTCTTGCTCGACCGATG
>DASXTK010000509.1:0-8082 GCA_036505485.1 Acidimicrobiales bacterium
CGGGCAGGTAGAGGCACACGGTCATCTCGGCGTAGCCCTCGTTGACCCGGTTGCCCATGCGCACCCAGCCACCGGTGTGGGGGCCGGGATCGAAGAAGTTGTAGTACCGGCTCTCGTTGAAGTTGGACGCAGCCTCGACCGGATGCATGTAGTCGTCCTGCGGGGTCAGCCGCACGTGCACCATGACTCCCCCTCTCACCTGAAACTGAGACCTTAGTCTCAAAACCGAAATTGAGGCGTTTGCCGCGCTATGAGCGCGAGAAACGCCTCAATTTCGGGAGTTAGAGGGTCTCGCCGGTGAACGGGTACTGGCGCAGGACGCCCTTGGTGTCGAGGACCAGCTTGGACTGCTTGGCCACGACGTCGAGGGGGAAGTCCGGGTGGTCGACCAGCAGCAGCACCAGGTCCGCCTCGGCCAGTTCCTCCGGGGTGCACGACACCACCGGCACCGGGAGCGCCGGTCCACCGCTCTCCGGCAGATAGGGCTCACAGGCCCGCACATCCGCCCCCAGGGCCTGCAGCCGCTCGACCACGGCCAGCGACGGCGACTCCCGCCAGTCGGAGGTCCCGGCCTTGTAGCTGAGCCCCAGGACCAGCACCCGGCTGCCCTTGAGGGCCCGGCCCTCCCGGTTCAACAGCACCATGGCCCGGGTGATCACGTAGTCGGGCATGTGCTCGTTGACGTCGTTGGCCAGTTCCACGAAGCGGAACGTCTGGCCCAGCCGGCGCTTGACCCGCCACGACAGGTACGACGGGTCGATGGGCAGGCAGTGCCCGCCCACACCCGGACCCGGGGTGAAGCGCATGTAGCCGAAGGGCTTGCTGCTGGCAGCGTCGATGGCGCCCCAGATGTCGATGCCCAGGTCGGCGGCGAACATCGCCAGCTCGTTGACCAGGGCGATGTTGACGTGCCGGAAGGTGTTCTCCAACAGCTTGACCAGCTCGGCCTCGGCCGTGGACCCCACCGGCACCACCTTGTCGACCAGCGCTCCGTAGAACGCCTCGACGCAACGCCGCGAGGGGTCGTTGATCCCCGACACCACCTTGGGGGTGTTCACGAAGCCGTAGCGGGGGTTGCCCGGGTCGATCCGCTCGGGCGAGTAGCCGACGAAGAACTCCGAGCCGGCTCGCAGCCCCGAGTCGCGCTCCAGGATCGGGCGGACCAACTCCTCGGTGGTCCCCGGATAGGTGGTCGACTCCAGGATCACCAGCCCGCCGGCCCGCAGCCGCCGAGCCAGGCTCCCCACCGCCGCCTCCACATGGGACAGGTCCGGCATGCCGTCGTTCAAGGGCGTCGGCACGGTGATCACGGCGATGTCGAACGGTCCCGCTTCCGACGCGTCGTCGGTGGGGATGTAACCGTGGTCCAACGCCCGGCTCAGCTCGGCGTCGCTCACATCGCTGACGTAGGACTTGCCGGCCCGTAGCGACTCCACTCGGGGCGGTGAGAGCTCCAACCCCGCCACCGGGAAGCCCACCTCCACCGCTCGCATGGCCACCGGCAGCCCGACATAGCCCTGACCCACGATCAGGACCCGGGCCGTGCGGTCCTCGATGCGGGCCAGCAGTTCGCCGGCCAGATCCTCGGGTGAGCCCGCCACAGGCTTGGTTCCAGCTACCCCGCCCTCAGGTGCCGGTTCGTCTTGTGCTTCCTTCATTCTCCCGCCCTTCCTTGCTTGCTTGCCGCCTAAGCCGCCTGATCGCTTCTTGACTTGAACCATTCCAGCGTGCGCCCCAGACCATCGCGGAACGAGACCTGCGGGTCGTAGCCGATATCGCCCCGGGCCGCGCCGATGTCGGCGTGGGAGTGGCGGATGTCCCCGGCTCGGCTAGCCACGTGATACGGCTCGACCTCGGTCCCGAGCTGGTCGGAGAGGATGTCCAGCAGCTCTAGCAACGAGTGCGGCTCACCCCGCGCCACGTTGTAGGCCTTGCCGGCACACGCTGATGCCGGAGCCAGGGACGCTTGCAGGTTGGCCTGCACCGCGTCGGCCACGAACGTGAAGTCCCGGCTCTGCAAACCGTCGCCGTGAACCTCGGGGGTTCCACCGGTGAGCAGTGAATCGATGAACCGCGGGATCACCGCGGCGTACTCGCTGTCGGGCCGCTGCCGGGGGCCGTAGACGTTGAAGTAGCGCAGGCAGACAGTCTCGAGCCCGTGCAGGTCCCAGGCCACCCGGGAATAGTGCTCGCCGGTGAGCTTGGTCACCGCATAGGGCGAGCGCGGGATCAGCGGAACGTCCTCGGGGGTCGGCACCTGCTCGGCCCCGCCGTAGACCGAGGAGGACGACGCCAGGACGACCCGGCGGACCCCGGCCTCCCGGGCCCCGTTCAGGACCGCCAGCGTGCCGTGGATGTTGGAGCGGTCGGTGTCCAGAGGACGGGCCACTGAACGCGCCACCGAACCGAGGGCGGCCTGATGGAAGACCACCTCGCAGCCGGCGACGGCCCGAGCCACGTCGTCAGGGTTGGCCACGTCGCCTTCGATCAGCTTGGCCTGCGGGGGCACGTTCTCGAGCCGACCGGTGACGAGGTTGTCGAGCACCACCACGTCGGCACCCTGTTCCACCAGGGCATCACCGAGATGAGAGCCGATGAAGCCGGCTCCTCCGGTTACGAGGGCACGCACGCGGGATCCTCCTGATCCTTGTCGGGTATCTCATCGGCGTAGGCATTAATGCCAGCTAGCACCTCGACCACGGTCTCGACCGAGCCCTCAGGCATGTCCCGCCAGAGGGGCAAGCTGATGACCCGGCTCGACACCCAGTCGGTGGCCGGAAGATCGACTGCGGGCTTGCCGTCGACGAAGTACGCAGCCTGCTGGTGGACCGGCGGCCAGAAATAGGGCCGGGTGTCAATGCCCTCGGCTTTGAGCGCCCGCGCCACGCCGTCGCGCTCGACGCCGAAGACGCTCTCGTCGACGATCACCGTGAGGTCCTTGTACGTGGACTCGTCACCGGCGTCGACGTGCTGGACCGTCACCCCGGGGACCTCGGCCAGGCCGCTCCGATAGCGGTCGGCCAACCGCCGACGGGTGGTCAGATGGTCGTCGAGCTCGTCCAGCGAGGCCAGCGCCACCGCGGCGTGCAGCTCGGACACGCGGGCGTTGAGCCCGGCGAACTGGGTGTTGTAGTCGCCCGGATTGCCGTAGTCGCGGCCGATGCGCAGCCGATGGGCCAGATCGTCGTCGCGGGTGGCGACCAGGCCGCCCTCCCCGGCGATCAGCACCTTGGTCGGGCTGAGGCTGTACACCTCGGCGGCGCCGAAGCCTCCGATGGGCCGTCCTTTGTGGCTAGCGCCAAAGGCATGGGCCGCGTCGAACAGCACCGGGATCCCGGCGCTCCGACCCAGGGCCTCGACGTCCTCGGGTCGGCAGGGCGCGCCGAACACGTGGGTTCCGACCAGCAACGAGACGCCGTCGAGCCGCTTGGCGGCGTCCTCAACGTCGATCTGGCAGCTGGTGACGTCGCACTCGGTGAAGCGCGGTGTCGCGCCCGCCCACACCGCAGCGTGGGCCGTGGCCGAGAAGGTGAAGCTGGGCATGGCCACAGCGCTGCCCGGCGTGGCCAGGGCCTGGGTCACCAGCATCAACCCCGCGGTGCAGCTGGCCACTGCGACCACGTGGGGCACGTCCAGACGCTCGGCGGCGCGCTCTTCTAATTCGCGCACCAGAGCGCTGTTGGTCAGCATTCCCTTGGCGTACGACGGCTCCAGGCGCCGCGTCACTTCCTCGAGCGGCGGCTTGGCCGGCCGGAAGAAGGGCAACCCCTCGGCGAAAGCCGGCTCGCCACCGGCCACGGCCGGACGCCTCAGTCCCATTGCTCCGCCCTCGTGGTCATCGCTCTCATCCTCCGTGCCGACCGGGGGCCAGCTTGTGAACCATGCGTCCCAGACGACCGGTCGCCGAGGCCGGGGCGGCTGCGGGCCGCCGCTCGGGATGGATCGCGGGGTTGGATCGGGACGCTGCCGTCCGTCCGCCCACCGGCAGATCGGTCATCCGATAGGCCCAGACCGACAGCCGGGTGCGGTCGGCCAACTCGAAGAGGTGCCACACCTCGACCACAGCCCGGGCCACCAGATCGACCACGCCCCAGCTCTCCGCGGTCTGCTGCACCCGGGCCGGATCGATGGCCGGGAACAGGGCCAGCTCGGCCACATCGCGCTGAGCCACCAGGTCGAGGATGCCGCGCGGGTCGGCGAGGTCTCGAGCCCACGACCCCGCGACGTCGAGGCAGGCCAGCACCAGGTGCTCCTCGACGCTGACCGTGGGCACGGGCTGCTCGGCCAGGGCCAGCAGCGTCGGCGGATCGGCCAGGTCCCGCAGCGTGATCGGTCGCCCCTCGGGCGGGATCAGCGTGGTGGTCATCACCACCCCCCGGGGCGGAGGCGCCACCTCCATCCCTTTGGGCTCCACCAGCATCAGGGCGTTGTCGAAGGTGCGGATACCGGGCCGGCGGTAGCCGAGGCGACCGCGAGCCGGACCACCCAACAGCCGGTGGCCGACATCGGCGGCTCCGAGCAACGCAGCCAACCGGGCGGCCCGCTGCTCGACCAGCAGGGCGATGCCTGCGGTCTCGTTCTCCAGGACGGCCAGCTCCTCGGCCTGGGGTGGCGTGAGCCGCATGTCGCCACGCTGCACCGCCGCGGCCAACATGCCGATCAGCCCGTTGGTCCGGCAGTTCCGCACCAGCTCGAACCACTCGTCGGGCGCGAACGGACCGTCCGGCATGTCGAACATGCTGCCGGCCAGACCATGGGCGGCGAGGGGCAGGGTCAGCGCCCGCGGATCGGTCACGGATGCAGGCTCTCCCTGACCGCCCCCATCGCGACCAGGAAGCGCACCGCCTCGGCGGCGACCCGATGCCCGGCCGAGGACTCCTCCGGCAACATGCCGGCGAGCTGATCGGCCAACCCATCCACGCTCATGGGCCGGGCGCAGGCTTCCCACACCGCGGCGTTCAGTCCTTCCAGGCTGACGACGGCGCTGCCGTCGTTGGGCAGGACCACCACACCTTCGGCCGTGCGCCGCCACAGCACATCGGCTGAGCGTTCCCAGCGGGACGCGGTCGTCGACGGCGACGTGACCGCGTCAAAGGTCACGAGGGCTCCCGGCCTTCGGGTCCTCTCATGCCGGCGCGGTACCCGGCCGAAGTCGGACGTGCTGGCGCCGCACCGGAGATTGCCTTGTGCCGAGCACCGGCTTCCTCGGTCTGCCGACGACGGAACCCGGCACGCTCGAGCCCACGGCTGCCCTTGGGCGGGGCGCCGTAGTAGTCGGCGAACGGACCGGTGGGCACACCCACGAGCACCACACCCAGCGCCGGGGCGCCGAGACGCTCCAGCAGCTCGGCGCAGCGATCGGCGGCGGGACCGGTGGTGCGGCCGGAACGGCACACCACGACCACTGCATCGGCCAGGGTCACCAGCTCACGGGTCACGCTGGCCGACAGGATCGGCGCGGTGTCGACGATGACGATGTTGGCCAGCGACCGAGCTTCTTCGAGCAGCCGCCTGGCGTTCTCGATCTGGGTGTAGGGGTGATGTCCACCCAGGCCGGCGGTGACGATGCGCACGCCGGGGATGGAGGTGTCCTGCACGTAGCGGACCAGCGACGAGGCGCTGCCGTCGAGGTAGTCGGCCACGCCCGGGCCTTCCTGGGCGTCGAACACGCCTGGTGACAGTGGACGCCAGAGGTCCCAGCTCACCAACAGGACCGACTGACCGGACTCGGCATAGGCCATGGCCAGGTTGGCGGTCGTGGTGCTCTTGCCGTCGCCGGCCTCAGGCGAGGTGACGACGACGAGCTGGCGCACCGAGTTGGCGGCCTGGGCGCTGTGCCCGTTGCTGTGGCCATTGCCGTTGGTGGCCAGCGCGTGCTGCTCGGTACGGCTGCGGAACAACAAGAGCGCGGTTCTCAGGCCTCTGTAGGCCTCAGCCACCCTGGGCTCGCGCTCGAAGGCCACGACCGCAGCCCGGCTGCGATCCCGCAGCGCCAGCAGCGGGACCTCGGCCAGCACCGGAAGGCCGAAGCGCCGCTCGACCTGATCCTTGGTGCGCAGCCGCGAGTCCGAGCGGTCGAGCATGACCGCGACACCGAAGCCGGCCAGTGCACCGACCACGCCCATGAACAGGGCCCGCGGTATCCGTCCGAACCCGGAGACGAACCCGGCGTCCTGGCTGGCCGAAACCGCCTCACGCAGGGTGACGTACGACGTCGTGTCCCGGGCCGTGGCGGCAGTTCGGATCGCCGTGCCGAGGTCGTCGGTGGTGGCTTCGATCTGACCTTGGGTGCCCGCGCTGTTGTCCCCGCCGGCCTGCTTGTTCTGGAGCTCGGTGAGCTGCTGCTCGAGCCGGTCGACCTCGATCTGGGCCTGCGCGGACTCGGCCTCGATGCGCTGCCCCTCACGCTCAGCGACGTACTTGATGAACTCGGAGCCGAAGGCGTTGGCCAAGGCGATGGCCTCGTCGGGCTTGCCCGCGGTCGCGGTGATGGTGATCAGCCCGGACTCCGGCTCGACCACCTTGGAGATCTTGGACTGGGCCAGCACGTTGGGGTCGCCCTCGAACCCCACGATCGCCGCCGCCCGCTTGGGCACCTCGCCGGCCTCCAGGAAGATCGCAGCCGCGGTGACGTTGGAGGACGACGCTCGGCCGCCTTCTTCGCCACCGGCCACGGTGTCCAGCAGCACGACGTGCTCGGCGCTGTACGCCTTCGTCGGCTTGGCCGGCGAGGCGTAGAAGGTCACGACCATCGCCAAAATGATCAGCGCGGCCACCACCTTCCAGTGGTTCTTCAGAACTTTCAGGTAGTCGACGGGCTCCATCGGTTCCTCCGCTCCGACGTCTGGAAGGCGTCGATCTCCAACACCTGTCGGCCATAGGGGGCCAGTGCGGCGTCTGTCGTGTGGCCAGCTTCGGCGAGCTCAGCCATGCGCGTTGCCGCGTCACGGTCACAGCGCCGGATGACGAGGTCCGCCAGCCCGCGTGTGCCGTCGTCCAACAGCTTGGCAGGTACGCGCGTCGGTGTCAGGCGGACGATCGACGGATGCGCGGTCTGCGTAGCTTCTTCCTCGGGATTCTGTAGGTCCTCTTCGAGCTTCTCGCCCGGGCGTTTGCCGCTGAAATGGATCGGAATCTCAGTACCGACCTGGTGACCGGACAAGCGCACCATGCGTTCGGCGAGCTCCAGGATGTTCACCGGCTCGCCCATGTCGAGCATGAAGATCTCGCCGCCGTAGGCCATGACCGAGGCCTGCAACACCAGCTGCACGGCCTCCTGCACGCTCATGAAGAACCGGGTCATGCGGGGATCGGTCACCGTGACCGGACCACCGTCGGCGATCTGCCGGGCGAACGTCGGGATCACGCTGCCCCGGCTACCGAGCACGTTGCCGAACCGCACCGAGCACCAATGGGCCCCGGCCGGCATGGAGTGCAGCACCAGCTGCTCACCCAGCCACTTGGAGTAGCCGAGGTTGTTGCTGGGCCGCACCGCCTTGTCCGAGGAGATGAACACCAGACGGTCGATCCCGGCCGCCACCGCGGCGTCCACCACGTTGCGGGTGCCGAGCACGTTGGTGCGGACGGCCTCCGACGGATGGGCCTCGAGCAGGGGGACGTGCTTGTGGGCCGCGGCGTGGAACACCACGTCGGGCCGCACCTCGGCGAACAGCTCGATCATGCGCTCGCGGTCGCGGATGTCGGCCAGCACCAGCTCGGCGGGGCCCACGATGATGCCGCGCGCGTCGTGGAGGTGGGTCTCGTCGTGGTCGAGCAGCAGCAGCCGGCCCGGCTCGAGCTCGGCCACCTGCTTGGAGATCTCGGAGCCGATCGAGCCGCCGGCCCCGGTGATCAGCACGACCTTGCCCTGCACGGTGGCCCGGATGCTCTCGATGTCGGTGTTGACCTGCAGGCGGCCGAGCAGGTCCTCGATGTTGACGTCGCGGGCGTCGCGGACGGTCGGGGCGTTGCCGAGCAGGTCACGGACCGGGGGCAGCACCTTGACCGGCACGCTGGCCAGCTCGGCACCCTGGATCACGAAGCGCAGCAACTCCTGGTCGGCGCTCGGCATCGCGACGAGGA
>DASXTK010000510.1:0-10731 GCA_036505485.1 Acidimicrobiales bacterium
CGGGCGTTGCGCACGAACTCGTCGACGGAATCGCCGCCGTACTTGCGCAGGGCCTCGTTGGCCAGCACCAGCGCGGTCATGGTCTCGGCCACGACGCCCATGGCCGGAACCGCGGTGACGTCGGTGCGCTCCTTGAAGCTGACCGTCTCCTCCTTGGTCACCACATCAACGGTGGTCAGCACCGGCCGGTTGAGCGTGGCGAACGGCTTCATGGCCACGTGGCACACCAACAGCTCCCCGGTGGACATGCCCCCTTCGATGCCCCCGGCCCGGGTGGTGGTTCGCCTGTAGGTCTGGGTCTCGGCATCCCAGGTGATGGGGTCGTGGGCCTGGCTGCCGGGACGGCCGGCGACATCGAAGCCGTCGCCGACCTCGACCCCCTTGACCGCCTGGATGCTCATGAGCGCCTGGGCCAGCAGGCCGTCGAGCCGCCGATCCCAGTGGACATGGCTGCCCAGCCCAACCGGAACGCCGTAGCCCAGCACTTCCACCACGCCGCCCAAGCTGTCGCCGTCCTTGGACACCGCCTTGATCTCACCCACCATGGCGTCCTCGGCGGCGCCGTCGAAGCAGCGCACCGGGGAAGCGTCGACCCGGTCGAGATCGCCCGGACCGGGCCTCTCGGTGGACTTGGAACGGGCCGCACCCATCTGGATGACGTGGGAGATGACCTCGACATCGAGCTGACGCAGCAGCCCCTTGGCCAGGGCACCAGCGGCGACCCGGGCCGCGGTCTCGCGGGCCGAGGCCCGTTCCAGCACATCACGGGCGTCGCTGAAGCCGTACTTCTGCATGCCGGCGAGATCGGCGTGGCCCGGTCGGGGCTGGGTGAGCGGAGCCTCGGTCTGCCCGGGCTCGACCGCCATCTCCTTGTGCCACTTGTCGGACCGGAACCACTCGGTGTTGGCGATCTCGACCGCCACCGGCGCACCCAAGGTGCGACCGTGGCGGACCCCGCCGACCAGGGTGATCTCGTCGGCCTCGAACCGCATCCGGGGACCTCGGCCGTAGCCGAGCCGGCGCCGACCCAGCTCGTGCTGTATCTCCTCGGTCGTGACCGGCAGCCCCGCGGGCAGACCCTCGACGATCACGACCAGGCCGCGACCATGGGATTCGCCTGCGGTAAGGAACCGGAGCACGCCCGAACGATACCGGCGGGCGCTGCCTCGCCCGGAACCGGTTCCGTACGGGCCGGTGCACAGGATCACGGTCCACGCGATGCCAGAATGCAGGGTGTCCAGAATGCGCCGGGTCCCACGTCTGCTCGCCTACTTCGCGGGCGGTTGGCTGGGACTGTTCCTCGTCGTCAACCTGACGATCCTGCTGGTCGGGGTCATGGCCCGAGCTGCGAGCAAGGATCCCCGGGACCACGGCAAGCACTGGCCCAGCATCACCAACCTCCGTGAAGTGGACGACAAGCTGCTGGTGGGGGCCCAGCCCTCGGCCGAGGACTACCGGGAGCTGGCCGAGCGAGGGGTGACGCTGGTCATCGACGTACGGAGTAGCGGAGCCGCCGATGCCCACAACCGCGACGATCCCGAGCTGCTGGACTCCCTGGGCGTGAAGTACGTGTCGGTCTCCATGACCGACGGCCAGGCCCCGTCACCTGGCAAGGTCCGGACCTTCCTCGACCTGGTCGACTCCAATGAGGGCCGGGTCTACGCCCACTGCGGCGGGGGCGTCGGGCGTTCCACCAGCATCGCCGCGGCCTACCAGGCGTCGCTGGGCCAGGACCCGTCGGTGCTCGAGCAGGTGGCCACGGGCCCACCCACGATCGAGCAGATCTGGTACGTCGGCACCATCCGCCCCAACCATCCCGAGCACGAGATCAGTCCGATCATCGCCGGGGTGAGTCGTTTCGTGGACATGCCCCGCACGGTGTGGGGCTGGGCGACCTCGCTCCTCTAGCCCGGACCAGGGGCGGCAGCGAGGATGGCGACCAGGCCGCCCACGCACAGCCAGGGTCCGAAGGGATAGGGCTCGCGCCACGGCTTGTCCGTCAACCCCTGAGCCCGACGGCGGAGCACCAGGACCACCACCCCGGCGAGGGTGCCGGCCAGGCTGGCCACGAGGATGGCCAGCGTCACTGCACTGAGCGGACCGTCGATGGTGCGGTCGGGCCGCCATCCCATCCAGCCGACGACCAGACCGGTCAGGGTGCCCAACCGCACGTCGCCGAAGCCCAGCATGCGAGGCGAGGCCAAATGCATGCCGCCGAGCAGCAGCAGGTACAGCCCGGCCCCGATCACTGCGCCGACCAGCGCCGAGGGTTCGTCGACGACGACGGAGGCCAGCACCAGCCCGGCGACCACCACTAGGCCGGTCAGATAGACGAACCGGGTCGGGATCCGCCAGCACACCAGGTCGACGGCCGACGTCGCCACCAGACCGGTGGCCAGGGCCAACACCGGCACCAACGGCACCGTCCAGCCGAAGCGCAGCCCGATGAGAGCGAACACCGTGCCGGTGGCGATCTGGATGGCTCGGGTCCTCGACCGAAACGCCTCGCCCTCGGCCCGACGAGCCGGACCCAGCGCCGAGCGCGGGGCCACGAAGCCGAACAGCAGCGGCAACACCACCCGCCAGCCGATCCAGCGTTGCACCGCGTCAGCGACGCGCGGCCCCACGATGAACCCGCCGGCCAACCCGGCAGCCACCGCGGCGGAGACGGACTCGACGCTCATGTGCTAGCTCGGAAATTGAGGCGTTTGTCGCGCTAAAAGCGCGGGAAACGCCTCAATTTCGGCAGTTATTGGCGGACCGACGAGAGGAACTTGAGCAACTGGCCGCGGCTCAGGACCTGTTCCTGGGTGGCGCCGGCCATCGGCATGCCGCCGGGCCCCCCACCGGAGCGGCCGATGGTGGATTCGACCGCGGCCCGGGCGTCGGGGCTCATGGCGCCGACATGGGGGGCGGTGTCGCCACTGTCATGACGTCCGTTGCTCGGCGTGCGGCTGTGGGAGGCCGACAGCAGACGGCCGGGAGCCGACGAACGCATGCTGCCGCGGGCCGGGGTCAGGGGACCCGGGGTCAGGGGACCCGGGGTCATCGGCGCCGGGGCCAGGGGGCTCAGGGGCGCTGGGGACAGACGGCCGTTGTCCTCGGCGGCCCAGCTCAGATCGGGCGGGAGCGACGCTGCCGAGACCGAGGGGATCTGGCCGGTGTCCATCGGCAGCGGCGACGGGCCGAGGCGACCGGTGTCGAGCGACGGCGGAAGGATGGGACCGCGCAGCGCCTCAGGCGAAGGACCCGGGGGGACGTCCTGGAACACGCTGCGCCGCTCGGTGAGGGGCGGCGCCGGCAGTTGGGGCACCGGTGCGGTCATCGGCGGGAGCGTCGGGGACAGCGCGGTGGGGGTTCCCATCGGCGGCGAAGCCGGAGGAGTTCCCAGCGGGGGTGAGACGACGGCACCGGTGAAGGTCTGGCCGTTGCGGGGCGGAGCGGTCAACGGTGAGCTCGGCGGAACGATGCTCGTCGGCGTGGGGCCGGTGCGACGGGGTCGGGGCCGGGTCGTGCCGCTCGACGACTTGGCGCCGCGGGGCTTGGGCGCGGTCTCGACCGGGGCCTTGGCCGACTCGTCGAGCCAGTTGGCCCGGCCGTTGTCGTTGGAGGTGTTCGACGCCGACACCTGCTCACGGGGATCGTGAGGTTCACGGGGCTCGCGGCTGTCGCGGCGGGACTCCAGGCCGCTGGGGCTGGGCGCCTTGACCCGGGTCGGCTGCTCGCCGCCACCGCCGTTGCCACTGCCGCCGAGCGGTCGGCTGGAGGCGTCGTTGGCGTTGCGACGGCTCGTCACCGACGGGGCTCGGGCCGCACCCGGCGGCTCGACCACGGCGACACCCAGCTCGACCAGGTCGCTCACCGTGCGGCTCACGCCCAGCTCGCCCAGGCTCAGCTTCTCGGCCAGCTCACCCACCGAGCGGCCCGAGGCGATGGCCACCAGGGCCTCCCAGCGGGGGGCGTCGATGGTCACCTGCTCGACGGTCAGCTCGGGGGCCAGGGCCACCCGGTGGCTGAGCGAGGGCACCACACCCTCGAGGCTGCGCCACTCGTCGAGCAGTTGGGTGGAACGACGCAGGATCTTCTCGACCTCTTTGGGCTGAGGGTTGTCCTCGGGCGCCAGCTCGTCGGCGGCGAAGTTGAACGAACCCCGGCCGAACCGCAGCATCTCGAAGATGACCTCGTCGATCGGGGCGGCACCGAGCGCGCGCTCCGCCGTCGCGCCTACGACCGAACCGTCATGGAGCCATACGCTGCCCCGACCCCGGTCACCTTCGACATGCAGGCAACCGGTCTTTCCCGTGGTCGCCAACAGCCGTAGGACATCCGGCAACGAGAACGTGTCGAGAGTCCCTTGAAGGGCCACCGTTACCTCCGATCGAATGCGCCCGCCCAGCGCTGCGCTCCGCAATGATTTCGCAAAGACTACGACGAAACTTACCTCCCCGCCCGACAGTGGGCGGGGACAATGCTCAGGACGTGCGACCGTGAATCATTACCGTCAGGTTGCACCGCCGGGTGGATGCCCGTCGAGTCGTGTGACGGCAGAGCCGCGCTGCGCGCGGCGTTCCAGCTCATAGAGGGCGGCCGCAGCCATCGCCGGCAGGGGTGCGTTCTTGCCGGTCCATCGCCGGAACGCATGCGCGGCTTGATGGACCAGCATCCCCAATCCGGTCACGGGGCGCGCGCCCCGGGACTCGGCCTCGCTGAGCAGCGGTGTGACCAACGGGTAGTAGACGAGGTCGGTGATCACTTGCCCGGAACGGATGAACGTTGGATCGAACGGCAGCGGCGGCGGCAGGTTGTCGCCGGCGACGTAGCCCATGCCGATCGGTGTGGCGTTGACGATCAGCTCGGCCCCGGCGAGGTCGTCGGGGCTCCCCACCCGGCCGGCGGGGCCGGCCAGGGCGGCCGCGTGCTCGGCCCGTTCCGGGGAGCGGTTCACCACCACCACCTCGGCGGCGCCGGACTCCCCCAGTGCCCGCGCCACGGCCCGTCCGGCTCCACCGGCGCCCACCAGGACACAACGCAGGCCCCGGGGATCCACGCCGTGGTCGAGCTTCAGGGCATCGACGAAACCGGCGCCATCGGTGTTGTCGCCAACGAGACGATCGTCGTCCCAGTAGACGCAGTTGACCGCGCCGAGAGCCTCGGCCACCGGAGTCCGCGCATCGACCCCGGCCCACGCCGCGGCCTTGTGGGGCATGGTCACCGACAGCCCGCCCAGACCCAACACCCGCACGGCCTCGACCACCTGGTGGCCGTGCTCCGGCGCCACCTCGAAGGCCAGGAACGTCCAGTCCAGACCGCTGGCCTCGAACCCAGCGTTCAGGATCGTGGGCGACAGCGAGTGTCGCACCGGCCAGCCGACCAGTCCGGCCACCCGGGTGGAACCGCTGACCGGGTTCAACAGAGCCCGGCCGCCTGACACTTGACCTTGGCCGCCTGGAACACGTCGTAGCTCGCGGTGAACACGTGCGTGCCGTTGTTGGCGTCGGCATCGATCACCGAATAGATCCAGTCACCTTCGACCGGATGCAACGCGGCGTCGATGCTGGCCTGGCTGGGCGACGAGATCGGAGTCGGCGGCAGACCCGGCTTGTTGCGGGTGTTGTAGGGCGATTCGCTCTGCAGATCGGCCGCGGTGGGCGGGCAGTTGGGCGAGTCGTAGCAGCTGGTGGCGTCGATCCCGAGAGCGATGCCCTGGCTGAGCCGGTTGTAGATGAGCCGCGCCACCATGGCCCGCTCCTCGGGCACCTTGGCCTCCTCCTCCACCAGGGAGGCGATGATCAGCACCTGGTAGGGCGAGTAGCCCAGCTGGGCCGAGCCGCCGTTCAGGTCCAGTTGGGTCAGGACGTCGTCCATCTGCGCCACCATGCGCTGGACCAGCGCGGCCTCGGTGTCGCCCTCCCGCAGGTCGTAGGTCTCGGGGAACAAGGTGCCTTCGGGGTTGAGCTGGTCGGGGGGCAGGTAGATGGACCGGTTGGCCGGGTCGTTGACCGCGGCCCGCAACCGCTCGGCGTCGAAACCGGGCACGCCATGCTCCGGGCTGACGAGGCGCTCGATCATCTGGTTGATGGTCAGACCCTCGGGGACGGTGACCGGGAGACCGCCGACCGGCCGCGGGTTCTTCTGCAACGTCTCGAGCGCGGCGCCCATCGACATGTTCTTGTGCATCTCGTAGGTGCCGGCCTGGATGTCGCCACCGCCCTTGAGCCGGACGTACCAGGTCCAAACTGTGGCGTTGGTGATGACGTCGGCGTCCTGGAGGACGTGGCCGATGTCGCTGGTCGACTGGCCCTGGACCACCTCGACGGTCACCGCATCGCCGAGCTTGCCGCCCGGATCGATCTGGCGCTTGACCCACAGACCGGCGAAGGCCAGGGTCCCCAGCAGCAGGGCGGCGACGACCATCAACGCGATGGCGGCACGCCCGCAGCCTCGGCGGCGGGACGGATGCTCGCCGAGGCCGTCGTCGTACTCGTCGGTGTAGCCGTCGTCGCCGTAGGCGTCGCTGTAGGTGCCTCGGCGCCCGAGATCGGCCCCGACCTCCTGGGTCGGCGGCGGCGCCAGGCTCAACTGGCCACGGGACGCCAGCCCCTCCAGCCGGGTGGTCAACGAGGGGTTCTCCCCGCTGGGGCGGCGGGCGCGGCCTGGACCCGGCTCCGGGTAGGGCACACCGCCCGGGCCAGGCTGGGGTGATCCAAGGGGTAGGTCGGCGGGCGCCGCGGCCGGGACCGAGCCTGTGGCCCCCCGTCGGGGAGCCAGCCGGGGCGAGGCCGCGGGACGACCGCCTGGTCCGGGTGCGGTACCAGGAGGCGTGACGGGTGGTCGGCGACTCCGGGCCGGGGGCATGTTCGGGACCAGTGGGTCGCCTTCTGGAGCCTGCAGTCCGCCGCCGGGCGTGCGGGGCGCGGCCGGCGGCTTGAGCCCGCCACCGCGCCGGCCGCCACCCTGCGGGGTGAGCGAAGGCGCCGAGGGCGGGGCCAAGGGCATCGAGGGCGGCGGTCCCGGCGGGGGCGGAACCGGATCCTCGGCCAGGTCGGCCACGGGCGACGGGGACGGCCCGGCGTCGCCACCGCGACGCCGCTTGGAGCCGGATCGCTTGTCCTCCTGGCGCGTCCGCTTCGACCTACCCCAGAACTCGTCGTCTTCGGGCTCGCCCGCGGTGCTACCCGGAGGTCGGCGAGCCCCGTCAGGATCTTTGGGCGACTTAGGCATGTAGGTCTTTGGCCTCGGGGGGCGGCGGGGCGCCCAGAAAGGTGGCGGCGGTCATGAGCGGGGTCGGGTGGCGTCCAACCACGCCTGAAGAATGACGGTAGCAGCGAGCTGATCGACGGTGCGCCGACGCCGCCGCGCACTCACCCCGGCGCTCTGCAGACGCCGCGATGCCTCCACCGTGCTCAGCCGTTCGTCCCACAGTTCGACCGGCACCCCCAGCCGCGGCTGCATCTCCTCGGCCTCGGTCTCCGCGGCGATGGCCGCCGGACCCTTGCTGCCATCCAGCGACAGAGGCAACCCGACCACGACCACCTCGGCCCCGGTCTCCTCCACCAAGGCCGCCAGCCTGGCGTGGTCCTGGACCCGATCGCCCGAGCGCTGCACCACCTCGTAGGGAGTAGCCATCGTGCCGGCGCTGTCGGACAACGCCACCCCGATCCGTTGGCTCCCCAGATCGATCCCTAGTGCTCTGACCACGCGGCGAGACGATGGCCGGATCAGGAGCCGGCGGAGTCGGCCGCTTGGCGGGCCTGGTCGAGAGCCTTGTCGAGCCCCGACGGGTCACGACCACCGGCCACCGCCAGCTCGGCGTTCTTGCCCGCACCGCCGCCCACGGTCTTGGCCGCGTCGGCGATCAGTTGGCCCGCGTTCCGGCCGCTGTCCTTGGTGACCGCCGCCACCAGCGCCACCCCGCCACCCTCCAGGGCACCGCCGATCACGACCACCTCGACACCGTTCTGGTCGCGCACCGCGACCGCGAGGTCGCGCAGCTCGTCGCGGCTGGTGCCGTCGACCCGGGCGATGACCACGCCGTCGCTCGCGCCCTGGGCCAGCTCGCCGGCCCGGCTCCCCGCGGCCTGCTGACGGAGCAGACGCAGCTCGGCCGCCAGGGCCTTGTTCTCGGCCCGCAGCTTCTCGGCCGCGTTGGGCAGCTCGACCGGCGTGGTGCCGAGGACCTCGGCCGCCCGCTCGATCAGCGCCTCCTCCTCCCGCAGCCGTTCGATGGGTCCGGTGCCGGTGATGGCCTCGATGCGGCGCAGGTTGGCCCCGATGGACGCCTCGGACACCACCTTGAGTGGGCCGATGTCGCCCAGGCGACGCACGTGGGTACCGCCACACAGCTCGACCGAGTGCGTGCCGGCCTCGAGCACCCGCACGATGTCGCCGTACTTGTCCCCGAAGAAGGCGATGGCGCCCAGCTCGCGGGCCTGGTCCATGGTGGTCTCGAAGTGCCGCACCGGATCGTTGGCCAGGATCTCCTGATTGGCCAGATCCTCGATGGCCCGCAGATCCTCGGCCGAGACCGGCTCGAAGTGGCTGAAGTCGAACCGCAGCCGGTCGGGGGCGACCAGCGAACCCTGCTGTTTGACGTGCTTGCCCAGCACCTCGCGCAGGGCCCAATGGAGGATGTGGGTGCCGGTGTGGTTGCGACGGATGGCGTCACGACGGGCCCGATCGATGCTGGCCGTGGCCTCCTGGCCGACCTCGACCGTGCCCTCGACCACCCGGAAGGCGTGCCGGTTCAGCCCGGGCAGGGCGTAGGTGGTGTCGGACACCTCGACCGTGCCGGTGGGGGTGGTGATGGTGCCGATGTCGCCGATCTGGCCGCCGGACTCGGCGTAGTAGGGAGTGCGGTCGAGGAAAAGGCCATCGCCCACGATCCCGATGATCGTGGCCTGGCTCTCGTACTCCTCGCGGCCGGTGAACTCGGTCGGCCCGTGCTCACTGAGGATCCGCTGGTGCTCGTCGACCTCTTCGCCGGTGGCTACCCCGCCGCCCTTGCGGGCTGAGCGGGCCCGTTCCCGCTGCTGGTCCATGGCGGTCTCGAACCCGGACACGTCGACCTTGTAGCCGCGCAGGTCGGCGATCTCCTGGGTGACCTCGAACGGGAAGCCGTAGGTGTCGTGGAGCTGGAAGGCCACGTTGCCGTCGAGCGTGCCGCCCTTGGGCAGGGCTTCGAGCTGGTTGTCGAGGATCTGCGATCCCGAGGCCAGGGTGCGCCGGAACGACGCCTCCTCCCGGGCGAGGATCTCGACCACGAAGTCCCGCTGGGTCTGGATCTCGGGATAGGCCTCGCCCATCAGCTGGACCGTGCGGTCGATCATCGGCTCGAGGACCGGTCGCTCCACGTCGAGCAGGTAGGCGAACCGGATGGCCCGGCGCACGATGCGGCGCAGCACGTAGCCCCGGTCCTCGTTGGAGGGGATGACCCCGTCGGCCACCAGGAACGTCATCGTTCGGGCGTGGTCGGCCATCAGCCGCAGGGCGATGTCGCCCAGCTCGGACTCGCCCAGGCGATGGCCGGTCACCGACTGGGCCTCCTCGATCAACGAGGTGAGGGTGTCGGCCGCGTACAGGCTGTGGCTGTCGTTGAGCACCCCGAGGATCCGCTCCAGACCAGCGCCGGTGTCGATGCACTTGCGGGGCAGGTCGCCCAGGTTGCCCTCGGCGTCGCGCAGGTACTGCGGGAACACGAGGTTCCACATCTCGACGTAGCGGTTCTCCGCGGCTGGGTTGGCCGGACCGCCATCGGGGCCCAGGTCGGGGCCGAAGTCCCAGAAGATCTCCGACGACGGGCCGCAAGGGCCCGTGTCGCCCATCTCCCAGAAGTTGTCCTTGTCCAGCCGTTGGATGCGGTCCCGGGGGAAGCCCACGGCGTCGGCCCAGATCTCCTCCGCCGCGTCATCGCTGACGTGGATGGTGACCCACATGCGCCCGGGGTCGAGCCCGAGCACCTCGGTCACGAACTCCCAGGCCCACGCGATGGCCTCGGGCTTGAAGTAGTCACCGAAGCTGAAGTTCCCCAGCATCTCGAAGAAGCTCAGATGCCGCAGCGACCGGCCGATGGCATCGAGGTCGTTGTGCTTGCCCCCGGCCCGCACGCAGCGCTGGATCGAGGCGGCCCGGGGCGGGTTGAACGGCGGAGTCTCCTCGCCGAGGAAGTAGGGGACGAACTGCATCATCCCCGAGTTGGTGAACATGGGCGCGCTGGGATGCGTCGGGATGAGGCTCGCCGACGGGACAAGGGTGTGCTGCCTGGCGGCGAAGAAGTCGTTCCACGCGCGTCGCAGCTCGGCAGATGACCGCACTGTCATAGGTTCGAGCCAGCCTAACTGCCGCCCCCCGCCCCATTGAGCCACTTAGCTGGGCGAGAGCTCAGCCCTCGACGGTCTCCGAGGGGGGACGGCCGGGAGCCAGCTCGTCGCGCAGCTCGGCCTCCCGAACCCGCATGGCCACCCGCCCCTCGGACCAGGCGCCGCGCAGGTCACTGCCCACCCGACGTACGCCGGTGGTCACGTCGGTCGTGACCCGGTTGGGGCGGTAGCGGTCCAGCGTCCGACGGATGCGGTTGCGGATCCACACCGCGCCACCGAAGCCCACGCTGGCCCCGGTTCCGAACCACATCACCCGTCTGAACAGCCAGCGCACTGGAGGTCCCTAGTGCCGTGGCCATGGACGTTCGTTCGTCCACGGCGAGTCAGGGGCGTCGCTCGCACGGAGCGACGCCGC
>DASXTK010000511.1:0-7278 GCA_036505485.1 Acidimicrobiales bacterium
TCGATCGAAGGCGCCCGCGGCATCCTGCTGACCATCGCCGGCGGCAGCGACCTGGGCTTGTTCGAGGTCAACGAGGCCGCCGAGGTGATCCACGGCGTCACCCATCCCGACGCCAACATCATCTTCGGCTCGATCATCGACGACGAGATGGGCGACGAAGTCCGGGTCACGGTGATCGCCGCGGGTTTTGATCGCTGGGACGAGAGCGAAGGGTCCACCGGTCGTTCCAGCCAGTCGTCCTCGTCCTCCTCATCGTCGAGCTCGTCCAGCTCGTCGGTACGGGCCTTCGACCGCAGCGACCTGCTCGATTCCACGTCACCCAGCGCGCTCGACGATCTGGACAGCGACGACGAGTTCGACGTGCCTTCGTTCCTCAAGTAGTGCCCCTCCAGACCGAGCTCTCCCGCGACCTGCCCCTCGAGAGCGGGGGCGAGGTCCATGTCCGGTTCACCGGGGTCACCCAGGGTGACCTGCGCATCGACGGACCGGCCGAAGAGTTGGCGGTCAGGCGTGAGCGGCTGGTGGCCGGGTCGTGGAGCTGGTTGCGCCAGGTGCACGGAGCTCAGGTCGTCGTGGTGGACCATCCCGGTCAGCACGCCGGGGTCGAGGCCGACGCCGCGATCACCGATCAGCCGGGTGTGGTCCTGGCCATCCACACCGCGGATTGTGCGCCGGTGGCCCTGATCGGCTCGCACGGTGCCGTGGGCGCGGTCCACGCCGGGTGGCGAGGGCTGGACGCCGGGGTCATCGAAGCGGCGTTCGACGGCCTGCGACGTCTGGGCGAGACCGAAGTCCAGGCGATCGTGGGGCCGTGCATCCATGCCGAGTGCTACGAGTTCGGCTCCCACGAGCTGGACGGGCTGGCGCGGCGCTACGGCGAAGACGTCCGAGGCCGGACCACAGCGGGCACCCCGGCGCTGGACTTGCCGGCAGCCGTAACTACGGCTCTGCATCGTGCCGGGGTCGACCAGGTTGATCTCGTGCCCACCTGCACTGCCTGCGACCAGGCCTTCTTCTCCCATCGGGCCCGAGGGAACCCGGGCCGCCAGGCCTTGGTGGTGTGGGTCGACGGACCGTGATCGGGGACGTCGCTGGCCGTGCGGACGCGATCCGGGAGCGGATCCGCCGAGCCGGCGGTGACCCGGACCGGATCCGGCTGATCGCGGTCACCAAGGGCTTCGGCGTCGACGTGGTTCGAGCCGCCCTGGCCGCAGGTCTGGTCGATGTGGGGGAGAGCTACGCCCAGGAGATGCTCGAGAAGGTCGACCGGCTGGAGGAGGAGCCGTCCCTGCGGTGGCACTTCGTGGGACGGCTGCAGCGCAACAAGGTCCGCAAGCTCGCGCCCTTCGTGACCTTGTGGCACAGCGTCGATCGGCTCTCCCTCGGAGCCGAGATCGCCCGCTGGGCCCCGGGGGCCCGGGTGCTGGCCCAAGTCGACCTGAGCGGCGAGCCCACGAAGGGTGGCTGTCCGCCGGCCATGCTCCCGGCCTTGGTCGACGGTCTCATGGACCTGGAGCTCGACGTGCGGGGCCTGATGGGCATCGGTCCCCTCGGCGCGCCCGAGGATGCTCGCCCCGGTTTCCGGCTGCTGCGCGAAATGGCCGAAAAACAAGGACTTTCGGAGCTCTCGATGGGCATGACTGCCGATATCGAAGTGGCCGTTGAGGAGGGAGCGACCATGGTGCGGGTGGGCGCCGGGCTGTTCGGTCCGCGCCCAGGGGCATCCACGGTGGAACACTAGGATCAGAACGTTCTGGAGGACCCATGGCATCGATGTGGCGTCGGGCGATGCTCTACCTGGGGCTTGGCCCCGACGAGGATTACGACGACTACGAGGTTCTCGGCGGGGGCGGCCCGTCGGTTCCGCCTGCCCGAGAGCCGATGCGACGGCCCGGGGTCGGTGTGCCGCGCGAGCAGTTCCACAACGACGCCGTTCCCAGCGGATCAGTGCGCACGTTGGGCCCGAACTCGACCCACGACACCGGATCGCACCAGCACGTCGGCGCCACGCAGACCAACGGCCACGCCCCGCGGTCGTTCCCGGATCGGGCTGAGTCCGGGTCGCGCGTCGAGCGGGCAGCTGGCGCCGGTCGACCCCGTCCCAGCCCGGTGCGATCGCTGCCGGTGGCGTCGGCCAAGCCCCACGTGGTCGCTCCGGCCTCGTTCACCGATGCCCAAGAGGTCGCCGACGAGTTCAAGCGGAACGTGCCGGTGATCGTGAACCTCCAGGGAGTCGAGCGCGACCTGATGCGGCGGATCATCGATTTCTCCAGCGGCCTCTGCTACGGCCTGAGCGGCCAGATGGAGCGCGTCGCCAACCACGTCTACCTGCTCACGCCCAGCGATGTAGAAGTCGCGCCTGAAGAGCGCCGCCGTTGGCGTGACCGTCACGACGACACCTGATCAGAGGAACACGCATCCGCTATGACCGTTGTTTGTCTCCTGGGGCAGGCCTATCTGCTCGCGGTCTTCATCCGCATCCTCATGAGCTGGTTCCCTCCCACGCCCGGCACCACCTACGCCACCATCTTCGAGTTCTTCTACAACATCACCGAGCCAGTGCTGGGACCGGTACGCAGCATGCTCCCGCCGGTGCGGATGGGGGTGATGGCGCTCGATCTGTCGCCGATCGTCGTGCTGTTGGGTGGGGGGCTACTGCTGCGGGTCATCGGCTGCGGGGGCGGCATCATCTAACTGTCCGCGCGACCTCTCAGCGCGGTAACGAAAAGCGCGTTGCGTGGGGTACGCACTCGATCGTTGCAATTTCGCTACTGTCGCGGACATGGAACTGACTCCTCAGGCGCTCCATGACGTCGAGTTCCGCGAGGCCAGACGTGGTGGCTACAACACACGCGACGTCGACGACTTCCTCGAGAGGGTCGCCGTCGGCATCGCCCAGCTGCAGGATCGGCTACGTGAGGCGTATCACCGCGCCGAGGCGGCCGAGAGCCGCCTGGGCGACATGCAGCGGCAGCTCGACGACGTACAGCGGCGCGGGCCCGAGGGTCCCAGCGACGCGGACGAGACCTTGCGGCGCACCCTGGTTCTGGCCCAACGCACCGCGGACGCCACCATCAAGGAAGCCAAGGACGAGGCCAGCCGGATGCTGAGCGAGGCCCACGAGGAGGCCTCCCGAACCCGCGCCTCCGCCGAGTCCGACGCTCTGCGGGACGCCCGGGTCGAGATGGATCAGCTCTCCAGCTCCCGCGACGCCCTGCTGGCCGACATCGAAGCCATCGAACAGCACCTGGACGACCAGCGCACCCGGCTGCGCGGCGGCATCAGCGAGCTGCAGCAGCTGCTCGAGTCGTCGGCGCTCAAGCCCACGCCGGTCCCGGACCCTGCGGAGGTCAGCCTTCCCTCCCGGGTGGTCGAGGAGCCAGTGGTCGAAGCGCCCAGCAGTGGGCCGACCAGCTTCCTCAGCGAGGCGACCCATCTCAACATGCCGCCGGCGCCCAACGGCGACGCCGTCCCTGGCGAGCCGGCCTTCGCCGAGTCGCCGTTCGCCGATCTGAGCCGCGGCGCCCTCGACGAGAGCACCCGCCGGGGGGACGGCTCGATGGTGGCCGCCCTGCAGGAGCTGCCCCGGCGCGAGCCGCTGGAACCCCGGGAACCGCGGGAGTCGCGGGAACCGGTCGACCCGGCTCCGGCCACCGAGCCCATGGGGTTCCCGCCGGCTACACCCGCAGCTGCGACCGGGTTCCTGCCCGACCTGCGTTCGACCTTCGAGTCGCCCGAGCCGCCGCCTCCGCCCGCGAACGACCCGGTGCTCGATGACCTGCCGTTGCCGATCGATGCCCCGCCCCCGCCGCCTCCGCCGCCGGGTCTGGAGCATCTGCACGAGGTCGGGGGCATCCCCATCGAGCCCGGCAGCCGTCCCAGCGAATGGGGCCGTGGCGTCTTCGACACCGAGGACGACCACTCCGAAGGCACCCGCTTCGGCCGTCGGCGCTAACCGAAATTGAGACACTTCTGCCGCATATAGCGGCTTTTCTGTCTCAATTTCGGATGGTGACCCCCACGGACTCGCCGTCCACGGCGATGGTGTGGTCGCCGGTGTCCGCCCGGTCGAGCGACGTGGCCAGCACCTCGCCTTGGACGTAGTCGCGGTGGTGCTCCACCGCCGACCAGAGGCCGTCGCTGGCCGCCAGGCTGACCTGGATCCGGTCGGCGATCGCGAGTCCCAACTCCTTGCGCAGGTCGTTGAGGGCCCGGACCAGCGCGCGGGCCTGTCCCTCGGCCCGTAGGTCGTCGTCGAGCTCCAGGTCGAGGGCCACGGCCCAACCGGCCTCCTCGGCCAGGGCATAGGCCTCGTGATGGCTGGCCCGGAGCGTGACCTCGTCGGCGGTGAGCCGTTCGCCAGCGATCTCGATCCAGCCCTGGGCCTCGAACTGGCGATGCAACTCCGAGGCGTTGGCCGTGGCCAGGGCCGCCTTGACCTCTTTGACCTTGGGACCGAGCCGGGGACCGAGGGCGCGGAAGTTGGGCACCGCAGTCCATGTGATGAGATTGCCGAGGCCGGCCACATCCTCGAGCTCCTTGACGTTGAGCTCGGAGGCGACCTCGGCTCGGACGTCGTCGCTCAGGCCGGTCCCGGGATGCAGCAGCAGCGCCCGGCCGAGCGGCTGCCGGACCTTGACCTTGGCCTCGGTACGGGCGTTGCGCCCCAGCGCCACCAGCCGCCGGGCCCCGGCCATGGCGTCGGCCAGCTCGGGGTCGTGGTAGCCGCCGGGGTCGGGCCAGTCGCTGAGGTGCACCGACACGTCGCCGGTCAGCGCCACGTACAGCTCGTCGGCCAGGAACGGACAGAACGGCGCCAGCAGCTGGGCGGTCGTGACCAGGCAGTGGTGCAGGGTGGCATGGGCCACCGGATCGCTGGCCTTCCAGAACCGGGGGCGGCTGCGGCGGACGTACCAGTTGGAGAGGTCATCGATGAACCGGGCCAGACGAGTGGCCGCGGTCAGGGCGTCGAAGTCGTCGAGGGCCTGGGTGACCACGGTGATGATGTCGTCGAGCTCGCTCAGCACCCAGCGGTCGAGCACGTGCATGGGTCGGGGCTTGGCGCCGTCGCCCGCGGGCTGCCAATCGTCGAGGTCGGCGTAGGTGGAGAAGAACCCGAAGACGTTCCACAGGGTCACCAGCGTTTGCCGGGTGCACTCGCGGATGCCGTCCTCGGAGACCCGGTGCGGTGACCAGGGCTGGCCGGCGGAGAAGAAGTACCAGCGCAGGGCGTCGGAGCCGAAGGTGGTGAAGATCTGCCACGGGTCGATGGTGTTGCCCCGCGACTTGGACATCTTCTGGCCCGTCTCGTCGACGATGTGGCCCAGGCACACGACGTTGCGGTACGGCGTTGACCCGAAGGCAAGGGTGTTCACCGCCAGCAACGAATAGAACCAGCCGCGGGTCTGGTCGATGGCCTCGCAGATGAAATCGGCGGGGAAGCTGGCCTCGAACCGGCCGTCGTCGGCGAACGGATGGTGGAACTGGGCCGACGGCATCGATCCCGAGTCGAACCAGGCGTCGAGGACCGGGAGGACGCGGCGGGCCGTGGCGTTGCAGCCGTCCTCGCTGCAGGTCCAGGTGATCTCGTCGACGTAAGGCCGGTGGAGGTCCAGGCTGGACAGGTCCCATCCGGCCAGCTTCGACAGCTCCTCCACCGAGCCGACGCAGACCGCATGGCCCTCGGTGCAGCGCCAGATCGGCAGCGGCGTACCCCAATAGCGGTCGCGGGACAGGGCCCAGTCGACGTTGCCCTCCAGCCAGCGACCGAAGCGGCCGTGCTTGATGTGCTCGGGGTGCCAGCCGATGCTCTCGTTCTGGGCCAGCAGGTCGGCCCGGCGCTCGGCGGTGCGGATGAACCACGAGGTCTTGGCCCAGTAGATCAGCGGGGTGCCGCAGCGCCAGCAATGGGGATAGCTGTGCTCGTAGGGCTGCTCGGCCACCAGCAGACCCCGGCTGGCCAGGTCGTCGATGATCTCGCGGTCGGCGTCCTTGACGAAGCGGCCCTGCCACCGCGGCACCTGGTGGTTGAAGGAGGCGTCGGCGTCCACCGGGTTGAGGATGGGCAGACCCGCGGTCCGGGCCAGCTGATAGTCGTCCTCGCCGAAGGCCGGGGCGATGTGGACGATTCCGGTGCCGTCGTCGACCGACACGAACTCGGCGGTCTCGACTCGCCAGGCGTCACCGTTGAGGGCCGAGTCGGCCGGCAGCGCCAGGAAGTCGAAGGGCCGGTGGTAACGCCACCCGGCCAGCTCCTGTCCGATCCAGCTCTGCATGACCGGTTCGTCCGGGAACAGCCGGGCCGCGGCCTCGGCCACCATGATCAGGTCGCGACCACCGTCGCTGTCCATGGGCGAGATGCGCACGTAGGTGAGCTCGGGGCCGACGGCCGCGGCCACATTGGAGATCAGCGTCCAGGGTGTCGTCGTCCACACCAACAGATCGACACCGGCGGGCGCGCCACCGCCCACGAGGGGGAAGCGCACGTAGATCGAGGGGTCGACGACGTCCTTGTAGCCCTGGGCCACCTCGTGGGAGCTGAGTGCGGTCCCACAACGACCGCAGTAGGGGGTGACCCGGTGGCCCTCGTAGAGCAGGTCGTGGTCCCACAGCTGGCGCACCAGCCACCACACCGACTCGATGTAGTCGTTGGACAGCGTCCAGTAGGCGTCCGCAGTGTCGATCCACACGCCGGTGCGGGTGGTGAGGCTGGACCAGTCCTCGATGTAGCGCTGCACCGACTCCCGGCAGCGCTGGTTGAAAGCCTCGATGCCGTAGGCCTCGATGTCGGCCTTGGTCTGCAGGCCCAGTTCCCTCTCGATCTCGAGCTCGACCGGCAGGCCGTGGCAGTCCCAGCCGCCCTTGCGGGGAACCGCGTAGCCCCGCATGGTCTGGAACCGGGGGTAGAGGTCCTTGAACACCCGGGCCCACACGTGGTGCAGCCCGGGCCGACCGTTGGCCGTCGGCGGTCCCTCGTAGAAGATCCACGGCTTGGCCCCGTCACGGGACGCTGCCACCTTGTTCACCACCTCGTGCTCCCGCCAGCGCGCCAGGACGCGTTCTTCCAGCTCGGGAAGTACGAGATCGGTGTCGACGGGACCAAACGACATGGGGTCTCAGGCTAAGGCATCGCCCAGGCCGGACCGAAGGGGGAAAGGCGCGGTGGGACGGGCTAGATCTGCCTCTAACCTGCACCCCACCCTTGACCCACGTAGGGCATCGGCGTACTATCCGGCACCCTTTCCCCCAAGGCGGCACAAGCCCATGGCCAAAGCGACG
>DASXTK010000512.1:0-2847 GCA_036505485.1 Acidimicrobiales bacterium
GGAACTGGGTGTGTCGCTTGGGTGGGACATCCCCCACCCGCCGGTAATACGGCATCGTGGCCTCCTCGTTACTGCTAGTGAGTATGCACCCGTAGGAACATGTAGCGTCCGACGAGAGGTTCCAGAGAGTGCCTGTGTCCCTGCTCCCGGTGCTTGACCGGCTTTTCGATGATGCTGGGTTGTTCCCCCCGGCGAGTCGGCCCATGGCCGAAGCGTTGGAGGCGCACGAGCGCGCCCGGTCCGGTCCCCACCGGCAGCTGGTGGGTCCGTTCATCTGTCCGGTGGCTCGTCTGGACGAGCTGGAGGCTTGCGTCGCCGGTGGCGTGCCGCGTCCCCCGGCGCTGAGCCTCGTGATCTACAAGGGCGAGCAGCGGCCGAGCCGGATGATCGTGCGTCCGGGCGTGGTGCAGGTCGAGGCGCCCTTGGGGGTCCGTCTGCCCGACGAGGCGGTCCGGGTCCAGCGCTACCTCGAGCTGCCGTCCGACGGCGACGTGCGGGTGGCGGTGGACGAGGTGGTGCGGCTGCGGGCCCGGGTCAAGGTGCGCTGCGGCGGCCTCACGCCGGACATGGTTCCGACCCCGGCTCGTCTGGCCGAGGTCATCTCGGCCTGCGCGGCTCGGCGGGTCCCGTTCAAGGCCACCGCTGGGCTGCACCATCCCTTCCGCCACTACGAAGCGTCGATCGGTGGCCCCCAACATGGCTTCCTGAACCTGCTGGCCGCGGCGTCGGCGGCGACCACCGACGTGGGCCTCGACGTGCTGATCCGCCTGCTCGAGACCGAGGAATCCGACGCCAACACGGTGGTGGAGCGGATCGACCGGCACTCGCGGGAGCTGTTGGCCGCCATCGGGTCGTGCTCGATCGACGAACCCGTCGCCGACCTGCAGGCGCTGGGACTGCTGTGAGCCTCAGCTGCTGGGTCCCCGGCGCCAACGGGTCGGGGTTCCCCGCAGAGCACTTGCCCTACGGCGTGTTCGTCGAGGACGCCAGCTCGGTGCAGACCCCGCCCCGGGTCGGGGTGCGGATCGGCGACCAGGTGCTCGACCTGGCCCGCTTGGCCGGGGAAGGGCTGGTAGAAGGTCCATTCGACCAGCCGTCGCTCAACCCGTTCATGGCCGAGGGGCCCCTCCGTTGGCAGGAGGTCCGCGAGCGGCTGACCGAGCTGGTGTGCGATCCCCGCCTCAGCGCCCGAGTCGGTCCGGCCCTGCTGCGGGTGGATCAGGTCCGGCTGTTCCGGCCGTTCACCGTGGCCGACTACGTCGACTTCTACAGCTCGCTGGAGCATGCGACGAACCTGGGGCGCCTGTTCCGCCCCGACGGGGATCCGCTGTTGCCCAACTGGCGTCACCTGCCGGTGGGGTACCACGGCCGGTCCGGCACCATCGTCGTCAGCGACACGCCGGTCGTCCGACCTCAGGGGCAGCGGAGGGAGCCCGACGGCACGGTGGTCTTCGGTCCGAGCACCCGGCTCGACATCGAGCTGGAGGTGGGGTTCGTGGTCGGCGTGGCCTCGGCGCCCCACCTGCCGGTTCCCATCGATGAGGCGCCGTCGCACGTGTTCGGGGTGGTGCTGGTGAACGACTGGTCGGCCCGGGACATCCAGGCGTGGGAGTACCAGCCGTTGGGGCCGTTCCTGGGCAAGTCCTTCGCCACCTCGGTCTCGGCCTGGGTCACGCCGCTCGACGCTCTGGCCGGATGCCGGACCACGGGTCCGGTCCAGGAACCGACGCCGCTGCCTTATCTCACCGCGGCCGAGGACTGGGCCTTGGCCCTGGACCTGGCCGTGGACATGACGCCCGCCGGTTCCGACCGCAGCGAGACCATCAGCTCGACCTCGTTCGCCGGCTTGTACTGGCGGTTCCCGCAGCAGTTGGCCCATCTCACGGTGAACGGCGCCCACCTGCGCACCGGGGATCTGATCGCCTCGGGCACGGTGTCGGGGCCGACCCCGGGGAGTGAGGGCAGCCTGGTCGAGCTGACCCGGGGCGGAGCGGAGCCTCTGACCGTGGTTGGGGTCGGGCGCCGCTTCCTCGAGGACGGCGACGAGATCGTGCTGCGGGGCCAGGCCGACGTCGACGGCGTCACGATCACCCTGGGCGAGGTGCGGGGCAGGATCCTTCCGGCGCTATGACCGGTGGTGTCGCCGCTTTCGTCCGGGATGCGGCCGAGATCGTCGGCGCCTCCCAGGTCCTGACCGATCCGGACCGCACGGCCAGCTACGCCGTGGACTGGACCCGGCGGTTCGTCGGCGCCGCGGACACCGTCGTCGTGCGCCCCGGGGGCGTGGCCGAGGTGGCGGCACTGGTGCGGGCGGCCCGGTCCCACGGCGTGGCGCTGGTTCCCCAAGGCGGCAACACCGGACTGGTCGGCGGCGGGGTCCCGTTGGCCGGCGAGGTCGTGGTCAGCCTGCGACGCCTGGACCGGCTGGAACCGGTCGACCCGCTGGCCCGGCAGGTCACCGCTGGTGCCGGGGTCACGTTGGCCACCCTGCAGGCCGCGGCCCACGCGGTCGGTCTGGACTTCGGGGTCGATCTGGCCGCCCGGGAGTCGGCCACCATCGGCGGCATGGTGGCCACCAACGCCGGTGGACTGCACGTCCTGCGCTACGGGGCCATGCGGGCTCAGGTGCTCGGGGTGGAGGCGGTGCTGGGGACCGGAGCCGTGGTGTCGCGGCTGGCGGGGCTGGTCAAGGACAACACCGGCTACGACCTGGCCCAGCTGCTGTGCGGCAGCGAGGGCACGCTCGGCATCGTCACCGCCGCCCGGCTGCGCCTGGTGGCCCCGCCGCGGGCGGTGGTCACCGCGCTGGTGGCGGCGCGCGACGTGGCCGCGGTCGTCGACCTGGCC
>DASXTK010000513.1:0-22902 GCA_036505485.1 Acidimicrobiales bacterium
CTCCCGCCAGCCGTAGAGCATCATCGAGATGGCGCCCAGGTCCATCCCGTTGGTGGCGAGGAACAGCAGGTGGGAGGAGACCCGGTTGAGCTCGCACATGAGCATCCGGATCCACGTGGCCCGGGGTGGGACCTCCAGGTCGAGCAGCCGCTCGACGGCCATGCTGTAGGCCAGCTCGTTGAACAGCGGCGCGGCGTAGTCCATCCGGGTGACGTTGGTCGGACCCTGCAGGAAGGTCAGGGCCTCACCGGTCTTCTCCATGCCGGTGTGCAGGTAGCCGATGATCGGCTTGGAGCGCAGCACGGTCTCGCCGTCCAACTCCAACATCAACCGCAGCACGCCGTGCGTCGACGGGTGCTGGGGCCCCATGTTGATGATCATCGTCTCGTCTTCGCTGGGCGCCAGGTCGTTGAGCGCCTCGGCTTCGGCCTCGGTCATCCGCAGCACCGCACCGAGCTCGCGCATCAGCTCTTTGGCCCCCGCACCCTTCCACGGGGTCATCTCCTGGGAACCCTCCGCGGTGCGTTCCCGTTCGACGGTCAGGTCGTGCGACCGGCTAGCGGGCATCGGCCACCCCCTTGAACTGCACCGGGATCGCACCCACCGGGTAGTCCTTGCGCAGCGGGTGGCCCTCCCAGTCCTCGGGCATGAGGATCCGGCTGAGATCGGGATGGTCGTCGAAGGCGATGCCGAACATGTCGAAGACCTCACGCTCGAGAGCCTCGACCCCCGGGTGCACATCGAACAGCGACGGGCAGGTGGCATCGTCGGCGGGGACCTGGACCCGGAGCCGCAGCCGCTGCTTGGTGCCCATCGACAGCAGTCCGATGATCACCTCGAATCGTTCCGGGTTCACGCCCTCGGGCAGCTCACGCGGCGACTCGTAAGCCAGATAGTCCACCGCGGTGAGGTCGACGCACATGCGGAAGTCCTCGTCATCGCGCAGGTCGCGCACCAGGTCGACCAGTTGGTCCCGGGTCGGGTGGAGGACGTCCTGCCCGCAGCTCCGGGTAACAAGCACTCCGTAGCGGGTCTCGGGCTCGACTTCTGCGGTCTCGGGCTCGGGGGCTTCCGGATCCTGCGTCTCGGTCTCACTCACGACTGGGCTGTTTCGGCTGAAAGATCGATGCCGGCTCCACCGCCGTTGGCGTGGCGGCGATGCGTCAGCTCGCCGGCCCGGATGGTCTCGTGGAGGGTGTTGATGGCGTGGATCAGGGTCTCGGGGCCGGGTGGGCAACCCGGCGCATAGACATCGACCGGGACCACCTGATCGACGCCCTGGACCAGCGCGTAGTTGTTGAACATCCCGCCGGTGCTGGCGCACACGCCCATGGAGATGACCCACTTGGGCTCCATCATCTGGTCGTAGATCTGGCGCAGGACCGGCGCCATCTTCTGGGAGACCCGTCCGGCCACGATCATGATGTCGGCCTGCCGGGGCGAGGCCCGGAAGACCTCCATGCCGTAGCGGGCCAGGTCGTAGTGGGCCCCGCCGGCCGCCATCATCTCGAGGGCGCAACAGGCCAGGCCGAAGGTGGCCGGCCACGACGAGCGGGACCGGGCCCACTTGACCAGGTCCTCGAGCTTGCCGGTGAGGAAGTTGTGGTCGAGTCCCTCCAGCCCCTTGGACACGTCCCAACCCATCAAGCCGCGACCTCTCGGCGACCCTCGGTCCCGACCCGGCGCACCGTGTTCGAGGCCGTGCGCTGCTCCGAGACGATCGGTGATCTGGGCGCGCTCGGCTTGATCCGCTGGATCGGACCCCATTCCAGGGCGCCCTTGCTGACCAGGTAGAGCAGGCTCACCACTACGGCCACCCCGAACATCACGACCTCGATCAGCCCGAAGACGCCGAGGTTCCGGTAGTTCACGGCCCAGGGGTACAGGAAGATGATCTCGATGTCGAAGACGATGAAGATCATCGCCACAAGGTAGAACCGCACCGGGAAGCGCTCGGGTGACTCGCGACTGGGGACGATGCCGCACTCGTACGGGGCCCGCTTGGCCACGGTGCTGCGTTTGGGAGCCAGCAGCTTCGACGCCACGAGACTGAGCGCGGCGAACAACGTCGCCAGCACGATCATGGCGAGCACGGGAAGGTACTGGCCCATGGATCAACCCCCTGTTGGAGTTGGAGCGGGCAACGGTGCCGAGCGGTGTTCCATCACCACACGGTCGCGCACGTGGAGCATGTAGCAGAGCAGACCGAAGATCATGCCCGAGATCAGCGTGATGAGTGCGGGCAAGGTCCGGCGCTCGCCCAGATCTCGTACCAGAACGACCGAGATCGTGTCGGTGGTCTGGTCGCACACCAGCGGCGGGGGCTTCTGACCGGCCTCCGCGGCCTCGGGCCGCGACTCCGGTGTCGTCAGACAGACCTGGACGATGGCGTAGTGCGGCGGGTGGGTGATGCGGATGGTGTTGGTGACCTTGTTGGCGATGCGGTCGAAGACGCTGTCGCTCTTGCGCTCTGGCTTGCCCCCGGTCTCGAAGGCATACGTGGTGGTGTAGTCGCTGGTGGCGTCGATGCCCGGATAGTCCCCAGCGGTGAGGGTCTCGTCCACCACGGCTTGAGCCTCGCCTCGGGCCGGATCGGACGGCGCGAGCAGCCTCCAGCCGGCGAGCTGGGGCTCCTCCTCGGCGGCCAACTTCCCGAACTCCTCGGCCGTGGCCTTGTTGATGACATCGGGGTCGGGCAGGTTCGAGGTGTCGAGGTCGCGGGCGTCCTCCAGTTCGGCCTGGGGGAGGTCCCCGGTGTTGATCTCCTCGACTTCCCACGACGGCACCCGACCGGCCGGACCGGTGGCCGAGGGCTTGATCCACCAGAACAGGCCCAGGATGGTCATCCAGCCGAAGAAGGCCGAGAGCGCCAGCAGGAAACCCAGGCGGTGGCCCAGGTTGGTGAGCAGCAGCAGGTACACCGAGCCCATCAGCACGGCGACGCCGACCGCGACGACGAGGATGCCCTTGATGGTGGGATCCCAGGCGATGCCGGCGAGCAGGGTGGACAGGTTCATCAGGGTTGCGCCTCCCCGGCAGCGGTGGCGGCAGCCAGCTCGCAGTAGCCCTGCTGCGCTCCGCCGGACCCCTCTGTCGTCGTCGTGGATTCGGAGTCGCCGCTGGTCGTGGTGGTGGTCGGCTGGGTCGTGGTGGTGGTCGTGCTGGGCGGGACCGTGGTGGTCGGGACGTCCCCGGACGAGCCCTCACCACCGCGCAACGTCGACACGTACTGGGCCGCAGCGCAGATCATCTCGGGCGTCCACATGCCGTCGTTGTCGACATCTTCGGTGTTGGGGTTGTCGCCGTAGCCGGGCATCCGCCCGGTGCCCTGGCCCACGGTGCCGAAGCCGATCCCTTCCACACTGCCCGTGTTGATGAACTCGGCCAGGTCGTCCATGGTCAGGAACTTGCGGGGGATCAGGTTGTCGAGGGTCCAGCCGTAGCCGCCGGCCCCGTCGGAGTAGTCGACGTAGGGGGCGATCTCTTCGAGGGTCGCTCCCTTGATGGCGTCGTCGCCGGACGTGACGATCGACCAGCCCCGGGTGTGGCAGCGGCCGCAGGCGTAGGCACCTCCGGCGAACACCGGATCCTTGCCCAGGTTGAACAGGTTCTGACCGGTCTCGAGGCTGCTGTAGTCGATCTGGGCCAAGGCTGCTTGGACCTTGGCATCGTCCTCCCGATCGGCGTCCTCCAGGATTCCCAGCTGGACCGCCAACTGGACCTGGGCATCGTGCTGGGCCTGCTCATACGGCAGCTGGATCGAGTTCAGATACTCCACCAGATCGTCGATCTGCTGCTCGGACCGTGGTCCGCCGCCCCCGGCACCCCAGGCCGGCATGGGCGTGCCCGGACGGCCGAACTCGATGATCTGGTGGACCTCGTCCCGGCTGAACCGCAACAGCACGGTGTTCAGGGCCGGGGCCAGCCAGTTGACCGAAGCGACGAACTCACCCCGGTCATCGAGGATGGTGTAGGGCGCCACGCCGCCCTTGCCTTCGGCGGAGTGGCAGTTCACGCAGGCCGAGCCGGTCTCGTACTGCTCCAGGCCCCGCTTCGCGAAGGTCTCCGTGAAGTTCTCGACCGCGCCCTCCATGCGACCGGGCTCGGCCAGCCAGTAGATGGGCAGGCCCAGGGCGACGATCCCGAGCAAGGCCATGCCGGTGCCCAGGGTTCGAGTCAGGCGGGTGGTCTCCATCTGCTCGTCGTCGAGGTAGGGCTTGCGGTTGGGAGCCAGCTCGATCTCGGCGCCGATCTCCTCGTGCCCCGACCGCAGGTTGACGACCACGAAGATCAGCAGCGCCACACCGGCCAGCACCGCGATGACGGTGCCGATGGTCGTGATCGTGCTCGCGGCGAGGAGAGAGACGATGGCTGGGTTCATGGTCGTCAGTGACCCCCGCTGATGCAGTGGGGGCCCTCAGCCTCCTGGCCGGTGGTGTTGGTGCCGATCGGTGGGCCGGGGATGACAGTGGCGGTGTCCACAGTGAGCGAATCGCCGTCGACGGTCATGGCGAACCGGTCCATGCCCCGCGGCGCCGGACCGCCCTTCTTCTCCCCTACCTGGTTGTACTGCGAGCCATGGCAGGGGCACTCGAACCACTGGGAGGTGACGCAGCTCGGAACCCGGCAGCCGAGGTGCGGGCACTTCTGGTAGAGCGCCACCACCCCGGCCTCCATGCCGGCCAGCTCTGGCGGGCTGTAGACCGCCTTGGCCTTCTCCAGCGAGGCTGACGGATAGGCGGTGATCCACATGCGGCCTTCGGGGTAGTAGGCGAAGCCGCTGCCTTCGTCGATCTTGGCTTGGATGTCGGAGATCTTCCCGACCTTGATCTTCGAGCCGAACCCGCCCTTGACCGACGGCCACAGGAAGACGACGCTGGCGCCGCTGAAGGCGGTGATCCCCAAGCCCATCAGGGCGACGAGGCCACGGTTGAAGAACTGGCGCCGGCTGACCCCGATGGTCTCGGCATCGGGTGGCACCCAGGGAACCGGGGCTCGGTCGGTGTCGACCTTCTCGATGACACCGCCCCGGCGTTCCAGCGCCGCCATGCGCTCGATCTCCCGACCGGTGGTCGGCGGGGCCGACTCCTCCTCGGTGGGCGCGACCACGCCACGGTCCCGGGTCCGGGTCTCGTGGCTCAGCTGACCGACTGCCGCACCGGTGTCCCGGCGGCGGGCCGCGGCGAACAGCACCAGCCCGGCCAGCACGACCAGGGTCGGCACGGCGATCAGTAGGACGGTGGTTGAGCTCATCGCGTGGGCGCTCCCTGGCTCACAGCTCGAAGAAGAGTCCGTCTTTCCAAGGGAAGACGAAGTTGAAGCCGGGACCCCGGAAGAACGAACCGATGATCACCAGCACGGCCCAGAACATCAGGAAGATGGTGAACAGCGAGATGGCGAACTTGCGGTCCTCGGGCTTGTTGGACGGGTTGCGGTCTGTGTACGGCGCCAGGATCAGGGCGAAGATGCCCATGCCCGGGATGGTCACGCCCGCCACCATGGGGTGGAACATGGTCAGCAGCTCCTGCAGACCAAGGAAGTACCACGGCGCCTTGGAGGGGTTGGGCGTCTGGTTGAAGTTCGCCAGCTCCAGCAGCGGGGCGTTGACGAACACCGAGAAGATGAGCAGGAACGCGGTGCAGGCGAGGGCGGCGACGAACTCGACGGCCAACAGGTGGGGCCAGACGTGGACCTTGTCCTGCGGGGTGGCCTTGACGTCCTGGATCGAGCCGGACTTGACCACGGTCAGCAATCGCTGGGTGTGGCCCGCGGGCCCTGCGGTCAGCGGCGGTGCTGCGGCTCCGGCGGCTGCGGCTGTCGCGGTGGCCACTGCGGTCGCGGCTGCGGCCTGACCGGCGCCCGTTCCTCCGCCACCGCCTGCAGTCGCGCCACCCCCGCCTTCGGCCCGAGCGCGGGCCGAGCGGGAACGCTCCAGCAGCTCGGCCGGGATGCGGCTGCTGCCGCTGTCGGCTTCGCCACCACCGGTCGATTCGCCTGCTCCGCCGTCGCCGCCGGTCTCGGCGGGCGGGGCTTCGGCTCCGCTGGCGCCCGCCTTCTTGGCCGCGGCCTTGGCCCGTGCTTCCTCGGCCCGTTTGCGGAGGTGTTCGGGGATCTCAGTCATGTCCTGGTTACCTCGCCAATCACAGCGGACCGGAGATGCCGCCGTCTTTGCGGACACGCCAGAAGTGGACGGCCAGGAAGATGACGAGCACGAACGGAAGCATCAGCACGTGGAGCACGTACCAGCGCAACAACGTGTCGGTGCCGATCTCGGACCCGCCCAGCAGCACGAAGCGCACGTCCTTCCCGAACACCGGCGTGTAGCCCATCATGTTGGTACCCACGGTGACCGCCCACAGCGCCAGCTGATCCCACGGCAGCAAGTAGCCGGTGAAGCTGAGCAGCAGGGTCAGCGTCAGCAGGATGACGCCGATCACCCAGTTGAACTCGCGCGGCGGCTTGTAGGCCCCGTGGTAGAAGACCCGGGCCATGTGCAGGAAGACCGACAGCACCATGAGGTGCGCAGCCCATCTGTGCATGTTCCTGACCAGCAGGCCGAAGGTCACCGACGTCTGCAAGGTGTAGATGTCGTTCCACGCCTGGGCCGCAGTGGGTCGGTAGAAGAACATCAGGAAGATGCCGGTCACCGTGAGCACGATGAACAGGAAGAAGCTCAGGCCACCCAGGCACAGCGTGTAGCTGACCTTCACCGCGTGCCGCTTCACCTTCACCGGATGGAGGTGGTAGAGCACGCTGTTCATGATCACGTAGGAGCGGTTGCGGGGGCTGTCCGTGTAGCTCTTGCGGAAGATCGAACCGGGTCGGAAGATCGAGTTCCACGCCTGCGAGCTCTGGATGGTCTGGGGCATCTGACGCAGCGCCGTCTCCACCCGCTCGCGCAGCGGCGGCTTCGATTCGATGGTCTTGGCCACTACCGCTCCTCTTTCGCGCCGGTCATCCGAGTCGCATCCCGTAGGCGTACCCGTGGGTGTTGGTCCGCTGGTGGGCATCGCCCGTCGCCACCGGGTCGCCGACCTTACCGAGGATGATCACCCCGGTCGGACAGCGGTCGACACACAGTGCGCAGCGGGTGCACACGTCGTCGTCGATCACGAACACCACATGGTCGGACGGATCCTCACCCGGCTGCTCGGTGCCCACTGCCTCATCGATGGCATCGGGAGCCAGCATGTAGATGCACTTCCACGGGCAGATGTCGACGCAGCCTTCGCACATGATGCACTCGGACTGGTCGATGTGAATGAACTGCTTGGGCTTGACCGCCTTGGAAAGCCAGGCCGCGTCCACCTCCTGGAGGACGTAGTCATCCCGGAACTCGGGCATCGGAGGATTGGCATCGATCTTGGCCATATCGCTCAGTACCTCCTCCCGTTCAGCCTTTCCTCACCAAGGGACGGCCATACCGCGACGCCGGGATCTCCAGCGGCCGTTCCTTGGCCCGGTCCTGCCACACCGCCCACAAAAGGACGTGCAATCCCAGGGCCAGACCGTAGATGCCGACGACGATCACATCGCGCAGGGCTTCCCAGGTGATGTCGAGCGGCCACCAGTCCAGCCAGCCCTGGTTGAACAAGGGGGCGCCGGCATGGATCAGGTACTTGTCCCTGCGCCAGCCGAGCTCGTTGTCGGCCCAGGCGAGCCACTGGTGCGGGATCACGCCGTACCACCAGAAGAACATCAGGAAGGCGAAGGTGGCCGCCAGCATGGCCTGGCCCCACGTGAGGCTGGCACCGATCGGGCGGCGTCGGCCGTAGACAAAGACCGCGACGCAACCCGCCATGCCGATCAGCAAGGATGTGATGAAGGCGACCACGCTTGACGCGACTCCTCGTGAAATCGCTCACATTCTGGGGCCTGACGCCAGGGCGCCCGGCTTTCGACATTGTCCACGGCCCATGCGGACCGCAACTCTCCGAGGTTTAGCACGGGCGTGTGCATGGGTTCACATTCAGCTCACCCATCTTGGTACCGGGAGAAGGCGACTGCCTAGAGTGCGCACAATGAGTGTCAGCGGAGGCTGCCTTGACTGAGATCCCCGAGCATCTTCTGAAGCGCTCGCGCGAGCGCCGTGCCGCCCTCGGCCTGGGTGGCGATGCACCGTCGGGTGAACCCGCGGCCGGCGCCAGCGAGCCCGGCGAAGCCGTAGCCGCGGCCACACCGTCGGCTCCGGTTCCCACCGCCGCCGCGGCTGCGACACCTGCGCCGGTGGAAGAGGCCAGACCCGAGCCGCCCAAGCCGGACCCGCTCTACGTGCAGGCGGCCAAGCGACGCCGCCGAGTGCCGTACTGGGCCATGCCGGTGCTGGCCGCCATGCCGCTGTGGGGCTACGTGTTCGTCCGGACGCTGTCGCCACCGCCGGTGGAGAACGACCCGTTGGTGCTCGGCCAAGAGGTGTACACCCAGAACGCCTGCGCCGGCTGCCACGGCGCGACCGGCGGTGGGGTCTCCGGGCCGAGCTTCAACGACGGGGCGGTGATCGAGACCTGGCCGGATCCGCTCGACCAGATGATGTGGGTGCGGGTCGGCGCCATCGGTTGGCCCGGTAACACCTACGGTGCGCCGCCTCGGACCGAGCTCAGCGGGACCATGCCGGCGCATCCTCAGCTGAGCGATCAGGAGCTGGCCCAGGTCGTGCTCTACGAGCGGCGGGTGCTGTCCAACGAGGAACCACCGCCTCCGGCCGACGACGTCCTGCTGCAGATCGCCAACGGCGAGACGACCTTCGCCCAGGCCGGTCTTGGTCCGCTCTCCACGGACGCCGGCATCTCCGAGTCCAAGCTGGAGGGCGGCTGACCCGATGACCACCGACCGCCATGACGTCCTGGTCATCGGCGGTGGTCCGGCGGGTGCGGCGGCGGCCTACTGGCTGGCGCGAGCCGGCCATGACGTGTGCATCGTCGAGCGCAAGACGTTCCCACGCGACAAGACCTGCGGCGATGGGTTGACCCCGAGGGCGGTCCGGCAGCTGCAGGACATGGGACTGGAACCGGCGATCGCCGCGTCGCACCATCGCCATGACGGGCTGCGGGCCATCGCCCATGGCATCACCCTGGAGCTGGCCTGGCCCGAGCATCCGGTCTTCCCGTCCTACGGCTACGTGGTCCGGCGTCGCGACCTCGACGGTCTGGTCGCCGACCACGCCGTGGCCGCGGGGGCCAAGTTGCGCACGGCCAGCGAGGCCCTGCGTCCGGTGCTGCGCGACGGCATGGTGATCGGCGCGGTGGTGCAGGACAAGTCCTCCGGGCTGGCCGGCACCACCGAGGAGATCCACGCCCGCTACGTGGTGGTGGCCGACGGATCGCTGTCGCGCTTCGGACGAGCCCTGGGCACGGCCCGGAACAAGTCGTACCCCCAGGGCATGGCCATCCGGGGGTACTTCGAGAGTCCGCTGTCCGCCGATCCCTGGATCGAATCGGCGCTCGATGTCCACGACCGGGACGGCCAGAGCCTGCCTGGGTACGGCTGGGTGTTCCCGTTGGGCGACGGCACGATCAACGTCGGCATCGGCCTGCTGTCGACCTACAAGGGCTGGCGCGAGGTCAACACCAGTCACCTGATGCGGGAATGGGCGGCCACAGCGCCCGCGCACTGGGGCATCGACCCCGAGGCCATGCTGGCGCCCGCCACCGGTGGTCGGCTGCCGATGGCCGGATCGGTCAACCCCAAGGTCGGGCCCAATTGGATCGTCATCGGCGACGCCGCCGGATCCATCAACCCCTTCAACGGTGAGGGCATCGACTACGCCTACGAGACCGCTCGGATGGCCTCCGAGCTGCTGGGCGAGTCGCTGGCGGAAGGATCGGCGCTGCCGCTGCTGCGCTATCCGGCGATGCTCGACGCCGAGTACGGCTTGTACTTCAAGGTGGCTCGGGCCTTCGCCCAGCTGATCGGTCAGCCCGCGTTGATGCGGGAGCTGACCCGGGTGGGGATGCGCTCCCACAGCCTCATGGAGTGGGTCCTACGGATCATGGCCAACCTGTTGCGCGAGGACGAGCTCGGCCCGGCTGAGGCGGCCTACCGTTCGGTCGCCCGCATCGCCCGCCTGGTCCCCGACCGGGTCAGCTAGTCAGCCTCCGCGGCCGCGGGTTCCGGTTCCTCCGCCTCGTCGGCCTCGTCGGCGTCGTCGGCCTCGGCTTCGGTTTGGATCTCCGCCGGCTCGGTCTCGGTGGACTCGCCGTTGATGTCCTCGGGCGGTTCGAGCTCGTCAGGGACCGGCTCGGCCTCCCCGTCGCCATCGTCCTCGATCTCGGCCAGGACGCTGGCGTCGACCTCCATGACCCGCCCGTCGGCTCCGACCAGCTTGCCCACCTCGGGCCGGACCTTGAACCAGAGCCAGAAGCCGTACGGCACCATGACCAGGCTCATCCACTGGGCTCCGGTCATGTGCAGGATGCGCTCGTCGTTGACCCGCAGGGTGTCGAGCAGGAACCGTTCCGTTCCGCCGAGGATCATGAACAGCGCAGCCAAGGTGACCGGAGTGACCTCGTGGCCCACCCGGCGGGCTCGCCAGATGATGGCGATGAACGCCGCGAACAACACCATCAGCACCAGGAACTCGTACAGGGCGGTGTTGTGGAACACCATCCCCTTCTGCAGCGGCACCCCGCCCTCGGACAGCTTGCCCAGGGTGGTCTCGCGCACCTCGCCGCCGTCGTAGCGGTTGGCCAGGAAGAAGTTGGTCTGGCGGCCGAAGTGCTCGCCCACCGCGTAGCAGCCGATCCGGCCGATGGCCATGCCCAGCGTGAGGCCGACGACGTAGCCGTTGAGCACGTGCCAGCGCTGCACCTTGCTCCACTTGCGGAACATGGGCCAGCCCACGATCAGCGCAGCGATGAACCCGCCGGAGAACTGAATGCCGCCTTCCCAGATGGCGATCCAGTCGAGAGGCTTGTGGAGCTGTTCGGTGTGGGTCAGGTCCCAGGTCAGGCGGGAACCGATGATGCCGGCCAGCACCATCAGGGTTCCGGTGCGGTAGGTGTCCTCGCGGTTCACACCGAAGCGTTCGCCGTAGTCGCTGCCGACGCGGGCACCGAGGAGGACTCCCAGGGCCACCATCAGGCCGAACGTGCGGAATCCGAACGGAAGATCGGGGAACGTCGTATATGGGATTGCGGCCAGCACGGACCACATGGTGCTCGGTTCGAACCGCGATGGGAAGTCGAACCTGGGAAAGGATCAGCCCGCGAGCATTCCGCTGACGAGAGCCCTCCAGGTCAACGGACCGACGATGCCGTCAGCCGCCAGCCCGACCGCACTCTGGAAACCTCGCACGGCGGCGTCGGTCTTCGGTCCGAAGATGCCATCCACCTTCAGTCCCTTGGACGGGTCGCCGCTGAGGTTGCGGAACTGGAACTCCTCCTGGACGCCGCGCACCGCTTCGCCCTGACTTCCTTGGCGCACCTGGATGATCAAGGCCGACCAGGTCTGGGGGCCGACGATGCCATCGACGGCGAGACCTTTGCTCGACTGGAACGCTCGGACCGCGGCATCGGTCTTCGGTCCGAAGATGCCGTCGACCGCGATGGTGGCGTTGTGGGCCTGGAGCAGATGCTGCAGCGTCCTCACCGGATGGTCCCTGGCCCCTTGTTTGACGAGCGGCCAAGGACTGATGGATGCCGTCGGTGACATGAGCGCCTCCCGCCTGTTGCACCGGCCATACAACCACAGAACGAAGGGCGTTAGCGGCTAGCTGAGAGGTTCTATCCAGCCGCCTACGGTGGCGGCCAGGGACTCGGCGGCGGCGGGGCCCCAGGTGCCGCGGTGGTAGAGCTCGACCGGTTCGGGGTTGTCGAGAGCCGGCTGGACGATGCGCCACTGCTCCTCCACCCCGTCGGAGCGACCGAAGCGGCGGTGGTCGCCCTCCATGGCGTCCTCCAGCAGCCGCTGGTAGGCCTCCTGGCGGTGCGGGAACACCGACTCGTAGTCGACCTCCAGGTCGATGTCGCGGGTGGACAGATCCTCCCCCGGCCGCTTGGCCTGGAGTTGCAGGGTCACCCCGTCGTCCTGGCCGAGACGGAACCGCAGGCGGTTGGGGGTCGGACGAGCCTTGCCGCCCGGGCTGAAAAGAAGCCGCGGCGGGGCGGTGAAGGTGATGGTGGCCTCCGTGGCGGTGACCGGGAGGTTCTTGCCGGCCCGGATCAGCCACGGCACCCCGGCCCAGCGCCACGACTCGATCTCCATCTGGACTGCGGCGTAGGTCTCGGTATCGCTGCCGGCGTCCACGCCGGGCTCGTCGGTGTAGCCCCGGTATTGGCCCCGCACCACATGGTCGGGGTTGATGGCCTTGATCTGCCGCCACAACCGGACCTTCTCGTCCCGCAGTGCCCGCTCGTCGGCCGAGACCGGTGGTTCCATGGCCAACAAGGCCACCACCTGCAGCAGATGGTTCTGGAACACATCACGCAGCGCACCAACCGACTCGTAGAACTTGCCCCGCCCCTCGACCCCGAAGTTCTCGGCCATGGTGATCTGCACGTGGGAGATGTACCTGCGGTTCCACAGAGGCTCCAACAGCGAGTTGGCGAAGCGGAACACCAACAGGTTCTCGATCGGTTCCTTGCCCAGGAAGTGGTCGATCCGGAAGATCGCCTCCTCGGGAAAGACCGAGTGCAAGACCTCGTTCAGCTCCCGGGCCGACTCCAGGTCGCGGCCGAACGGCTTCTCCACCACCACCCGGCTGTCGGGCTTGTTGAGCCCGGCCGAGGCCAGACCCTGGACCACGTCGTCGTACATCGAAGGCGGGATGGCGAGGTAGAAGAGCGGTCGCTCGACTCCCTCGAGCCGCATGGCCAGAGCCTCGAAGGTGCCCCGGTCGCGGTAGTCGCCGCTGACGTAGGACATGCGGCTGGCCAGACCCTTCCACACCGTCTCGTCGATATCGTCGCACTTCTCCTCGACCGCACTGCGGGCGTGGGCGCGCAGCTGGTCGTCGTCCCACTCCGAGGACGCCACCCCGACCACGGGAACGCCGCAGACCCCGCTGCGCTCCATCTCGTACACGGCCGGGAAGATCTTCTTGTGGGCCAGGTCGCCGGTGGCGCCGAACAACACCAGGGCATCGCTGCGGGGCCGGTCGTTCATGGCTTCGCACCCTCTCCTGCGTGGTTGCCGTCGCCCGCGGGCTCGGTCACCACGCCATGTCCGCCGAACTGGTCACGCAACGCGGCCACTGCCTTCATGGACACCGAGTCGGGGTTCTGGGACACGAACCGGGCGTACAGCGCCGCACTGATGGCCGGTGTCGCCACCCCTCGTTCGATGGCTTCCAGGACGGTCCAGCGGCCCTCGCCGGAATCCTTGGCCACACCGGCGATGCCTTCCAGGTCGGGCGTCTCTTCCAAGGCCCGGACCAACAGGTCCAACAGCCACGACCGCACCACCGAGCCGTGCTGCCAGGCCTGCAGACCAGCGAGCACGTCGATGCCGAGCCCGGACCGCGCCAACAGCTCGTAGCCCTCGGCGTAGGACTGCATCAGCCCGTACTCGATGCCGTTGTGCACCATCTTGGTGAAGTGCCCAGTGCCGATCGGCCCGACATGGGCGAACCCGCCCTCGGGCGGGCGCAGGGCGTCGAACAGCGGTTGGGCCGTGGCCACGTGCTCGGCCGTGCCCCCCACCATAAGGCTGTAGCCGATCTCGCGACCCCAGACGCCACCGCTGGTTCCGCAGTCGATGAAGCCGACGTTGCGCTCGCCGAGCAGATCGCCCCGGCGCACCGAGTCCCGCCAGTTGGAGTTGCCACCATCGATGACGACGTCGCGGGCCGAGACCAGCTCGCCCAGCTCCCTTATCGTCGACTCGGTGGGATCGCCGGAGGGGACCATGACCCACACCACTCGAGGCGGGTCGAGAGCGCTGACCAGGGCGCCCAGTGATGCCACATCGGATGCGTCGCTGAAGGCGTCGTAGCCGACGACCTCGTGGCCGGCGAGGCGGAGCCGTGCGGCCATGTTCCCGCCCATCTTGCCCAGGCCAACCATGCCGATCTTCACGGAATCACCTCTCTAGGAGTTGAGGGGGACGTCGAGGAGCTCCTCCAGCCTGACCCGTCCGGCCCGCCGATCGCGGGCGCGCAGGGTCCGCAGATCGCCGGCGGCTTGAGCAGCCTCCAGGGTGGCGAAGCCGTAGGACCGCCCGGGGATGGGGACATCGATGGCCGGTTCGCCGACGACCTGCACGAAAACCCCGGAGTTGGGGCCGCCCTTGTGGAGCTGACCGGTCGAGTGGAGGAACCGTGGTCCGAGCCCGAACGTGGTGGCGATCCGCATCCGGTCCCGTAGCGCGAGCCGCGCCGCCTCGATGCCCTCGACGGCCGGGGAACCGGGATCGATGAACGCCTGGATGGCCAGGTAGTCGCCGGGCTGCACCTGGTCGAGCAGGTAGTCGAGCGCCACGGTGGGCTCCTCGACCGTGCCTCCCTTGGCCACCTCGGCCAGGACCTCGTTGGTGGCCGCCTTGGCCGCGGCGACATCGGGCTGATCGAAGGGATGGATCCCCAGCAGCGCGCCGCACAGCGCGGTGGCCGCTTCCCACAGCAGCACCTGGCCGCCCAGATCATCCAAGCCCTCGTAGGTGACCGCATAGACCGAGTGGCCGGCCTGGGCGAGACGATCGAGACCGTCGGGGTCGCCGCCATCGCCCAAGGCCACGAACAGCCGGTCCGCGCCGTAGCTGTCCGGGTCGCCCAGCGGCTCGCCCACGATGGGGATCACGCCAGTGCCGTCCTTGCCGGTGGACTCGGCCAGCAGTTGCTCCAGCCACAGCCCGAAGGCGGCGACGTCGGGCGGGAGCACGATGGTGACCTTGTCCCGGCCGGTACGGACCGCGGCGGCCAGCGCCGCGGCCAGGCCGGCCCCGGGGTTGACCGGTACCGCGGTCCGCAACCGCTCGGACATCGCCGACGCCGAGCCCAACAGCGGCTGAACCTGATCCGGAGCGGTCAGCAGCGCCGGGACGACCCCGAAGTGCGACAACGCGGAGTAACGCCCGCCGATGTCCGGACGGTTATCCCAGATGGCGGCGAAGCCGTCCTTGGCCGCCAGGGTCGCCAGCTCCGAGCCGGGGTCGGTGATCACCCCGAAGCGCTGCGGATCCGGATGGCGCTCCCAGGCCCAGGCCAGATGGCTGCGCGTCTCCAGCGTGGTGCCGGACTTCGAGGCGGCGATGTGGAACGTGCGCTCCGGCGTCAGCTCGTCGGCCAGCCGGGCGATGGCCGTCGGATCGGTGGTGTCCACGACGTGCAGGGTGGGCGAGCCGGGCTGGGCGCCGAAGGATCGGGCGATCACCTCCGGGAACAGGCTCGATCCGCCCATACCCATCAGCTGGACATCGTCGACCTGCGCCGCCAGCGAGGCGCACTGGGCCTGCAGGGACTCCAGGCCGACGACGATCTCCGGGACAACGGTCAGCCATCCCAGCCGGTCGCTGATCTCGGTCGGATCGTCCCGCCACAGGGTGTGATCGGCGGCCCAGAGACGAGCCACCGCATCACGTTCGGCCAGCTCGGCCCGAGCCGCGGTGGCGCCATCCGTCAACGGTCCGAGACGTTCAGGGGTCGCGTCGAGGGTCACGTCCCCTCTTGCTACCAGCCCCGGCGCCCGAACCCACGCACCCAGCGCTGAACAGCAGGCGAACGGGGTTCTCGGCACCAACTAGCGTCGCCGAGCGATGACTACGCCGGTGCGGACATCCGAGCAGGGCATCGACGCGCCGACCGATCCCGACGGGATCGGGGCTACGGCGGCCCGGCCTGACCGCTTCACCGATCGCACGCTGGCCCTGGTGGTCATGGTCGTATCGCTGCCGATCCTGTGGATGGGCTACGGCACGGACATCGACGTGTTCCACGTCCTCGACACCGCCGACGGCATCTGGCACGGCGACTACCACCCGTCCCGGACCCCTGGAGTCCCGGTCTTCGAGGCCGTGGCCGCGGTCACCGATCCGATCGGCGGCCACCTGCTCCTGAACCTGGCCACCGCGGTGGCCGCGGCGTTCTGCGTCGTGGGGATCGCGCGATTGGTCCGGACCTGGGGACACGACAACGGCGACCTGCTGGCGCTGGCCTTCTTCGCCTCGCCGGTCACGATCATCGCCTCGACCTCGGTGGCCGACTTCATCTGGGCGCTGGCGTTCTTCGTGTGGGGCGCGCTGGCCCAGCTGCGCAACCGCAGCGTCCTCGCCGGGGTGCTGTTCGCCCTGGCCATCGGCTCACGGCTGTCCACCGGGTTCCTCATCGCCGCGTTCCTGGTCGCCGACGGATGGGACCCCCCGAACCGGCGCCGCTGCCTCCACTCGGCCCTGGTCGCAGCGCCAATCGCCGTGGCGCTCTACGTCCCTTCGTGGCTGTACTTCGACCGGTCGATGCGGTTCCTGGAAACCGCGGAGGGCTACCGGGGCTTCGCCAACAACCTGGGCCGCTTCCTCTACAAGAACTACGCCAACGCCGGGGTGGCCCTGCTCGTGGTGCTGCTGATCGCGGCACCGGCCCTGCTGGCGTCGTTGCGGCGCTGGGGCCAGGACCCGATGCTGCGGTTCGCGGTGCTGGCCTTCATCGTCACCGAGCTGTTGTTCTTCCAGCTGCCGTGGAAGGGCGCCCACCTGCTGCCGAGCCTCCTGGCACTGGTCATCTGGCTGGGCGCCACCACCCGCAACCAGCGGAAGTTCTTGTGGGTGGTGATCGCGGCAACCGCGCTCAACGGGCTCGTGTCCTTCCGCCCCCTGGCGCCGGACGACCCGGAGAAGGCCTCGACCGGCCAGTGGGATCCGTCGCTGGGCTGGGGGCTCCTGCTCAACGACATCGACTGCCGGCTGGACTCCATGGACGAGGTCCCCACCAACGACCGGTCCGGCGAGGCCTGGGACTGCACCCTGAAACCGATGCGCGGCCCCACCGCCGAGCCCTAGGCGAGGGCCCTAGCGACTTCGGCGAGCACCTCGTCGGTGTGGGCCAGCCCGGGGAACAGCACCTCGTACGCCCCGGGGGCGACGGCCACGCCCCGATCCAGGAGTTGGTGGAACAGCTTGGCGTAGCCGGATTCGTCCGTGCGCTGCGCCTCCACGTAGTCGCGCGGCGGAGGTGAGCCCAGATAGAGCCCGACCAACGAGGACACCACGGGAACCTCGGCCGTGATCCCCGCCGCCGCCAATCCGGTCCGTAGATGCGTGGCCAACGTCTCGGCTTGGGTTCGCAAGGTCACGTACGCCGCCTCGTCGAGCAATTCGAGGGCGGCGAGTCCCGCGGCGGTGGCCAGCGGGTTCCCCGACAGGGTTCCGGCCTGGTACACGGGCCCGAGCGGCGCCACCACGTCCATCACGTCGGCTCGTCCGCCGTAGGCACCGACGTTGAGCCCGCCGCCGATGACCTTGCCCATGGTGGTCAGGTCCGGCGCCACCCCGAACAGCTCCTGGGCCCCACCACGCGCCACCCGGAACCCGGTGATGACCTCGTCGAACAGCAACAGGGCGCCAACCCGGTCGCACTCCGCTCGCAGTCCCTCCAGGAACCCAGGGAGCGGAGCGATCAGCCCCATGTTGGCGGCTATGGGTTCGACGATCACGCACGCGGTCTGCTCGTCCAGCGTCGGCACCTGGTTGTAGGGCGCCACGATCGTGTCCTGCACCGCGGCCTCGGTGACCCCGGCCGAGCCGGGCAGCCCCAGCGCGGCCAGCCCGCTGCCAGCCTCGGCCAGCAACAGGTCGCCGTGCCCGTGGTAGTTGCCGGCGAACTTCACCACCTTGGGTCGGTCGGTGAAGCCGCGGGCCATCCGGATGGCCGACATGGTGGCCTCGGTGCCGCTGGACACCAGGCGGACCCGCTCACACGACGCCACCCGGGCGCAGACGGCCTCGGCCAGCTCGACCTCGCGCTGGGTAGGCGCGCCGTAGCTGGTCCCGTCAGTGGCGGCCCGCTGGACCGCCTCGACGATGGCCGGGTGGGCGTGGCCGGCGATGATCGCGCCGTACGACTGGACCAGGTCGACATAGCGGCGGCCCTCGACGTCCCAGACATAGGCGCCCTCGCCCCGGGCCACGAAGTACGGCGTGCCGCCGACGGCCCGGAAGGCCCGCACCGGGCTGTTCACCCCACCGGGGATCACTGCGCAGGCGCGGGCGAACAGCTCCTCGTTGCTCAGGGAACCCATGGGTTATGGAGCCGAGCGGGGAGGCCCGCTCGCACGGCCGACGTGTGGCGATTTGGGACATGAGCACGACCTCACAGCGAGGCTCCCTGGAGATACAGCATCGTTGCTCTCGCCGGCTTGCCGGCGAGTTCGAGCCGACGTGAGGAATCCGCGCACCGTTACCGGAGGGACTCGGCCAGGTCGCGCGCCGCGTAGGTGAGGATGATGTCGGCGCCGGCCCGGCGGATGGCGGTGACGTGCTCCCGCATGACCGCGGGTCCGTCGATCCAGCCCCGCTCGGCCGCGGCGTGCACCATGGCGTACTCCCCGGACACGTGGTAGGCGGCCAGCGGCACGTCGAGCTCGTCCCGGGCCCGGGCGATCACATCGAGGTAGGCCACCGCCGGCTTGACCATCACCATGTCGGCGCCCTCGGCCACGTCGGCCCGGATCTCCTCCATCGCCTCCCTGACGTTGCGGGGATCCTGTTGGTACGCCTTGCGGTCACCGCCTCCGACGATGGTCACGTCGACCGCGTCCCGGAACGGGCCGTACAGCCCGGAGGCGTACTTGGCCGCATAGGCCAGGATCGGGGTCTCGGCGAACCCGGCACGGTCCAACCCAGCGCGGATGGCGCCAACCTGGCCGTCCATCATTCCCGAGGGGGCGACGATGGTGGCGCCGGCCTCGGCCTGGGCCACCGCGACCCGCTGGTACAGCTCCAAGGTGGCGTCGTTGTCGACCTCGCCCGCGTCGGTCACCACGCCGCAGTGGCCGTGGTCGGTGTACTCGTCGAGACACAGGTCGGCGATCAGGGCCATCTCGTCGCCGAGATCGGACCGCAGGTCCGTCAGCGCGAGCTGGACGATCCCCTGAGGATCCCAGGCCCCGGAGCCCACCGCGTCCTTGTGGGCGGGCACGCCGAAAAGGATCACCGCGGGGATGCCGAGGGAGGCCAGCTCGTGGACCTCCTTGCGGAGGGACTCGCGGGTGTGCTGCACCACACCGGGCAGCGACGCGATGGGCTGGGGATCGTCGATCCCCTCCCGTACGAACAGGGGTGCGACCAGGTCGTCTACGGAAAGTGCGGTCTCGGCCACCATCCGGCGCAGGGCGGGTGTCCGCCGCAGCCGGCGCAACCGGCGCTGAGGAAAGCTCACGCGCCGATCGTACGCGGGCTCCGTTTGAAATTGATGCAGTTTCCGTGGGCAGGCCACGGAAACTGCATCAGTTTCGGGTGAGCGTCAGCCGTTGATGAGGTCCTCCGGCGTGTACTCGGCGGTCTCACCCTCGAAGTCCAGGACATCGCCCACCCGCTCGAAGTGCGAGCCGTCGGCGCTGAAGGCGTACTGCACGAGGTTGACCCGCTCGCCCAGGAACTCATCGTCGGGATCCTTGGTCGTCAGGCCGGTGCCCGGGAGCAGCAGGCCGGTGTCGTCGCTCTCATCGAGGTTCCGGACCGACTCCATCACGGCCAGACGGGTGGGGGCGTCGGCAGCCTCCAGCGCCTTGACCAGCGCCGCGGCCTGGGTCCAGCCGTAAGCCACGATGCCGTTGAGGGTGTCGGTGCCCGCGAAGTACTTCTCCACCTCGGTCTTGTAGGACGTCATGGCCTCGTCGTCGGTCCAGTCGGGCGATTGCGGATCCTTGATGTTGTTGAGGCTGTAGACGCCGTCCCCGGCCGCGCCGGCCAGACCCATCAGGGTCTTGGACAGGCAGGTCCCGGACACCCAGGTGACGTCGCGCTGCCAGTTGTTCTCGGCGGCAGCGCTCAAGGCACCTGGGCACGCCAGCAGGGTGGCGCCGTTGAAGAACACGTTGGCGCCGCTAGCGGCCAGGCTGGTCATCTGGGAGGACACGTCGACCTGGAGGCCGGCCTGGTAGCTCTCGGTCTTGACCACCTCGATGTCGGTGCCCTCGATGGCCTGCTGGACGCCTTCCTCGTAGGCCCGGCCGAAGTCGTCGTCCTGGATCAGCATCGCGACCTTGGCGTCGGGCTTCTGCTCCTTGAGCAGGTCCACGAACCCCTGAGCCTCGATCGTGTAGGGCGGCAGGGTCGAACCGAGGGTCCACGGATAGTCCGGGTTGCCCCAGGCCGGCGAGCCGGTGGCCGCGAAGAGATTGGGCACGCACAGGTCGCCCAGCGTGTCCCGGATGGCCAGGTTGTTGGCCGTGCCCACGACGCTGAAGGCCGCGAAGGCCTTGTCACCTTCGGTGCCGACCAGCTCGTCGATGTTGGTCGACGTGGTGGCCGAGTCGTACTGGTCGTCCTTGGTCTCCCACTCGAGCTGGTACTTCTTGCCGGCGATGTCGACGCCGCCGTCGGCGTTGACCATCTCGAAGTAGGACTGCCAGCCCACGCCGATCTGGGCGAACGCTGCGGTGGCGCCGGACTGTGGGTAGCTCGACACCAGCTTGATGGTGTCCCCGTCGATCTCGGTGGTGGGATCGGTCGGGCAGTTCGACGTGTCGATGGCGCCTTCGGCGTTGTCGCCGCCGGTGTCGCTGGCGCCGCCGCCGCCGGTGTCGTCATCGTCGCCACGGCTGCTGCACGAGGCTGCGAGCAGCACGAGCACCAGGAACGCCGGCACCCACCGGCGCAGCTTGGACATCTGTCGCACGGAATACGTCATCAGGAGCCTCCTGGCTCAGGGTTTGCTGGGGTCACCGGATCTGGAGCGCTCTGGTCCGGTTGGGAGTCGGGATTTGGGTCTGGGTCGGGGTCGAGGACTGCGGGCGTGGGACTGAACGGTGAGGGAGGAGCGCCGGTGGCCGGCCGGCCGAACCGGGTGAACAGCCGGCGGGCTCCGCCGACCACACCGTCGGGCAGGACGTAGACCACGAGCATGAGCGCGGCGCCGTACACCGCTGGGGCCAGGACCTCTTTGCCCTCGACCAGGTCCTCGGTGTTGCGGCGCAACATCACCAACAGGAACGCCCCCACCAGCGGACCGAAGATCGTGGCCGAACCACCGATCACCATGGCGACCAGGAACTCGATGGAGCGCTGGAAGTACAGGACCGGGTTGGTGCCGTCGGCCAGATGGTCGACCAGGACCGACAGCGAGCCGGCGATCCCGGCGTAGGCCGCGCTGATGGCGAAGGTCCCAACCTTGGTCGCGGCCAGGTTGATCCCCAGCGTGGATGCAGCCAACTCCTGGTCGCGGCACGCCACCATGGCCCGCCCGGTACGGGAGCGAACCAGGTTCCAGGCCAGGAAGAACAGCAGCACGGTCATGGCCAGGCAGACGAAGTAGGCCCACTGATCGTCGTCGAGGCCGCTCAGGAGGGACGAGAACTCCTTGGCCCGCGGTTTCAACAGGGGCCGACCGCCGATGCCCTTGATGTACTTGTTGGCCACCTGCGGCAACAGCACGGCCAGGCCCAGGGTCACCAAGGCCAGGTACAGGCCTCGGACCCGCAACGCTGGGAACCCGACGAGCAGGCCGATGACGCCGGCGATCAAACCCGCGATCGGGATCGTGGCCTCGAACGGCCAGCCGTGGTCGACCATCAGGATGGCGGTGGTGAAGGCTCCGATGCCGAAGAAGGCGCCGTGGCCGATCGACACCTGGCCGTTGAACCCGGTCAGCAGGTTCAACCCCATGGCCGCGATGGCGAGGAACAACGCCTGGGAGATGATGCGGTTGTTCTCGGGGGCGAAGTAGAACGGCGTGTAGACGGCCACGACCGACAGCACGATCCCGAACGCGATCCGACCGATGAGCACCGGTCGGGGCATGGGCGGATACTCGGGCACGGAGACCACGGCCGGGGCACCTACGTCAACGGTCGTCGTGGTCATCTCACACCCGCTCCACCGTGCGCTTGCCGAACAGTCCGTTGGGCTTGACCAGGAGCACGGCCAGGATCAGCCCCAGCGGTACGACCAGCTCGATCCCGTCGAGGGCGTCGATGTACTGGATGGTCAGGGCGTGGGCGATCCCGACCACGAGACCGGCCACTACCGCTCCGAGCAGGCTGTCGAAGCCCCCCAGCGCCGCGGCGGAGAAGGCGTAGACCAGGATGATCTGCATCAGGGTGGCGTCGAAGCCCTGCTGCCGCGAAGCCACCAGCGAGCCGCCCAGGGCGCCGAGCGCCGCGGCCATCCCCCACCCCAGCATCAGCATGGCGCTGGTGTTGATCCCCACCAGCCGGGCCGAGTCGGGGTTGGAGGCCACGGCCCGCAACCGCAGCCCCAGCCGGGTCTTCTGCAGCAGCACCCACAGCACCAGGCACTCGGCCAGCAGCACCAGGATCAGACCGAGGGTGCCCTTGGTGATGTACGTGTCGCCGAACAGGTCGATGCGGCCCTTGGGGAACGGCGACGGCATCTGCTGGGGATCGGTCCCGAACACGAGCTGGGCCAGTGAGTTGATGGCAAGGAACATCCCCAGGGTCACGATCACGACGTTGAGGGGGTTGTGGGCCCCCTCCACCGGACGGATCAGCACCCGCTCGATGACCGCGCCGCCGACGAAGGCGATGGCCATCGACAGCAGGATGGCGGGAACCACCGCCAGTCCCTTGTCCGTGAACCACCAGGAGATGTAGGTGGAGAACAGAGCCATCTCGCCCTGAGCGAAGTTCAAGATGCCGGTGACCCGGTAGATCAGCACCAGAGCCAAGGCGATCGAGGCATAGACCACCCCGCTGCCGATGCCGTTGAGGACCTGGGAGACGAAGAGCTGCACGGTCGCGATTCCTCCTAGAACCCCAGGTACGCCTGGCGTACGGCTTCGTCGTCGTGGAGGGTCTC
>DASXTK010000514.1:0-4704 GCA_036505485.1 Acidimicrobiales bacterium
TGCTGGCCGCCGCGCGTGGCGCCCGCGGCAAGCCGACCGAGGAGCCGGAGTACCCCGGCCGCTCACAACCAGCGGGCAGCCCGACCGAGGCGCCGCGGTTCTTCATCGAGCTGGACACCCGGCGAGTCCACCTGGCTGGGGTGACCGCCCACCCGAACGGCGCCTGGGTTACCCAGCAGGCCCGCAACCTGCTGGTGGCACTCGGCGAACGAGGACGGCGGCTACGCTTCGTGCTGCCCGACCACGACGCGAAGTTCTCCCGCAGCTTCGACGACGTGTTCTGCGCCGAGGGTGCCGAGGTCCTGCTGACGCCGGTGCAAGCCCCCAACGCGAACGCCCATGCCGAACGCTGGATCCGGACGGTGCGGGCCGAGTGCCTGGACTGGCTGCTGATCGTCGGGCGCGGCCACCTCGAGCAGGTCCTCCGGGTCTATGTCCAGCACTACAACGCGCATCGGCCGCACCGGGCGCTTGGGCTGCAGCCGCCGGATCCAGCCGTCGGACTAACGCTCACCGGCAAGGATCAGCCGGACCGAATCTATCGACGCGACCTGCTCGGTGGTCTCGTGCACGAGTACCGGCAAGCTGCATGAACGCATTTATGCACCCTACGCCGCCGAGCGATCGGCCAACGTTGGAACGAAGTCGCGCAGACGCCTTCCCCGCCTTCACCACGCCTTCCAGGCCGTCGGCGGTCGACACATGGAACGCCGCGCCACTGTGACGTCCCGCGCTGCCCCGATCCGGTCAGCCCTGCTGCGCCAGGCTCGGCCATTCCTCGGCGGTGACCCTCGCGACCAGGCTGGGGCGGCCCGCGTCGGCGGGGGTGAAGACCGCGGACTCGCCCTCTGCGACCGAGAGTCCCGTCGCTCCCTGGAGGTTGAAGCCGTGGGAGACGAGCACCGTATTCTGTCCGGCTGGTGGTCGGGTGGCCAACAGGCGCCGCAGCCCGCGGGCCAGCTCCTTGTCGTCGGTGCCGGGGAAGGCCTCGTTCAAGAGCTCCCGTGTCACGCGCACGCGATCCCGACCGAAGGCCAGCTCAGCGGTCTCCCGGGTGCGCGCGTAGGGGCTGGCCAGTACCGTGCCCACCGGAATCCGGAGGCGGCGGATCGCGCGGCCGAGTTGCCGGGCCTGGTTGCGTCCGTCGTCGGAGAGGTTCCGCTGGGTGCTCGGGTCGGCCAGGTCGGGCCGGGGGTCGTCCTGGGTCGCCTCGGTCGCCGCATGGCGGATGAAGATGACATGCCCTCCCTGGCGTAGACGGGCCACGAGGTCTCGTCCGCCGGGTCGCTCGGCGAGCGTGGACGGGACGCCGGATCCGGCCGGTTCCATCGGGCCGGGCCTGCTGCCACCGCATCCGGTGACAGCGGCCAGCACGAGGCACACGACCAGCGCCACGGTCGGGCGGGCGGCGGCGCGTCCCGGCCATTCCCGGCGTCTCATGCGAGTTGGCGCCAGCACGCATGGATGGCGATCGTCATGTCCCTAGTCTGCGCCGACCCCGGGACCCGCGCTCACCCGCTGAACCGCCGTCGCTATCATCGCCCCATGGTGGATGGTGCGGCGCGGCAGGCAGGGTGGCTTGCCTGGCTGGTGCTGGTGCTGCTGGTGGGCGGGTGCGAGCGGTCCCTCGAGCCGGGCGCCGACCCGCCGGGGCGCCCGACGTCGACCACGGCCGCCGAGGCGGCCCCGGCAGGCCCGCGGGTGCAGGAGTATCCGGTCCCGGCCGGGAGCCGGCCCCACGACGTCGCCCCGGCCGCCGACGGCCGCTCGGTCTGGTACACCGCCCAGGGGTCCGGTCAGCTCGGCCTGCTGGACCCGGCCACCGGACAGAGCCGGCTGATCCCGCTCGGGGACGGCTCGGCTCCGCACGGCGTGATCGTCGGCCCGGACGGGGCCCCGTGGGTCACCGACGGTGGCCTGAACGCGATCGTGCGGGTCGACCCTCGCACCGGGAAGGTCGACCATTACCCGCTGCCGCCCGGGCGGGGATCGGCCAACCTCAACACGGCCGCCTTCCGCGGTGGTGTCCTGTGGTTCACCGGGCAGGCGGGGGTGTTGGGACGGCTGGACCCCAAGGTCGGCCGGGTCGAGGTGTTCGACGCCCCCCGGGGCCCGGGCCCCTACGGCATCACCACCACCCCCGACGGGCAGGTGTTCTACGCCTCCCTGGCCGGCAGCCACATCGGCCGCATCAACCACCGCACGGGTGCCGCCGAGGTGCTGGAGCCGCCCACCGGCGACCAGGGCGCCCGGCGGGTCTGGTCCGACTCCCGCGGCCGGGTCTGGGTGAGCGAGTGGAACGCCGGCCAGCTGGGCCGCTACGACCCGGCCGACGGCCGCTGGCAGGAGTGGAAGCTGCCGGGGGCGAACCCGATGGCCTATGCCGCGTACGTGGACGACAACGACCACCCGTGGCTGAGTGACTTTGGGGCCAACGCCCTGGTCCGGTTCGACCCCTCCACCGAGCGGTTCACGGTCATCCCCCTGCCCAGCTCGCCAGCCAACGTGCGCCAGCTCCTGGGCCGGCCCGGCGAGGTATGGGGGGCCGAGTCCGGCGTGGACAAGCTCGTCGTGGTCCGCACCGGCTAGGACGGTGGCCACAGCACCGTCGTGAGCCGCTGTGCAGGCGATCGGGTGGCCACAGAGGTTGCCCGCGGCCACGCCAACGCCTCGGTCCGCCGTCGGGGGCTGGACGGATGGGAAGGTCAGGAGGCGGGGCTGGTAGCGCGGAAGTGCTCGGCAGCGGCGTCGACGCCGGGTACGGTAGGCGCCACAGCCGCGTGGGCCTCGCCGGGGAGGCGTCCACTTGGCCGCCGCAGGCCTCGCGCCTGGGAGGTGGTTGTGATGTCGGTCGTCACCAAGCACCTCGAGCAGCGCGGTGCCGCGTTCGAGGTGCTCCCTCACCGTCAGGCCTACACCTCCATCGACGAGGCGCGGGCGCTCGGCGTCGATGCCGATGAGGTACTCAAGACGCTGGCGGTGCGCACCGGGTCCAGCTATGTGCTGGTGGTCATCCCGGCCGCGCGCCGGCTGGATCTGCAGCTCGTCCGCGAGGCGTTGGGCGACAACCATGCCCGCCTGGCCACCGAGGAAGAGCTCGACCGCGACTTCGCCGACTACCAGTTGGGCGCCCTGCCTCCACTGGGGGCCTTGGTCGGCGCCAACGTGCTCGTCGATCCCGAGGTGCTGGGGCACGACACGGTGGTGTTTGCGGCCGGCACCCAGACCGAGTCAGTCAAGATGTCGACCTCGGAGCTGTTCGGGACCGGCGGGATCACGACCCTGGCGTTGGTCAAGAGGCCGGAACGAGGCAGCGACGAACCGGTCGCGTAGGCGGGGTGGGCCGGTGCGTCGGCGATCTCACGACCCCGTGGGGTGCAGAAACCTCGGATGTGGTCGGTGGCCTGCGGTTTCGGCCGACGCGGGGTCGGTACCGTGACGCTTCCGTCATCCCGTCGGGGAGGCCGCTCCCAGGTGCTGCCGAGACTCGCCTACAGGCTGCAACAGCTCGCGCAGCTGCAGGCTCCACCTCAGTGGCCCCCGTACACCGTGTAGCCACGATTCCGCAGGCGCCTGGCGAGTTCCTGCTCCATCGTGGTGGCTTCGTCGCGCGTGGCCATCGGGTTGAAGCGCCGATACAGCCCCGGGCGAAGGTGCTTCCCATGCTTCCGCACATACCGAGAGGATCGGTAACCATCCTTGTGCTGACGAAGGCGCTCCTTCGGTGGCACCACGCTCTGGCCGACGTAGAGGGAGGGATACCTGGGATTGCGACGGGGACCCACCGCGTCATCCAACTCGACCACGTAGACGTAGTAGCGGCGTCGGGCTGCTCCTGGTCGGACTGCGCGTGATCGAGTGGCTGAACTATCCATCATCTTCCTTCAGGAGCCCGCCCCGCAGGTCCCGCTCGTCGAGCCCGTCGAGCATGACTCGCACGGACAAGGCGATGTTGAGCAGCCACCAATACAGCGGCTTTCTGCTGCCGAAGGCATGCTCGGGGTGGATCTCGACCGTCCCCGTGGGGACGACCGACACCGCCTTGACGGGGTCCGCAATTCCGCTCTCCGCGCGTGAGGCGGCAGTTGCGCTTGCCATGTGTGGGGCTCCTTCGGTCCTTCGTCGCCCGAACGGTCGGGCCTGACACGACGACCGTGCGACCGCGGACATGCGCCTGTCAGTCACTTCAGTAGCGAGTTTCGGTAACCAAAGTCACTCGGCGGGCGTGGCCCGGGACTCGTCGTGCAGCCGGGTTGGTCAAGGGTCAAGACACTGTCGAGCGCGGTGGCCACGAGCCCGTGGGGTGCCAGAAACCGGTCAGTGGTCATGCTGCGCGTTCGTATTCGTGGATCAGGCCGCCGAGGACATCGCGGCGGTGGATCTGTTTGGCGGCTGGCGGTCCCGCTATGCCTTGGCGCTGTGACCACTCGGGCGCCGACAGGTCGAGGCTGCGGTGGGGACGATGGCGGTTGTAAGACCTGACCTAGCTGTGGAGGACGCCAAGGAGGTGGCCGCGGCTGGTGATCAGGAGATGGTCCAGGCAATCCCGGGGCACGGTGCCGACCCAGCGCTCGGCAACGGCGTTGGCGTTGGGAGCCTGGATCGGCGTACCGATGACCTCCGCGCCGACCGCGCGCCAGAGGTCATCGAAGGCCCAGGTGACCTTGCGGTCGCGGTCGCGGAGCAGGAGCCGCAAGCCGGCCT
>DASXTK010000515.1:0-11188 GCA_036505485.1 Acidimicrobiales bacterium
CGGAGTTGGTCGCTAGCTGAGTGCTCTGCGGCCTTGCGCTCGCGGTATGCCCGGGCCCGCTCGGCGTTGTCGGACCACTTGCGGGGACGTCCGGGGCCACGACGGGATTCGGTCAACAGTTCGGCCACTCCTACAGAATAAACGCACGCGATGAAAAGGCGGGATTCACCGCGTGCATACTGTGCCACTCCTCTCCACGGCCTCGTCGCGCGCGCCCCCGACCGGTCCCGGCCCCCCGCCCCAGCCCTGGCGCCGGGCGGCTCTCCGGCCTCCTCCCACGGGCCCTGCGACCGCGCCTCGCGTATCCGGACGCCGGCGGCGCTGACTCGGGCCCTTTAGCGAGAGGGCCCTACGAGGGGTTCGGGTCAGAGACCGATCCAGCGAGCGTAGGACGCCAGCGGTTCCGGCACCCGCCGTTTGGTGGTCAGCAGGTGCTCGACCGTGAGGCGGGTTGTCGGGTGGAACCGGGTCTGTTGGGGAGCGAGGCGACGCGCCTCCTGCAGCGATGTCAGGGCCCGGTCATGGTGACCCAGGTTGGCGTGAGCCCGGCCGAGGTCCATGTGGTGATGGGCCCTACGGGTGGATGGCCAGTCCGCCGGGATCGTCAGAGGCTCGGCAGCAGCAACGGCTCGGTCGTAACTGCCGCTCTCGATCAGGACCGCCACACGATGGACCGCGACATTCGTGGGCCCGAAGCCGAACCACCCCGCGGTCGGAGCCTCCCCCGTGCGTCGAGCCAGGTTGGTGGCGGCATCGAGCTGGTCTTCGGCCATGCTGAGATCGCCGGAGCGGGCAGCGTTGACGGCCCAGCCCAGGTGCGTGTGTCCAGCTAGAGCATCACGCTTCGTTCCAGCTGGCGCATCCGCAGTCGCCCGTAGCGTCGCCGCTAGAAGCTGGCGTCCGGTCTCGTACGCGCCTGAGCGCAGATGGTTCGATGCCCGCGCTCGGTGCCGGACGCCCTCGGCCAACGGGTCTCCGCCTCTCACCCCCGCCCAGGTCGCCCGGTCGAGGGCGATGTCGGCCAGGTCACGGAAGCCGTAGTTGAGCACCACATGCCGCGTGCAGCGGTACGCCGCAGCGAGAGAACGCCATGCCCGCTGATCGTCGTACTCGGAGATGTATACGCCCAGCTCGTCCAAGAACCCGGGAAGCTCGGCCGCGCCCTGGCCGATCATTCCATCGCACATCGTCTGGTCGCAGAGCGCCGCGATCTCAGCCTCGATCACGTCCACCGATCGGGGTGCGACGTCCTCCGATGGGGTCAGGTCGTAGGAGTCGAGCGCAACCCGCAGGGGTTCGATGAGCTGGTCGACTCTTGCTTCGCGCAGTTCGTCGAGGAACGGCTGCCCGGTGAGTTGGGTCACGTTCACACCCATCGCCCGCGCCAGTGCCGCTAGCACCGCAGCGGATGCCAAGGCATGCCCCGACTCGATCTTGGTCAACGTGCCGTAGGCAACGTGCGCCCGCATAGCCAGACCGCGTTGTGTGAGGCCTCTCAGCTTCCGGTACTGCGCTATCCGCGCCCCGGTGCTGTCATCGCCCACGGAAGGCACAGCAACCAACGTATCCGTCGACGATCGGGGTGTTTCCGGCTTCCGGAAAGTTCCTTCAGCGACCGACCATCAGGCTTGGTCACGTGATTCGACGTCGCCTCCTGTACCGACCGATGCTCCCGGCACGACCAGAGCACCGGCTGCAGCGCCAGCTGATCACCGTTGTCGTGTCGGACTCAACGATCCGGTGTCCGGTGTGCGGCGGACGGTCGCCGATCCGCGACTCCCCTGCCTTCCTCCTCTTCCACCTTCGCTGCTCAGCTCCCGACGCCGTGGGGGCCGATGGGAGCTGAGCAGAGGGCAGGCAGTCGCGCGGGACGCCTGCCCCCGATGGTGCCGTCCCCAGGTCGTCGGCTCGCCCGCAGCTGCCGCCCGGTGGACGGCACTAGCCGGACTGTCGCCACGATCGCCGCCCTCTTGTGAGAGGACCGGTCGTGGCCAAACCCACTGCGACACCCGACCAACTCGGCACCGAGCCGCGTCGGGTCGCCCGCACCCTCAACACTCGACGAGAGTCTCGGCTAGGCCCCCCGTGTCACTCAGCGTGGCAGCGGTTCAAACGGCACAACCCTTCGCGGTTGGACCTCATGCGCCCCCACCACCGGCCCCCTCACCGAAGCCAGTGAAGGTTCCGGCTCCGACTAGTTTGCCGCCCGGTGCGGACAAGACTCCCGAGGCTCAGGCTCCTGCCCAAGATGAAGCGGCGCGCACGGACATCGACCCGTCGGTCAGCTCGGAGCCTCTGGCGAGGCGACGGTTACAAGTTCTCCCGGCGTCGCCGCTGACGCTCGATGGCACGCCCGCTCGGCACGCCAGAGGCCGCTGAGGGGAGGCCCGGGGGGAGGGGGACTCGACCGTTCCGGGCGCATGAACCGATTGGGAGTCCCAACACCCCGGTGGGAATCCCACGGGCGACAGGGCGGCGGTCAAGGAGCCCGAAGGGCCCGAGCGCAGCGAGGCTTGTCCTTGCCGGGCAGCCGGCCGCCCCATCATGCGGTCGGAGGTCGGCTCCGCCGGGCTCCTGGGCGCCTCGGGTCAGCTATGACGCCTCGCTGCCGTGGACGATTTGGCCGAGGTGGTCGGCGGCTTTGCGGTCGGCGGAGGGTCGGGCTTTGGCGTAGTGCTTCACGAGGACCTGCGGGCCGTGGCCCTGGCGTTGGGCTACGGCTGAGATGTTGAATCCGGCGTCGAGCAGCTCGCTGGAGGTGAACTTCCGCAAAGCGAGGATCGAACCGTCGAACATCTCGGTTCCGCCTCGTGCTGCCGAGGCCTCACGACGTTCGGAAGATGCGACCGCCAGCTGCGCCCATCGCTCGCTTCGGCCGAGCTTCCGGCCGATGTCTTTGTAGGAGAGGCCGCCCTTCGATGCCGGGCCGGTCCTGCCGGCGCGGGACTCGGGTGGCTGGCGGTAGAGCCACAACGCCTCGTCCTCGCGTTCGACTGTCTCGGCTCGCTTGTCCGCGATGCCGAGGTGGTCCTTGAGCTTCGCTACCTGCTTGGTCAGGTAGTCCGCCGACATCGGCGTCGAGCAGTCCAGAGCCAGGCTGAAGACGAACGCCTCGGGCGCAACGTCCGTACCGCACACTGCGGCCCGGTCGTCCATCTCCTGGCAGTGGCGCAGGAGCATGGCCATGGTCTCCTGGTCGATGGCGACCTGGCGCTCCTTGCGCGTCTTCGTGGTCTTGACCCTCTTGCCGTCGCTCGTTGCCGCTGCGTCGACCTTCAGCCGGCCGGCTTTGGGATACAAGCGGGAGCGGCGGAGGCTCACAAGCTCGCCTCGGCGCATTCCGGTAACCGCGCCAAGGGCAAGCACCGGCGCGATGTCCGGCACGACCTCGACCGCGGTCTGGAGATAGAGACAGAGCTGCTCCACCTCCGGCGGCACATGCTCCCGTGCGACATGAGTGCTCGTCGGAAGCTCGAAGTCGGCCATTGGGCTGCGACGGATGATGCGACGGCGCTTGGCCCACCGGAAGAACGGGACGTAGAGGCTCCGCGCATCGTTCATCCGAGACGTGCTCAGTCCGGCCTTGCGCATCTTGCCGAAAATCCGGTCCATGGTGGCCTCGTCGACATCCCGGACTCGGCGCCGCCCGATGACCGGCGAGAACCATTTGCCGTGGACGCTCCGGTAGTGCTTGATCGTGCTCTCCTCCCGGCCCTTCTCCCCTTCCAGGTGCTCGGTGAGGAAACGTTCGATCGCCTCGTCGACAGTGATGTCCCGATCCGGCTTTGCCTGCGGGAGCGGTGACGCGTTCACTTCCGCCACAAACTCGGCCAGCTCTCGCGTCGCGTCGGCCACCGCGTCGACGCGCACCGTCCGGTTGATGCGTCGCACCGAGCCGTCAGCCCACCGTCCAGCGGGTGACCGTCAGCTTCCAGCGGCCAGGTCCGACCTTGGTCTTCGACCCGCTGCCGCGGGCCGCCCGACGAACACCACCTCTGGGTGGGCTGCTGGTCGTCGCTCGCGCCGAGAGATGATCGACCCGTACGCAGCCGGGCTCGCCGGGACAGCCCGACACTCGTACTCCTGGAGGAAGAGGACCGCGGTCCAACTCCCATGCGACTCGACGGGCGGTCGTGAGCTTGCCGTCGACCCGCAACTGTCCGGATCCGTCGGCCAGCTGGGCTCCGGTCCAGAGATGATGCTCGCCTGAGCGGTTGACTTTCGCCTCGAACCGTTCCCGCAGGTCCGCCATGCGGCCAAGTCTAGGAACGGGTCTAGGAGACGTCTAGAACTCCGGAGGCGATCAGGCGACAGGTCCTAGACTCGATCGAATTCGCCGACATTGCCCTTGACCAGGGGTTATGACCGTGGGGCCGGTGGGGATCGAACCCACGACCGAGCGATTATGAGTCGCCTGCTCTGACCACTGAGCTACAGCCCCGGTTGTTTGGCGCCGTACACATAGCACAAGGGTCTCGTGCGGGAGGCGGACCCGCCGTTGGTGCTTGCTCCGGGGGTGGGGTTCGAACCCACGACCTTGGGATTAACAATCCCCTGCTCCGCCAGTTGAGCTACCCCGGAATGGAAGGACTCGGAGAATAGCAGCGCGTCTGGGGACTACTCGCCGTCGAGGTAGTCGCGGAGGCGTTGGGCGTGGTTGGGGTGACGCAGCTTGGCCAGGGTCTTGGACTCGATCTGGCGGATGCGTTCCCGGGTCACGCCGAACTCCTTGCCCACCTCTTCCAGCGTGCGCGCCTCGGTGTTGTCGCCGAGCCCGAAGCGCAGCCGGACGACCTCGCGCTCCCGTTCGTTGAGCTCGTCAAGGACCTCGGCCACCGCGTCCTGCAGCATCTGCCGGGTGGCCATGTCCAGCGGCTCATCGGCGTCCTCGTCCTTGATGAAGTCGCCCAGGAACGAGTCGTCCTCCTCGCCCACCGGCGAGTCCAGCGACAGCGGATCGAGCGAGATGCGCTGGATCTCCCGCACCCGCTCGGGGGTGAGACCCACCCGCTCGGCCAGCTCCTCGACCGTGGGCTCGCGCTCCAGCTCCTGGACGATCTGGCGCTGCACCCGGTGGACCTTGTTGATGGACTCCACCATGTGCACCGGGATCCGGATGGTCCGGGCCTGGTCGGCGATCGACCGGGTGATGGCCTGCCGGATCCACCAGGTGGCATAGGTCGAGAACTTGAAGCCCTTGGTGTGGTCGAACTTCTCGACCGCCCGCATCAGACCCAGGTTCCCTTCCTGCACCAGGTCCAGCAGCTGCATGCCGCGACCCACGTAACGCTTGGCGATCGAGACCACCAGACGCAGGTTGGCCTGGATCAGCGCGCTCTTGGCCGCATCACCGTCGTCGGCCAGCCATTGCAGCCGGTCGCTCTCCTCGGCCGCCAGGGACTCATGGGTTCCCGCGGCCTCGGCGTCGGCCAGCTGCTCCGACGCCTCGACGCCAGCCTTGATGCGGATGGCCAGCGCCACCTCGCCTTGGGCCGTGAGGAGCGGCACCCGCCCGATCTCGCGCAGATACATGCGCACCGGATCGGATGTGCTCGATGAGTTCTCGCCGGTGCGGCGTCCCACCAGACGGGCCCGGCGACGCTCGGCCGCGGCCGCTCGGCCATCGGTCGCCGCGACCGCGGCCACCAGGTCGGTGGGGTCGAGCGCAATGTCGAGATCTTCGGCTTCGTCCAAAACAACTCCTGCCGCCTCGCAGCGTCGCCGGATGTCGCTCAGCACCTCGGTGCTGAACTCCATGTCCGGCAGGACCCTTACAAGTTCGTGCTGCGTCAGCAGGCCAGTCGCCCGGGCACGTTCGATAGCCCGCTCGACCACCATCTGTGTCGAACGGTCCCACGTTCTCGGCGCCGACGTCGTTCTGATCATCCCCCGTCTCCGACCCGTTTCCCGAGAAAGGCTAGCAACCGATCTGCCGCAGCCACGCTGGCTTCGGCGTCTCGTAGATCCAGCATGCAGCGGCTGAGAAACGCTGAATCGGCCAGAAGGTCCGACGATTCCACGTCGCTGCCCGCCTGCAGCCGCAACTCCGCCAGCTCGGCCCGGGCCGATTCGGTCAGAAGGCGACGCACCGCGTCGAAAGGCTCGGAGGTCGGTTCACCGACCACCAACTGGGCCAGCAGATCGGCCACATCGGGCGAGGCGTCGGAGATGGCCTGGGTCACCGGCACCCCGGTCGAGTCGGCCCGCACCAACGTCTCGAACAGTTCGCCATGCAGAGGATCAGCGAAGAGCTCCACGCGCAACCAAGGCGCAACTTCGTCCCGGTTGTGGACCGCATGGCGCAAGACCTCCAGCGCCGGACCCTCGGCGTGACGGCGGTCGCGGCCGGCAGTCCGCCGCCGCGGCGCCGGACCCGGACCACCGGGACCACTCCCCTGCGACGACCGAGCCGGCCCGCCGCCGGACCGAACCCCCCGCTGGATCTCGTCCAGCATCGGCCGCAGCCGCTCGAGGTCGACCCGGACCCGACCGGCAACATCCATCAGGTACTGGTCCCGCATCATCGGCGACGGATGCTCGGCCACGATGCCCAGCGCCTGTTCCGCCGCCCGGGCCCGACCCTCGGGCGACGAGAGGTCGGCGGCCGCGAAGGCCCGATCCAACCGGAACCGCAGGAACGGCCGCGCCCCTTCCACCGCGGCGGCCAACCGCTCGGGGTCGGTTTGGGCCAGGTCACCGGGATCCTTGCCCACCGGCAGATCGGCGACCTTCACCTCCAGGTCGTGGTCCCGCTCCCATTGGTAGAACCGCTCGGCCGCGGCCTGGCCGGCACCGTCGGCGTCGAAGGCCAGCACCAGATGCCGGGCGAACCGGCGCAGCAGCTTCACGTGCTCGTCGGTGAGCGCCGTCCCACAGGTGGCCACGGCCACCGGCACACCGCTGCGGTGGAACCCGATGACGTCGGTGTAGCCCTCGCACACCACTGCGGTGTCCGACGAGACGATGGCGCTCTTGGACCGATCGAGCCCGTAGAGCACCTTGCTCTTGTGGTACAGCGGCGTCTCGGGCGTGTTCTTGTACTTGCCGTGGTTCCCCTTGCCCTCGCCGCCGGGCAGGATGCGGCCCCCGAAGCTCACGGGCGCACCCTGGTCGTCGAAGATCGGGAACAGGACCCGGGCCCGGAACGAGTCCTGCAGCCGGTTGCGGCTGTTGCGGAACCCCAGACCGGTGTCGCGGGCGTCGTCCTCGCTGAGCCGCAGCGCCCGGCAGACGGCGTCCCAGTCGTCGGGAGCCCAGCCGATGCGGTAGTCCCGAACGACCTCGCCGTCGAGTCCTCGTTGGCGCAGGTAGCTCCGCGCCGCCCCGGCGTCGGGGCTGGACAGCAACCGCTCGTGGTACCAGTCGACCGCCGACGTCATCAGCTCGACCAGACGGGCCCGGCGCTTGCGGCCCTCGCCCTGGGCCTGGTCGCTGTAGCGCAGGGTCCGCCCCAGCTTGGCCGCCAGCCACTCCAGCGCCCCCACGAAGTCCAGGTGCTCCATCTCCCGGACGAAGGTGATCACATCCCCCTTCACCTGACACCCGAAGCAGTTCCCCGTGAGGATGTTGTCCTCGAGGACGAAGTTGTGCGTTCCGTCGACGACCGCGCAGAAGACCTCCTCGACGCGGTCGGTCTCCTCGACTGATTGGACGACCCAACCTCGTCTGGCCCACGCCGTCGTGGACCCGGCGAAGCGGCGACGATGCTCTTCCACGAGGAAGAACCGTTCGTCGAGGTCCTCTGTGATCAACTCGACGCTGTGCATCTCGGACTCGGTGGTGATCCCGAAGGTTCCGATCCCTAGACGTGTGCAGACGTCCCGGACGAACTCCAGACCGGGTCGCTTGGGCGAGATGACCAGACAATTGCCTTCGTCGTCGACGTCCCCGCCGGCAGCTATGTACCCAGCGAGCCAACCGGCCAGGTAGCTCGGCGATTCGTCGAGGGACGGAGGAAGCTCGGCGTCGTTGTCCCCGTCACCGAAGGCGATTCCGTGTGCGATGCCGAAGGGCGATAGATCGCCCAGCAGCCGGGTGCGGTTCGAAGGGAAGGACCAATCGAGTGGCTGACCTGGACGCAAGGTCTCGGTCGTTAGCTCATACCGGTGAGTGCCCTTCCCCCGCACCAGCCAGCGATGTTCCGGCGTCGCGTAGATCTCCTTGCGTTGCCGGTTCCGGGTCAAGATCACGCGCATCAGCGGTTGCACGCCGAAGGAGAGGAACGGAGCATCCACCCACTTGCCCCGCTCCGTCAGGACCCGTGTCGTCGACCCTGCGAGCTCCCGGATCGGTCGCACCCCTCCCCAGGTCAAGACCCGGGTTTCGCCGGCCAGGCAGTAGTACAAGCCTTCTTCGGCGTTCACCGAGAAGGAGGGGGTGTTCTCGGGGTGGAACGGGCACAGGCCGGTCCAGCGGCGGCCGACCTTGCGGAGCTGCACGTACTGCGTGATCACCCCGACGATGTCGGACGCCGCCCGTACCTCAGCAACGTCCTCGTCGAGGATGCCCATGGCCGGGACACTACCGTCGCCACCGATTCGCGCTGACCCAGCGGGTCACCCAAACAAGAGCTTCGCTAGTGAAGTCTCGACCCGTGTGCAAGAGTTCTTGGCATGGCAAGTCTCGCGATCGCTGCGGAGGGATTGACCAAGCGATTCGGCGAAGTTCAGGCGCTGTGCGGCATAGATCTCGAGGTCGAGACCGGCACGGTGTTCGGACTCCTGGGACCCAACGGTGCTGGTAAGACCACTGCGGTCCGCATCTTCACCACCATCATCAAGCCCGACGGTGGCCGGGCCGAGGTGCTGGGCATCGACGTCTGCGGGAACCCCCAGGGGGTCCGGGAGCACATCGGGCTCGCCGGCCAGTACGCCGCCATCGACGAGAACCTGAGCGGCCGGGAGAACCTGCAGCTCATAGGTCGTCTGACCCACATCCCCAGGACCGAGATCGGACCCCGCGCCGCCGAGCTGCTGGAGACCTTCGGCCTCACCGACGCCGCCGACCGCCCGGCCAAGACCTACTCCGGTGGCATGCGTCGCCGGCTCGACCTGGCCGCGGCGCTGGTCCACCGCCCGCCCGTGCTCTTCCTCGACGAGCCCACCACCGGGCTCGACATCGTCAGCCGCAAGGATCTGTGGAGGGTGATCGAGGAGCTGACCGCAGCCGGGACGACGGTGCTGCTCACCACGCAGTACCTCGAGGAGGCCGACCGCCTGGCCGACCAGCTCGCGGTCATCGACCTGGGCCGGGTCATCGCCACCGGCACACCGGCCGAGCTCAAGGCCGAGCTGGGCACCACCATGATCGATGTCCGCCTGGCCGACGAAGCCGGCGCCCGACGGGCCTTCGAGGTCCTCAACGCCGCGGGCCTCACCGCCTGTTCGATCGACCGTGACACCGTCGAGCTGCCGGTCCACGACGGCTCCGAGGCGCTGGTCGAGGTGTTGCGGACCCTGGACAACGCCGGGGTGGTCACCGCCGGCATCACCGTGCGAGAACCCAGCCTCGAGGACGTCTTCCTCAGCCTGACCGGCCACAAGCCCGAGACCGACGGCCAACACGACACCGACTCCGAGGAGGCGGTATGACCACCACCACGACGCCGACGGTTCTCGCACCGAGGCGCACCGAGGAGCGGGTCCACGTCCCGGGTCACGTCAGTCCGCAGCAGGCGGTCTCCGACGCCATGGCCATCACGTGGCGGAACCTCCTGACCTACATCCGCCTCCCCCAGCTGTTCGTGTTCGCCACGATCCAGCCCACGATCTTCGTGCTGCTGTTCCGCTATGTGTTCGGCGGCGCCATCAAGCTCCCGCCGAGCTTCCCGTTCACCTACGTCGACTACCTGATGCCGGGCATCTTCGTGCAGACCGCGGTGTTCGGCGCCATGGGAACCGGCATCGGTTTGGCCGAGGACGCCCAGAAGGGGTTGATCGAGCGGTTCCGCTCGCTGCCCATGGCTCGATCCGCGGTCCTGGCTGGCCGGACGATCGCCGACACGGTCCGCAACGTGTTCGTCGTCATCCTCATGACGGTCATCGGGGTGCTGGTGGGGTTCCGCATCCACGGCGGGCTGCTGAAGTACCTGGTGGCGATGGCGTTGCTGCTGCTGTTCGCCTACGCCCTGTCGTGGGTGATCGCCGGCATCGGGCTCAGCGTCCCCAACGCGGAGACCGCCCAGGCCGCGGTGTTCCCGTTCATCGCCCCGCTGGTGTTCGCCTCCTCCGCCTTCGTGGACCCGAGCACCATGCCGGGCTGGCTGCAGGTGTTCGCCAAGCACCAGCCGGTCACCATCACCGTCGACGCGGTCCGGCGCCTCGTACTGGACCAGCCGATAGAGCAATACGCGCTCGGCTCGATCCTGTGGTCGGTCGGAATCGTGGCCGTCTTCGCGCCGCTGGCCATCCGCCAGTACCGCCGCGTCGCCTAGCGGGGGCCGGCCTAGGCCGGGGGTACCGCGGGTCTACGCTGCGTAGCGCTTGGGGGCATCGATCGTATGGGGGGGGTCCAGGGGTGCGCGCTCGGGGTGGTGTGGGTCGCGGGATTGTGCTGGTGGTGGCCATGTTGGCCGCCACCTGCGCCTCGCCCGCCGACGACTCCCACGATCTCCAGGGGCCGCCGCGGGTCGCCTACGTGTACGACGAGACGGGTCGGCTGCGGGCGGTCATCGATCCGGAGTCGGATGCGGCGAAGTACGCCTACGACGCCGTAGGCAACATCGTCGGGATCTCCCGGCACTCGTCGGACGAGCTGTCGGTAATCGCGGTCACGCCGGGGCGGGCGGAGGTGGGCGACACGGTCGTGATCCACGGGACCGGGTTCGGCGGCGGACCGAGCGACAACACCGTGCGGATCGGCGACGTCGAGGCCGACGTGACGTCAGCCGGTCCGCTGGAACTGCAGGTGGAGGTGCCCGAGGGCGCCAGGTCCGGCCAGGTGACCGTCGAGGCCTCGCACGACTCGGCCAAGTCCGACCGGAAGCTCGAGGTCGTGCCCGACCGGACACCTGTCATCGACGACCTCCCGCGTGTCGCCGCCGCGGGCGAGCCGGTCACCATCGGAGGCGAGAACTTCTCCGAGGACCGACTGCTCGACTCCGTGGTCCTGGACGGAGCCACTTACGCCGCCGTCGATTCGGCAACGACCGACGAGCTGCAGGTCCGGATCCCCCCGACTGCGACCTCCG
>DASXTK010000516.1:0-2368 GCA_036505485.1 Acidimicrobiales bacterium
CCCCCGTGCGACGAGGACGACGACGAGTGCCCGCCCCCGTGCGACGAGGACGACGACGAGTGCCCGCCCCCGTGCGACGACGCGGATGAGGACGGCGACTGCCCCGACGTGGATCCGTGTGACGATCCCGACGACGGCGAGCTCCACCCGCATCCGGAAGACCCGGTGCTGTGCCCCGATGGCGACCCGGATCCCGACCCCGACCCCGATCCTCCGGTCGTCGGCCAACCCAACTTCACCGGCTGATGCGAGCGCACCCCCGCGCCCTGCTGGTCGCTGCCGTCGTCGTCGCCTCCTGGGCGATGACGGCGTGCGGCGGCCACGCCGGCGCAGACGACTCCACGGCCGGAACCGGCTCCACCACAACCGCGGCGGCCACCCTGACCGGCCCGGCGTTGGTGGCCCGATCCGACAACGCCGTTGACATCTACACCACACCCGACGGGCCGGCCGATCACAGCCTCGCCGCGACCACGAGCTTCGGCTCGCCCCGAGTCCTGCTGGTCACCGCCGACCAAGGCGACTGGCTGGAGGTGGCGCTGCCTGAGCGTCCCAACGGCTCGACCGGCTGGATCCGGCGCAGCGACGTCGAGGTGCACCAGGTGGACCTGGCCATCGAGATCGACCTCGGGGCCCGGACGCTGAGCTTGTTCGACACCGGCGAGCTGGTCCTGACCACGCCGGTGGCCATCGGCAAGGAAGCGGCTCCCACGCCCACCGGGACGTTCTACGTGGTCGACAAACTGGCCACCGAAGATCCCGGCGGTGCCTATGGACCGTTCGCCTTCGGGCTCTCGGCCCACTCCGAGGTGCTGACCGAGTTCGCCGGCGGCGACGGCCAAGTGGGCATCCACGGGACCAACGACCCGTCCAGCATCGGCCAGGCCGTGTCGCACGGCTGCATCCGGGTCCCCAACTATGTGGCCGAGACCTTGAACCAGCAGCTCGAGCTGGGCACTCCGGTCTCCATTGTCTGAATCATGTGGTGGGATGGTCGCGGTGCGGACTACGGGCCTGCGGGACGCCGATCTGGCGCAACGGGCCACCGAGGGCGACGGCGAGGCGTTCGGCCTGCTGTTCGAGCGGTGGTTCGATCGAGCCTTCGACGTGGCCTGGCACATAGTCCGCAACCGCGACACCGCCGCGGAGGTGGCTCAGGAGGCCTTCGCCACGGCCTGGCAGGAGATCGCCGGGCTGCGGCAACCCGAGTCGTTCGGGGGCTGGCTGCTGCGGATCACCCGCAACAAGGGCTTGAACCGCCTGCAGCGCGACCGGCGCATCGACCCGGTCGGCGGTGACGACGCTGTGGACGCGCTCCAGCATCCCTCCCGGTCTCGGGGAGCCCACGCCGCCGATCCGGTCGCCGACCCTGTGGTCGCGGGCGAGCGGGACGATCTCGTCTGGGCCGCGGCCGCGGCGCTGGGCGACGACGACGCCAGCCTGCTGAACCTGCACCTGCGCCACGGACTCGGACCGGCCGAGCTGGCCGGCGAGCTCGCGGTCGAGCCCAACGCCGTGCATCAACGGCTGTTCCGGCTGAAGAAGCGGCTGGGGGACGCCATCGGCGCCTGGGTCCTGTGGCGCAGCGGCGATCCTGCCTGCAACGGTCTGCGCCGGGTGCTGGCCGGGGAGGATGCGGGCGGACTGGTGTTCTCCCGTCCGGTCGCGGCGGCGATCGTGACCCACATCCGGCGCTGCGAGGACTGCAGCGCCGACCGGCAGACCCAGCTCAGCCCCGAAGCCTTGTTCAGTGCGGTTCCCCTGGTGGCTGCCGGACCGATGGTGCGGGCCAAGGCCGCTTCGGCCCTGGAGGCCAGCGGGGTGCCGACAAGCGGAGGCGAGAGTGCCGGTGGCGCTAACGATGGGGCCCACCTGGCCGGTCGCAGAGCCCGGCGACGGCGGAACACCGGGCGGTCTCTGGTGATGGCGGCTGCCGGGATCGCCGCGGTGACGCTGGCCGTCGTGGCCGTGGCCGAGCGGGCCGGCGACAACGTCCCGGTCGAGACGGCCGACGAGGTCGCCGAGCGCATCGAGCTGCCCCCGTCGTCCTCTACGACGCTGCCGACCACCCTGGCGGAAGCGCCCGCGACGACCACGATCCCGGGCGAGGAGGTGTCTGTTCCTCCCGAGGAGCCGACGACGACCTCCACCACCATGACGACCGCTCCGGCGGCGCCCGCGCCGGTGATCGGCGGGTTCCGAGACCGCGCCGGAACGAGCGTCTGTCCGGCTGGACGGATCCCGGTGACGTTCGCCTGGTCGAGCACCAACGCCGACTCGGCCGTCCTCGGTCCCACCGGTGGGTTGGCCGAGGCGGTGCCGCCAAGCGGCACCGCCGACCATTGCTCGTTACCGGATCAGCAGTGGA
>DASXTK010000517.1:0-8619 GCA_036505485.1 Acidimicrobiales bacterium
CCTCCCATGAACCCTCACTCGTTCCGTCCGGACGGAACACCTCGATGTAGGTGAGGACGCCATCGTCGCCGGCCGAGATGAGCGCGGCCCGTTTCCCCTCCACCAGCGACACCGGAAAGTCGGCGTATCCGTTGGGCTCCAGGTCGACCACGATCTCGCCCAACAGCGGGAGCGTTTCGCCGTCGCCGAAGCCGATGGGCCAGTCCAGGGACTCGGTGCCGGGAACGGTGGTTGGCGGCGACGACTCGGACGGGATGTCCGGTGGGGGCAGCTCCGGCAGGTCCCGCCGGGTCTGCGATTCCCCGGATCCAGCGGCGGTCGTGGTGGTGTTGACATCGCTCCGGTTCGACGGGCTGCTCTGGTCGCCAGCCTGGCCCAACGCCTCGCCCAATGCTCCGGCGTCCACCTCGGACTGGCCGGACTGGTCGTCGTCACCACCACCGCACGCCGTGAGTCCGACGGCAAGCACCGCCGCAGCTAGTCCCATTACAAGGCGCCGGTGGCGCCGTGGTTCGCCCGAGATTCGATCGCCCATAGCAGGGCTCGTTCCTAGCGCACCCACGGCGCCCAGTCCGGTCAGTCCGGCGCCCCCCGCAACGTCTCCACTAACAGATCAAGCTTCCCGTCCATCGAATCAAGCCGCTCACCATGCTGCCGGAGCATCTCGCTGTTCTGCTGTTGCGTCTCGCTCAGCCCTCCGATCTGGTCGTCCATCGAATCGAACCTTTTGTCGACGGCATCGAAGCGGTCGTCGACGGTGTCGAGTCTGCGATCGATGGTGTCGAAGCGGCCGTCCATCGAATCGAGCCGCCCGTCCATCGAAACGAGCCGCCCGTCCATCGAAACGAAGCGGCCATCCATGGTCTCGAGGCGCCCGTCCATCGAGTCGAGGCGGCCGTCGACGGTGTCGAAGCGTTTGTCGAAGCGTTTGTCGAGACTGTCGAAGCGGCCGTTCATCTGGTCGAACCGGGTCATCACCTTGGTGTGGCGATGCTCGGCCAGCTCCGCGGCCATCTCGAGGCGCGTCGTCGACTGGAGGATCTCTCCCACCGTCTTGCTGATCGACCTGACATCCTCGTCTAGCTGACGGTATACCGCCTCAGTTGTCTTAAAATCCGCCATTCACAAACCCTTTCAGTTCGGCTGGGAGCCATCACTGTAGCTCATCCCGAACCCCATCTGAGACAGTTTCGCGGCTTTTCCGGTTACTTCACACTCGCGGTGAGGAGTGGAGCGAGGAACTGGCCGGTCCAGCTGCGGGGCTCGGCCGCGACGTCTTCGGGCGTCCCGGCGGCCACGACCATGCCGCCCCCGCTGCCACCCTCGGGACCCAGGTCGACGATCCAGTCCGCGGTCTTGATCACGTCGAGGTTGTGCTCGATGACCAGGACGGTGTTCCCCTGGTCGACCAGCCGTGACAGCACGGTGAGCAGCTTGCGGACGTCCTCGAAGTGCAGACCGGTCGTGGGCTCGTCGAGGATGTAGATGGTGTGGCCGGTCGAGCGCTTGGCCAGCTCGCTCGAGAGCTTCACCCGCTGGGCCTCGCCTCCCGACAGCGTGGTCGCCGGCTGACCCAGCCGCACATAACCCAGACCGACGTCGACCAACGTGCTCATGTGGCGGGCGATCGGCGGCTGGTGGCTGAAGAAGTCCCGGGCCTCCTCACAGCTCATGTCCAGCACGTCGGCGATGTTGCGGTCCTTGAAGGTGATGTCGAGGGTGTCGCGGTTGTAGCGAGCGCCCTTGCACACCTCGCACGGGACGTACACGTCCGGCAGGAAGTGCATCTCGATCTTGATGGTGCCGTCACCGGAACAGGCGTCACAGCGCCCGCCGCTCACGTTGAAGCTGAACCGGCCGGGGAGATAGCCCCGCACCTTCGCCTCTTGGGTCTGAGCGAACAGCTTGCGAATGTGATCGAACACCCCGGTGTAGGTAGCGGGGTTGGACCGGGGGGTCCGTCCGATCGGCGACTGGTCGATGTCGATGACCTTGTCCAGGAGCTCGATGCCCTCTATCGAGCGATGCAGGCCCGGGGGCTTGCGCGACTTGTAGATCTTCTGCATCAGCGCCCGGTAGAGGATGTCGTTGACCAGCGTGGACTTCCCGGAACCAGACACCCCGGTCACGGCCACGAAGCACCCCAAGGGGAACGACACGTCCGCGTTCTGCAGGTTGTGCTCCCGGGCACCCCGGACGGTCAGCCAGTGCTCGTTGGGCTCCCGACGCCGGCTGGGCATCGGGATGCTGCGCTTGCCGGACAGGTACTGCCCGGTGACCGAGTCGCGGTTGCGGAGCAGCTGCTTGACCGTGCCCGCGTGCACGATGTTGCCGCCGTGCTCCCCCGCGCCCGGACCGATGTCGACGACATAGTCGGCAACCCGGATGGTGTCCTCGTCGTGCTCGACGACCAACACGGTGTTGCCCAGCTCCCGCAACCGGATCAGGGTCTCGATGAGCCGGTGGTTGTCGCGCTGGTGCAGACCGATGGAGGGCTCGTCGAGCACGTACAGCACCCCGACCAGGCCCGAGCCGATCTGCGAAGCCAGACGGATGCGCTGGGCCTCGCCCCCGGCCAGCGTCCCCGCGGCCCGCGACAGGGTCAGGTAGTCGAGACCCACGTCCAGGAGGAACCCCATCCGAGCGTTGATCTCCTTGACCACCTGCTCGGCGATCAACCGGTCACGCTCGGACAGCTCCAGGGCGCCGAGCACCTTGGCGGCTTCGCCGATCGCCAACCCGCAGATCTCGTCGATCGACCGACCGTCGATGGTCACCGCCAACGAAAGAGGCTTCAGCCGGGCGCCGCGACAGACGGGGCACGGCACCTCGCGCATGTAACCCTCGATCTGGTCACGGGTGGCGTCGGACTCGGCCTCGCTGTGCCGCCGCTGCAGGTACGGGATCACGCCCTCGTAGTTGGCGTGGTACGTGCGCTCGCGGCCGTAGCGGTTCTTGAACTTCACCCAGACCCGGCCGAGACCCTTGCCGTAGAGCAGAGAGTCGCGCTGCTTCTTGCTCAGCTCGCTCCAGGCGGTCGACGAGTCGACCTCGAGCTCGTCGGCCGCGGCCTCCACCAGACGCTGGAAGTAGCGCTGGTGCCCGCCGGCCCAGGGGGCGATCGCCCCATCGGCCAGGGACAGATCAGGGTTGGGGACGACCATCTCGGGATCGACCTCGTAGCGGGTGCCGAGACCATCGCAGGCTTCGCACGCGCCATAGGGCGAGTTGAACGAGAAGTTGCGGGGGGCCAGCTCCTCGAAGCTGCCATGGCCGTTGGGACAGGCCAGGTGCTGCGAGAAGGTCATCGTGTCGTCGTCGAGACCCTCCTCGCCGACGGCCTCGTCCTCGCGCCGGACGATCTGGACCTCAGCGACCCCGTCGGCCAGCTTCAGCGCGGTCTCCAGCGAGTCGGTCAGCCGACGCCCGATGCCGTCGCGCCGTACCAGCCGGTCGACCACCACCTCGATGGTGTGCTGTTCGTAGCGGGCCAGCTCGAGCTTGTCGGTGAGCTCGTGGATCTCGCCGTCGATGCGAGCCCGGGCGAAGCCCTGCGCCGACAGGTCGGCCAGCAGCGTCTCGTAGGTGCCCTTACGCCCCCGGACCACCGGCGCCAGCACCTGGAACCGGGTGCCGTCGGGCAGCTCGAGGATGCGGTCGACGATCTGCTGCGGCGTCTGGCGGATGACTACGGCCCCGCACTCGGGACAATGAGGCACGCCGATGCGGGCATACAGCAACCGGAGGTAGTCGTACACCTCGGTGATCGTGCCCACCGTCGACCGGGGGTTGCGGGACGCCGACTTCTGGTCGATGGAGATGGCCGGTGACAGGCCCTCGATGAAGTCGACGTCGGGCTTGTCCATCTGCCCCAGGAACTGCCGGGCGTAGGCCGACAGCGATTCCACGTAGCGGCGCTGCCCCTCGGCATAGATGGTGTCGAAGGCCAGCGACGACTTGCCCGAGCCGGACAGACCGGTGAAGACGATGAGCTTGTCCCGGGGCAGATCGAGGCTGACGTTCCGCAGATTGTGCTCCCGCGCACCCCGAACAATGAGCGAATCGGCCACGAGTCGTGAGGCTAGCGCCCGCCGGCAACCCGGGAACGCATGTTCGGGCCGAAGTTCGGTGCCCAGCAGGTCATCACTAGACGCCGGCCTCCCGGAGCTCCCGCTTCAGCTCGCCGACCTCGTCGCGCAACCGAGCCGCGTACTCGAACCGGAGGTCGGCCGCAGCCTCGTGCATCTCCTCCTCCAAGGTCTGGATAAGCCGGCCCAGCTCGCTGGGCGGAAGGTCGGCCAGCTCGTCGCGCAGCTTCCGGGGAGCCATGCGGCCGCGCCGACGGCCTTCGCCCGGAACCGGGGCGCCCTCTGATGGTCGCAGGTGGGCCAGGATGTCGGTGACCGCCTTGCGGACCGTCTGCGGATCGATGCCGTGCTCCCGGTTGTAGGCCATCTGCAGCTGACGTCGGCGGTTGGTCTCGCTGATGGCCCGGCGCATGGAGTCGGTCACGGTGTCGGCGTACATGATCACCTGGCCGTCCACGTTCCGGGCGGCCCGGCCGATGGTCTGCACCAAAGACGTCTCGCTGCGCAGGAAGCCCTCCTTGTCGGCGTCGAGGATGGCCACCAGCGACACCTCGGGCAGGTCGAGGCCCTCCCGCAGCAGGTTGATGCCGACCAGCACGTCGAACTCGCCCAGCCGCAGGGCCCGCAGGATCTCGATGCGCTCGATGGTGTCGACGTTGGAGTGCAGGTACCGGACTCGCAGCCCCTGTTCGAGCAGGTAGTCGCTCAGGTCCTCGGCCATCTTCTTGGTCAGCGTGGTGACCAGGACCCGCTGGTCCCGCTCGATCCGCCGGGTGATCTCCTCCATCAGATCGTCGATCTGGCCCTTGGTCGGTCGCACCATGACCTCGGGGTCGACGAGACCGGTGGGCCGCACGACCTGCTCGACCACCTGCGACGACATCTCCAGCTCGTAGGCCGCCGGGGTGGCCGAGAGGAAGACCACCTGGTTGACCCGTTCGGTGAACTCCTCGAACCGCAGCGGCCGGTTGTCCGCGGCCGATGGCAGCCGGAAGCCGTGCTCGATCAGCACGTCCTTGCGGCTGCGGTCGCCGAAGAACTGCCCGTGGAGCTGGGGCACGGCCTGGTGGCTCTCGTCGATCACGCACAGGTAGTCGTCGGGGAAGAAGTCGAGGAGCGTGAACGGCGGTTCGCCGGCCTTGCGGGCATCGATGGGCGCCGAGTAGTTCTCGATGCCGTTGCAGTAACCGACCTCCTGCATCATCTCGAGGTCGTAGTTGGTGCGCATCCGCAGCCGTTGGGCCTCCAGGAGCTTGCCCTCCTTCTCGAAGTAGGCCAGCCGCTCGGCCAGCTCAGCCTCGATCCGCACGATGGCCTCGCGCATGCGGTCCTGGTTGGTCACGTAGTGAGTGGCGGGATAGATCCAGAGGTCCTGCATCTCCCGGATCTGCTCGCCGGTGACCGGGTCCAGCTCGGTGATCCGTTCGATCTCGTCGCCGAACAGCTCGATCCGCAGCGCGTGCTCCTCGTAGGCCGGGTGCACCTCGATGGTGTCACCCCGCACCCGGAAGCGACCCCGGGTCAGCGACTGGTCGTTGCGCTGGTACTGCATGTCGACTAGGCGGCGGAGGAACGCCCGCTGGTCGATCTCGTCGCCCACCAGGTTGAAGAGCACGCTGTCGCGGTACTGGTCGGGCGAACCCAAGCCGTAGATGCACGACACCGAGGCCACCACGATCACATCCTTGCGAGTCAGCAGGGCCGCGGTAGCCGAGTGCCGCAAACGGTCGATGTCGTCGTTGATGCTCGAGTCCTTCTCGATGTACGTATCGCTCGACGCGATGTAGGCCTCGGGCTGGTAGTAGTCGTAGTAGCTCACGAAGTACTCCACCCGGTTCTCGGGGAAGAACTCGCGGAACTCGTTGGCCAGCTGGGCGGCGAGCGACTTGTTGGGAGCGATGACCAGGGTTGGCTTCTGGACCTCCTGGATGGTCCAGGCGATCGTGGCGCTCTTGCCCGATCCGGTGATGCCGAGCAGGGTCTGATAGCGCTCGCCGGCCCGTAGCCCCTCGCTCAACTGGGCGATGGCGGTGGGTTGGTCGCCGGCCGGTTCGAAGTCGGAGACCATCTTGAATGGCGCGTGCACGGACGACATCGGGACCAACCTACCGGTGGCCTGTGACAGCGACTGTCAGGGATTGGCAGGAAGAGCCTGGATCCAATCCCAGACCGCTTCGATCTGGTCTCGCAGGTCCTCCGGCGAGCCGGCGTTGTCGATCACCCGGTCGGCTCGGTCCAACCGCTCGGACCGGCTGGCCTGGCGGGCGATCCGGGCCCGGGCGTCGGCTTCGTCCATGCCCCGCTGGGAGACCAGCCGCTCCACCGCGACCTCGGGGTCGACATCGACCACCAGCAGCCCGTCCACCGGATAGCCCCTGGTCGACTCGACCAGGAGGGGAACGTCCAGCACCACGACCGCATCGCTGTCGGCCAGCTTGGCCATCCGCTCCGCGATCGTTGCGCCCACCGCGGGGTGCACTATCCCGTTCAGATCGGCCAGCGCCGCACCGTCGTTGAACACGATCCGGGCCACCGCAGCCCGGTCGAGGGTCCCGTCCGCGGCCACGATGCCGGGGCCGAACCGTTCGACCATGGCCGCGAACACCGGCGTGCCGGGCTGTTGCAGATCGCGGGTGATGGCGTCGGCGTCCACGATCACCGCACCCTTGGCCTCCAAGAGCGCGGAAACCGTGGATTTTCCCGACCCGATACCTCCGGTGAGCCCGACGAGGATCATCGAGCGCAGTCCCTTAAGGGCTGGCGCTACTCGGCGGCCTCTTCGTCGGTCGACGGTTCCGGCTCGGTCTCGTCCTCGTCCGCAGCTGCCGCCTCGGGCGCAGCGTCGGCGTCGGCCTCGGCTTCCGCGGCGACCGGGGCTTCAGCTTCCTCAGCGACCGGGGCCGAGCCCTCAGCGACCGGGGCCGAGCCCTCAGCGACTGGGGCCGAGCCTTCGGCGGCGGGAGCCGGCGGCGCATCCGGGCCCCCCGGTGTGCCGTCACCGTGCTCGGCGTAGTACTCGGCCCAGGCCTCATCGGCCTCGGGCGAGTGCTCCACCGACGGGCCGATGTAGTTGCCCTGCTCGTCGTAGGCGTGCTCGCCGAAGTGCTCCTGGTACTCGGCGGCGACCACACCACCTTCGGCGGCCTGCTTGATCGAGAGGCTGATGCGCCGGCGCTGCAGGTCGAGGTCGATGATCTTGACCCACAGCTCCTCGCCCGGGGTGACCACCTGCTCGGGCAGATCGACGTGGTGGGCCGACATCTCCGAGATGTGCACCAGGCCCTCGATGCCATCGCCCACCTGGACGAAGGCCCCGAACGGCACCAGCTTGGTGACCCGGCCGTAGACCAGCTCGCCGACGCGGTGGCTGGTGGCGAACTCCTGCCACGGATCCTGCTGGGTGGCCTTGAGCGACAGGCTGATGCGCTCGCGGTCGAGATCGACGTCGAGCACCTGCACCTCGACCTCGTCGCCCACCTGCACCACCGAGCCTGGGTGGTCGACGTGCTTCCACGACAGCTCCGACACATGGATGAGGCCGTCCATGCCGCCCAGGTCGACGAAGGCACCGAAGTTGACGACGCTCGACACGACGCCCTTGCGGACCTCGCCGGGCTTGAGGTTCGCCAGGAAGTCCTCGCGCTGCTCGCGCTGGGTCTCCTCGAGCCAGGCCCGGCGGGACAGCACGACGTTGTTGCGGTTCTTGTCGAGCTCGATGATCTTGGCTTCGAGCGACTTGCCTACGTAGGGCTGGAGATCGCGCACCCGGCGCAGCTCCACCAGCGACGCCGGCAGGAAGCCCCGCAGCCCGATGTCGAGGATGAGACCACCCTTGACGACCTCGATGACCGGCCCGGAGACCACGCCGTCCTCTTCCTTGACCCGCTCGATGTCGCCCCAGGCCCGCTCGTACTGGGCCCGCTTCTTGGACAGGATCAGCCGGCCGTCCTTGTCCTCTTTGGTGAGGACCAATGCTTCGACCGCCTCGCCGAGGCTCACGACCTCGCTGGGATCGACGTCGTTGCGGATCGACAGCTCGCGGCTGGGGATCACGCCTTCGGACTTGTAGCCGATGTCCAGCAGGACCTCGTCACGGTCGACGCGCACCACAGTTCCGGACACGATCGCACCGTCCTCGACCGAGACCATCGTGCCGTCGATGGCGTCGGCGAAGCTGCCGTCAAGGTCATCGACTGCTATCTCGCGGGGTGTGTACTCGCCTTCGGGGGCGGGGCTCGGTTGCGTGCTCGAGGAGGAGGCTTCAGGTGTCTGGACGTCGGACACGGACTGGTCGGCTTTCGTCGGGGATGAAACGATGTGGCACCTCGTCAGCGCCGACGAGGTCGGGTGGTTGTATTCCCGCAGAGCCCGTAGGACGGCGCTGGGGCGCGCTGAACGCGGGCGGCTGAGCGTAGCAGCCGATTCCTTGCGCCAGCTAAGGCGCATGACATAAGGCGATCGCGGGAACCAAACAAGTGCGACTCAGTCCGCTGGGGACTGCGTTGGGCCAAAAACGGCAGGGGGACGCCGC
>DASXTK010000518.1:0-7320 GCA_036505485.1 Acidimicrobiales bacterium
CCACGTTGTCCGGGTCAACGTGGGCCTGGTCGCAGGGGCACCGCCGAGGCACCCCACCGGCGTTGGACCTCGACCGGCACCGCGCCACCTGCGACGTCATCCGAGGGCTCGTGAACGACCACCTGGTGGTCGGGGTCCACGATGCCGGGGGCGGCGGCATCGGGGTGGCACTGGCCGAGATGGCGGTCGACAGCAGAATCGGGATCGAGGTCCAGCCGCCAGACGACGCCGATCACCGTTGGGTCTTCGCCGAATCACCCAGCTGCTTCGTGCTCTGCGTTGATCCGGCGAGCTCGGCCGAGGTGGAGCGGCGGAGCCAGGAGGCGGGAGTGTCCGTGGCCACGATCGGCACGGTCGGTGGCGATCGGATCAGCATCGGCAAGCTGGTCGATCTGTCTCTGGCCGACACCGTGGATCGCTGGCAGGGCCGCCTGCCCGAGGCCCTGGGTCAGGGCACCACTCAAGGCTGACCGGGTCGGCTACCCGTCGGCGGAGACTGGAAGCGGGGTCTCGCCTGTGGAGTCCTCGATGTCGAGCTCGGGATGGAGGTCGTGGACCACCTTCCACATGAGCTTGTCCAGCACCACGAACTTGGCCAGCCACAGCACCCCGAAGGCGCTCAGGTTGGCCGCGGCGATGGCCGCCGTGGAGTCGGTGCGCCGGTCGACGATGGCTACGAAGATCGTCGACAGGACCAGGCCCAGGAACGCCATCACCCAGAACGGCACGACCTCGCCCCAGAGCCGGTTCTTGCCCTGCTGCTTCCAGGTCCAGCTGCGGTTGATCAGGTAGTTGGGCACCGAGGAGACGAACACTGCGGTGAGGTGCGAGGTCATCTCCGGCAGGCCGATCACCGCGTGGCAGATCACCAGGACCACCACGTAAGTGGTCACCGCCACCGCTGATGCCGAGGAGTAGCGAAACAGCTTGGCCAGGGTTGGCGACCGCGCCTCGAGCCGGCTGAGCACGGGAATGAGCAGATGTACGACCCCCATCGGGTTGGGCAGCCTAGTGTGTGCCGGAAGTGACGGTCGTCTCGTCGTCCGCAAACCTGGGTCCTCCCAATGACCGCCGCGGAGCGCGCGCACGGCACAATGGGGTCGTGATCGACGCAGACGCAGATCAGCCCAAGGAGGCTTGCGGCGTCTTCGGGGTCTACGGCCCTGGCCTCGGGGTGGCGCAGCTCACCTATCTCGGCCTCTTCGCGCTACAGCATCGAGGCCAAGAAGCCGCGGGCATGGCGGTCAGCGACGGCGAGATGATCACCGTGGTCAAGGATCAAGGGCTGGTGGCCAGCGTGTTCGACGAGCGGACCCTGGCCGGGCTGTCCGGTGACCTGGCCATCGGCCACTGCCGCTACTCCACCACCGGATCGAGCACCTGGCGCAACGCCCAGCCGTCGTACCGCTCGGTCGGCGAGGAGCAGTTCGCCCTCGGCCACAACGGCAACCTGGTCAACACCGCGGCGCTGGCGGCCGAGGCGGGAATGCTCGAGGGCACGGTGGAGGCCACCTCCGACACCGATCTGGTGGCCGAGCTGCTGGCGTCGGCTATGGCCCGGCATGCCGCGTCCGGTGCGCCTGCGGCCCACGAGAACGGCAACGGCACCGGCGAAGTTCCCGAGCGACGGGCGCTGACCGATGCCCTGCTCGAGGTGCTGCCCCTCCTCCAAGGGGCCTTCTCCCTGCTGTTGATGGACGAGGACAGCGTGATCGGGGTGCGCGATCCCAACGGCTTCCGGCCGCTGTGCCTGGGACGGCTGGGCGAGGGCTGGGTGCTGGCCTCGGAGACCCCGGCGCTGGACATCGTCGGTGCCGACTACGTCCGGGAGATCGAACCGGGCGAGATGGTGGTCATCGACGCCGACGGCGTGCACTCGTTCCACCCCTTCGACCCCAATCGGGTCGACCCCAAGCTCTGCCTGTTCGAGTTCGTGTACTTCGCCCGACCCGACAGCCGGCTGTATGGGCGCAGCGTGCACCAGGCCCGGATCGCCATGGGCGAGCAGCTGGCCGAGCAGGCTCCGATCGAAGCCGACATGGTGATCGGCGTGCCGGAGTCCGGTGTGCCGGCGGCCGAGGGGTTCGCCCGCCGCAGTGGGATCCCGTCGGGCCAGGGTTTGGTGAAGAACCGCTACATCGGTCGCAGCTTCATCGCTCCCAGCCAGGAGGAACGGGCCCGGGCCGTGCGGATGAAGCTCAACCCGCTGCGAGAGAACATCGCCGGCAAGCGGCTGGTGGTGGTGGACGACTCGATCGTCCGGGGGACCACGCAGAAGCAGCTGGTGAAGATGCTGCGCGAGGCCGGTGCCCGCGAGGTCCACCTGCGCATCACCTCCCCGCCGGTCAAGTGGTCATGCTTCTTCGGCATCGATACCGGCGACCGGGACGAGTTGATCGCCCGGAACATGACGGTCGAGGACATCCGCTCGTACTTCGACGTCGAGACCCTCGCCTACCTGGATCTCGAGCGGCTGGTGACGGCGACGGGAACCATCGGCGCCGGTTTCTGTGACGCCTGCTTCACCGGCAACTACCCCGTCGAGGTGCCAGTCCAGGTGGGCAAGCACGTTCTGGAAACCGTGCCCCACTGAGATAACAGTCGACATCGGTGCTCACGGGTAAGACGCGCCCCCCGCGTTAGCCTGCCCGCGATGGGTGAGACCTACGCGGCATCCGGAGTAGACATCGCCGCGGGCGAGGCGGCGGTCGAGCGAATCAAGGAGGCGGTGCGTTCCACCTACCGTCCCGAAGTAATCGGCGATGTCGGCGCGTTCGGCGGGCTGTTCGCCTTGGACACCGACCGCTACCGCCAGCCCGTCCTGGTCGCCGCCACCGACGGCGTCGGCACCAAGGTTCTGGTGGCCGAGCAAGCCGGTCGTCTCGACACCATCGGCATCGATCTGGTGGCCATGTGTGTGGACGACCTGGTGTGCCAGGGGGCCGAGCCGCTGTTCTTCCTCGACTACCTCTCGGTCGGCCGGCTCGATCCCGACCAGGTGGAGCAGGTCGTGGCCGGCGTGGCCGACGGCTGCCGCCAGGCCGGGTGCGCTCTGATCGGCGGCGAGATGGCCGAGCATCCCGGGATGGGGGCGCAGAGCCAGCTCGATCTGGCCGGCTTCGCGGTCGGGGTGGTGGAACGGGATCGGCTGCTCACTGGGGCGACGGCCCGGCCCGGAGACGTGCTCGTGGCCTTGCCCTCACCCGGGCTGCGATCGAACGGCTACTCCCTGGCCCGCCGGGTGTTGTTGGACCTGGCTGGTCTAGGACTCGACGATGAGCTGTTCGAAGGCCACACGGTGGTCGACGAGCTGCTGCGACCCTCGGTGATCTATGCGCCGGCGGTCCTCAGCCTGGTGGGCGACGTCGATGTCCGGGCCGTGGCCCACATCACCGGGGGCGGGCTGGTCGGCAACGTGCCCCGAGTCCTGCCCGACGGCGTCGACGCCCAGGTGGATCGGTCCTGCTGGGAGGTGCCGCGGGTCTTCACCGAGATCCAGCGCCGGGGCGACATCGACGACACCGAGATGGCCCGGGTCTTCAACCTGGGCATCGGCATGGTGGTCGTGGTGCCGCCCAGCGACGTGTCCCGCACCCTCGAGCTGCTCCACGGCGCCGGCCACGCCGCCGTCGAAGTGGGCCGACTGGTCGCCGGCGGCAGCCGCCAAGTCCGCCTGGACTAGCGGACTAGGGCGTGTCCTGTGAATCCGGTGTGCGGATCTCCGAGCCAGGGGCGACGTCATCCGCAGGCTGGCGGCGGCAAGAGACGAGAGGCGTGCGCCATGATTCGCAGGACACGCCCTAGTCGTCCGGGGGGAGGTGGGGAGGCCAGTACCGTGGGCGTCATGTCCACGGATGCGCTGATCGACCACTTGCTCAAGCATTCGGTGCGCAGGGGCGAGTTCGTCCTCAAGTCGGGCAAGACCAGTCCGTGGTTCATGGACGCCAAGCAGACGACCTGCCGCCCCGACGGCATGCTGCTGGTTGCGGACGCCCTGCTGGCGGTCCTCCCCGACGACGTCACCGCGCTGGGTGGACTGACCATGGGTGCGGACGCTGCGGCCTTCGCCACCGCCGCCATCGCCGCCACCCGGGGGCGGGAGCTGCGAGCGTTCAGCGTCCGCAAGGAGATCAAGGACCACGGCGGCGGCGGCCGGATCGCCGGGGCGCTGGAGCCGGGTGATCGGGTGGCCATCACCGAGGATGCGGTCACCCGGGGGGTCTCGATGCTGGAGGCGGCCGACGTCGTCCGGGAGCTCGGGGCCGAACCAGTGCTGCTGATCCCGGTGGTCGACCGGGGCGGCACCTGCGCCGAACTGGCTGCGGCGGCGGGCATCGAGTTCCGTGCGCTCGTCACCGCCCCGGATCTCGGCTTCCCCTACGAGAAGGACGTCTAGCCTCTTCGTCTCGTGGGGACCCGACGACTAGCTCGGCGCATAGCGGCATTTCAGGCGGAGGTGACCACTTGGCAACAGGCGCATCGCGACCAGATGCGAGCGCTGGAGCGGCGGATGAGCGAGATCGAGATGTCCGTGGCCAGCGCCGAGGACGACGCGCACCACGCGGCGGTGCAGATGGCACTGCTGCGGACCGACGTGATTCCTCGGCTGGAGGAGCTGGAGCAGCGCATGGAGATCGAGCTGCTGGTGGCCGAGGGTCGCCTTCCCTCCGAGCACCTGTCGTTCTGACCGTCAGCCCGCCTCCACCACCTCGGCTAGCGCGGCGGGGAGCGGACGAGCGTGCACGACGACCAACTCCTGCACCGCTCGGGTCAGGGCGACGTAGAGCAGGCGGAGGCCGCGGGCCGGGTCGTCACGATCCCAGGCCACGGCGTCCGGTTCCACCACCAGCACCGCGTCGAACTCCAGCCCCTTGGCCTCCATGGGTCGAATGACAGTGCCGGGTAGGTCCCGTCGGAGGACGTCGAGCTCGTCGGGCACGATGATGCCCAAAGAGGACCACTCCGCGGCCAGGCGCGCCGCTGCGGCATGTACCTCGGCCATCAACGCCTGCTCCCCCTCGGCTCGGACCATGAGCGGAGGTGCGCCGTCTGGTCGGACCGACCGGCACGGCACGACATCGGGTGCAGCCACGGCCAGCAGCCGGTTGGCCACCTCCATGATCGGTGCTGGAACGCGGTAGCCCAGGTCCAGATCGACCCGCTGGGCGTTGGCCGGTCCGCCGAGCAGCCCGGTCACCGCCTCCCACGAGCTCTGGGCCGCGGGTCCGGTGGCCTGGGCCAGGTCGCCGAGGACGGTCATCGAGCGGCCGGGACAGCGCCGGGCCAGGGCTCGCAGCGCCAGCGCCGATAGGTCCTGGGCTTCGTCCACGACGATGTGGCCGTAGGTCTGCGGGGTTCCGGCGATCAGCCACTGGGCCTCGTCGAGCACGATCACATCGGGCTCGGTCCACGACTCGTCGTCGATCTTGCGGGCCGCGGGACGACGCAGCTGGGCCTGTTCGGCGGCGTCGAGGATTCCTGCGGCGGCCTCGGCGAGTGTGGTCGGGCTGCTGTACAGCCGCCGGACCAGCGCCGGCGCGCTCAGGGTGGGCCAGATCCGGTCCAGGTCGCGCTGCCAGTCGCGATCGCCGCGGAGACCGGTCTCCAGCTCCGCCGCCGAGGCCAGCTCCTCGCCGCGGCGGGCGGCCAGATCCTGGCGCACCATCCGGGTGAGCTGGGTGCGCAGGGCGTTCCGCCCGACTGCGTGAGGAACGTCACGGGCCTCGATCTCCTTGATGGCGGTCTCCACATCGTCCTGCGACAGCCGCACGGTGCCCCAACGAGTGGTCGCGATGAGGTCACCTTCCGGTTGGCGGCGGGTGGCCCGGACCGCCCGCTCCAGAACCCGGGCCATACGGGGATCGCCCTTCAGCCGGGCCACCGCGTCGGTGTCGGTCGAACGGATCCGATAGGCGGTGCCGGCGAGCAATCGGTCGACGGTGGTCTGGCGGGTCGCAGCCTCACCCAACGACGGCAGCACCTGGGCGATGTAGCGCAGGAACAGCGGGTTGGGCCCGATCACCAGCACACCCTCGCGGTCGAGGCGGCCGCGGTGCTCGTAGAGGAGGAAGGCCGCCCGGTGCAGACCGACCGCGGTCTTGCCGGTTCCAGGCCCGCCCTGGACCACCAGGCAGGTGTCGAGCGGGGCTCGGATGACCAGGTCCTGCTCGGCCGCGATCGTGGCCACGATGTCGCGCATCTCGCCGGTGCGGGAGCGCTCCAGCTCGGCCAGCAGCGGGTCGGGGATGCCGCCGTGGTGGGCGGCATCCACCGAGTCCGGGTCGTCGAAGACCTCGTCGAACAGGTCGTCGAGCGTGCGGCCGCTCATCAGGAATCGCCGCCGGCGGTGCAGGCCCAGCGGGTCGGCCGGGGTGGCTCGATAGAAGGGGATGGAGACGTCGGCCCGCCAGTCGACCACCACGGGCTCGCCCCGCTGGTCCTCGACGTGGCGGCGGCCGACGTACCACCGGGCGCCGTCCTCCTCGTCCAGCCGGCCGAAGGACAGACCGTCCACGTCGGTGTCGAGGCTGTGGGCCCGGCGCTGCAGGTGGAACTGGGCGGCGGCGGAATCGGTGGCCTGGGCCGCGGATTCGGCGATGTCGGCGAGACGGGAGGTCTTCACCCGCATCGCCTCCAGACATCGGTAGGCGTGGTCGAGATAGTCCTGTTCGTCAACCAGTTCGGGGTGGGACATATCGGCAGGTCACCTCGCGCGCGTGTGACCCCCCAGGCTTTGCGGCCCGGGGGGTGAAGGGCTGTGGACCCTACTGGCGACGAGCCGACCTTCACCACCGAAAAAAGGTTGAGAGAACCGCTTCCGCGTTGGCGTGGTAGAGAAGGACATGGACATCTTCACGACGGCAGAGGTCCGGTCCTCGCTGGGTCGGCGTCTCGCTGCAACCAGTTTTGCCGCGTTTCTTGCGTTAGGTCTCGTGGCCTGCGGCGACGACGACAACACCAGTTCGTCCGACTCAGGAGCTACCACGACGGAAGCATCGTCGGGGAACAGTTCCGGCGACTCCGTTAGCTACGAGATAACCGGCGTCAAGTACGAGGACATCACCGCACCTGCCGGTGGCACGATCGAAGTCAAGAACGATTCGGGAACGCCCCACACGTTCACCGCCGACGACGGCTCGTTCGACGTCGAGGTGCCCGCAGGCGAGACCGTCACCGTGGATGTGCCCGCCGAGCCGGGCGATTACCCGTACCACTGCGAGATCCATTCGTCGATGAAAGCCACGCTTATAGCCGAGTAGTCCCCACCCCCGTTCTGCCCGCGCTCAGCTCGCCAACTCCGACCCGAGCGCGGGCAGAACG